>CAJXVN010000253.1 GCA_913060775.1 uncultured Gammaproteobacteria bacterium | reverse complement strand
GTATAAGAGACAGGTATCGGTTATTACATGGACGTGCAGGAAGCCAAGTTACGCCAGCAGCTCCAGGGTACCGGTGTCAGCGTCACCCGCTACGGTGAAAACATTATTCTCAATATGCCCGGTAACATCACCTTTGACAGTTCCCGCGCTGACATCAACGCAGGTTTTTACCCGGTGCTTGATTCCGTGGTGCTGGTACTTAAGGAATTCAACAAAACGATGATAAACGTCACTGGCCACACCGATAGTACCGGCAGTGACCAGCTTAATCAGATACTGTCAGAGCAGCGGGCAAGTTCAGTGGCCCAATATTTAATGTCACGGCAGGTATCCGCCCAGCGTTTTGTCATTCGCGGCGCTAGCAAAAACCAGCCCATTGCCGATAACAGCACCGAAAGCGGTCGGGCTACCAATCGCCGCGTTGAAATCACGCTGGTGCCAATGCCCCAATAACCCGAGCGTCAGGCGTGACGGTTTGCCGGCAGGTCTGGGCGAATCGTCATTCCCGAGGCAAGCTTTCAGTCTTAGCTAGCACCCGCCGGGTTGCCCGTTGCAGGCGTTCCGGTGTCCCCACATCCGCCCAGTGGCCCGCGTGCCGCTGGGCGGTGATTATCTCCTCACGGCCCAGCGCTTCAGCAATTAACGGCCCCAGCTCAACCTCCGCCGAATTTTGCACCAGGGCTGGATTGAACACGCCGCAACCGGCGTAGGTCAGGCGTTCACCGCCCTCTCTTACCAGGCGACCCTGCGCCAGTTGAAAATCTCCCGCCGGGTGATGATCCGGGTTTGCCACCAGCACCAGATGGGCAGTTGGCGATTGCGCCACGGGTGGCTGCGCCAGGGCCGCAAAATCAATATCGGCGACCACGTCACTGTTAATCAGCAGAAACGGCCTGTCCCCCAGTAACGGTAATGCCCGACGAACACCGGCGGCGGTGCCAACTGGCAGCTCGCCCTCATCGCTCCACTCTATATGGACACCCCAGCGGCTGCCGTCGCCGAGATAATCGCGCACCTGCTGACCCTGCCAGGCGACATTGATGACCAGCTCACTGAACCCGGCCAGCACAAGTTTTTCGATAAGCCGTTCAATCAACGGCTTCCCCGCTACCTTTAACAGGGGTTTCGGCTGACTATCGGTCAGTGCGCCCATGCGGCTACCCCGCCCGGCTGCCAGAATCATTGCCTTCATTGGGACTGCTCTATCCAGCCAAGCAGCTGGGCCAGCGGCTGACACTCCGGTGCCTGTTCAGCTAGATACTCAAAACAACGCGGAATATCATTAAGGTAACCGGGTTTGCCATCGCGGTGATTAAGACGGGCGAAGATACCGATGGCTTTCATGTGCCGCTGCACACCCATCAAATCAAACCACCTCAGAAATTGCTCGAAATCAGGTAAGGCTCCGCCCAGTTCGGTTCGCTTTAGCTGATCGAAATGGTCCGCCACCCAACCCACAACGCGTTGCCGAGGCCAGCGGATGTAGCAGTCCTTGAGCAGGGAGACCAGGTCGTAGGTAAGCGGACCGGTTACCGCATCCTGAAAATCGATTATGCCGGGATTGGGTTCGCAGACCATCAGATTGCGACTGTGATAATCCCGATGCACCCAGATCTGGGGCTGTTCCAGCGCATTATTGATAAGCGTTTCAGCTAGAGGCTGCAAACAGAAATCGACCGCCGCCGGCTCTAAACCTAACTGCCGACCAAGATACCAGTCGCGAAACAGAGCCATTTCGCTCTGGATCATCGTTCGATCAAACGCCGGCAATCCGGCGGTTGACAGGCCACCCATGCTCCGCAGCGCTAAGAGCGCATCACGGTAGAGTCCATCGGCGCTATCCTTGGTCAGCTCATCCAGATAGGCGCGGTGGCCAAAATCCTCCAGCAGCAGAAACCCGCGCGCCGTATCCCGAGCCCGCACTTCCGGAGCATGCAGGCCGCCGGCCCGCAACTGCTCGCTGATTTTGATAAAGGGCTCACAGGGCTCTCTGTCCGGCGGTGCATCCATCACAACATGACTTCCTGCCGCACCCGTGACCCGGAAATAGCGACGAAAACTGGCATCTTCTGCCGACGCAGTTTCCAACACCACAGACTCGCTTCCAAAGAGTTCGGTAATCCACTCCTGAAGTGCTAACCGGCGACTATCTACCAACATTATCTGTCCCGCAAACCGTGACTTCCTGCCCCCGTAGAATCCGGAGTTCAGGCGTGAATTTTTTAGCCGAAACCTAACGCCTTAACGAACCAGTACAGCCGCCTTGGCTTTTTTTGATTTTGGGTACACAATCGATTGCTAAAGGCTGTTCGAACGGCCGATTACCTAACACTTAAACCGCCTCAGGAGACCATTGCAATGAAACCAATTCAACTGAAATTACAGCAACTCGGCCAGGGCATGACCGAGTACATCATTATTGTCGCATTGATCGCGGTCGCTGCCATTGGCATCTACTCCATGTTTGGTCAAACACTGCGTGAACAGATGGGCGGTATGGCTGAAGATCTTTCCGGTCAGGCTAATACTGGTATCGCTGCATCGCAGGGTAGCGCCGCCGCTGGCATGGGTGATGCCAGCACCTCCCGCGACCTGGGGAACTACAACAACCAGCTTGATCAATAAATTGAAGTTTGCATGATTTGAAAAACGCCGGCAGTTGCCGGCGTTTTTCATCTTCAAACCGGAAAAACTGAATGCTGCGTTTTCGCGAACAGGGTCAGGCTGCCGTCTTCATCTTGCTGATGACTGCCATGGTGGCGCTAGCGGCGGTATTTCTATACCGCGGCGGCAAACTGACCAGCGAGCAGATGGAGCTGCAGAACGCAGCTGACTCGATCGCCTTCAGCATCTCGGTACTTGAGGCCCGTGACCTTAACTTCATGGCCTACACCAATCGCGCCATGGTGGCCAATGAAGTGGCCATTGGCCAGGCGGTGGGGCTCATGTCCTGGCTGAACCACCTCGGTTCAACGCCCACTTTTTTACGCCGCTACGCCAGCCTGCTATCACCTATCCCGTTTATTGGTCAGGCAGCCTCCGCCATACTCAATGGCATCGCCACCGGCATGAATGTGGTGGCAAACGTGGCGAAAAACATTGCCGGACCAATGATAGCCGGGGCCATACCGGCGCTGGTGGCGGCAAGCAAGGTCTATAGCGGCGCGCAGATGCTCATGCATCTGGCTACCACCACCGTGACCCTGAGTACTCTCAATGAGTTGCTCGCTCAGAATGCCCCCAATGCTGAAATTTCCCCCTTTGGCTGGCTCAGTTACCTTGCCCATACGGTGACTTATTACAGCCATTTCACCAAGCGCTACGGCGCCAGCTCAGAAGATGGCATGGGCCGTTTTGCGGCCATGGTGAATGAATCTCGCGACGTGTTTACCCGTAATCGGGGGTTTCGTATTCCACTGCCGGGAGACATTTCATTCTCTGCCGGGCCCTTCAGCTTTGGACTCCAGTCCAACATGATCAAAGTTGGTGGTAGCCAGCTGCGCTACAAGGGCAATAAAAGTATTGGCGAAAAATTCAGCTGGTCTGCGGCAGACACCTCCGCCTGGCGACTGGGTATTCAGATGGGTATCGACTTTGGTTTTGTCGCCGTGAATGTCGACATCAGTAACAATCAGGCATCGATCGATATGCATTTCGATTTCGGCCTGTTCAGCTGGGACGTTGGGCTTTCGATACCGATGCCCACTGAGGCCCCCTTTGGGGTCGGCACCTCACAGGCATCACAAACCAAAAACAAATTGAAAGTCACCGATATGGGCAATCTCGTCAATCCGTTGCCCGATGAAATGTACGGATTTGCTCCGGTGCTAAAGGTTCCCTGGTTTTCGGTACCGCCCTTTCCCAACGGAGTACCTTTGGCCATCACTAACAGTGTTGCCAGCAACAAATACTCTGGCCTCGCTGGATTTGGCTATGTCGATACGATCACGCCGGACAATTCCTTCTGGAGCTTCTTTGCGCCCAACCTGATCATTGGGTTAAAAGCAGACCGCCAGGATATTGAAGACGCAAACACAGCCATGACCACTGGCCAACTGGCGCTCACCAGCCAACTTGGCAACAACAATGACTGTCTCTTATACACATCTCCGAGCCCACGAGACCTCTCTACATCT
>CAJXVN010000252.1 GCA_913060775.1 uncultured Gammaproteobacteria bacterium | reverse complement strand
CAGCGTCAGATGTGTATAAGAGACAGGTGCCGTTGTGATCAAAATCGATACGGCGTCTGGTTAACAGCCACTGGCAATCGGTCTGCCGCCAGACATCCACGCGACCGTAGGTAATGCGTTTGCTTTTGCTGTCCAGGCGGCTGCGATGCAGGTCGACAACTGAGTAGACTTTTACTTCGTCGCTATCGTCGGTATCGAACACCTCGACGTTGCTTACCAGGTGCCGGACGTGGTTGACCGGGTCTTCGCACCAGACCATGCCGCTGTCCAGCCGAGTTGCGCGCATCTGCAGATGCGGTTTTCGGTCGTTGAAGTAAAACCCGCTATAGGGGTCGGCAGCCGGTGCTTTTTCGTTGCGTAACCGTCGGGCGGCCAGCGGTGCCCAGTAGGCGACATCCTCGCTTAGTAGTTCCAGCCACTCCTTATGACGTAATTCATCGAGTAACCGGGCCTCGTAATTGAGCTGGCGGAGCAGGATCAAATAGACTGATTCACTGCTCGGCTCCGTTTCCGCCGGTAGTTGCGGGTGGTCATGTTGCACACTTTTATTCATCAGGCGGCACCCCGGTTCTGACTGCTGGTAAGTTCAGCGGCTTCCTGGTCGTAAGTGGGAACCTGGCTCCAGTCCGGCGCCATCATCAGATCCTGCCAGCGCCGGTACATCCAGCGCTGGTTGTGTTCACAGACCAGGCCTGCCGACATAATGCCGGGCATGTCTTCACGGGTGTGTTCGCTACCCAGCGCCATGTTGGCGTATACATCGGCCTGGCGAGTGCGCCAGCCACGACCTAGTTCGGTGATCGCTTCGAGGTTGTCACCGTCATCATTGTCAAACAGCCCGGCTGGACCAAAGGTACGCACCTGATTATCCAGAATCTGCTGTTTGAGGCTGTCTGGCATCTCTTTCTCGGCCATCGCCCAAGTCCATTGCTCATAACGTCCGGGTCCTTTAGGGTGATAGACCCTGAGCCAGTTGAGTCCGGGCAAGAACTGCAGATTCGGGTATATGGTGAAATTAATCTGCGCGCCCCAGAGTTTGTTGCCGCGCAGGTCACCGAGTCGCTCCACCACTGTCTTGCGGTTCGCCTCAAGATAATCGAGGGCCGGCTGAGGATCGGGATAAAACCCGTAACCAGAGCCCTTGTCACCATCCAGGGAAGCGAGCACGCTATGACCATTAAGCCCGGCAACTGACAGGCCGCCATCGATATCAACATCGGTGTTACCCACCGACAGTCCGCTGAGCCCCAGGCTAGTCGATACGGACATGGCTCCGGCATGGGCCCAGCCCAGGTGGTAACCATCGCCGGCCACGTTTTCGATGGGTAATTTCCAGTTGGCATCAATGGTCACCTTCTGGGCACCACCGAGCAGTTCTGAGCCTTCGGGCATGGCGTCCAGCCAGACATCCATGTACCACTTCATGTCGCCCAGATAATCGCTAAGGCTCGGGGCGTCGGCGTCGAAACAGCCGAATATCAGACCTTTATAGTTGTCGACCTGTGTTACCGGTATCAGGCCAAACTCGGTTTTGTCGATCTTGTTGTAGTAAGCCACTTCTTCAAGCGGGACACCGGTCAGGCTGCCATCGGTGCCGAAAGACCAGCCATGGTAGGCGCAGTTGAACTGACGCTGGCTGCCCCTGTCGGCTTTGCAGACGCGGTTGCCGCGATGCGGACAAAAATTTAAAAACGCCTTAATTGAAAGATCTTTCTGCCGGATGACCAGCACTTCATCCTCGCCCATGAAGGTTCGCACAAAGTCACCCGGTTCCGGGATTTGCGACTCGTGAACGAGAAATAGCCAACAACGGGCGTAAATACGCTCCATTTCCAGTTCGTAAATATCGGGGTCGGTAAAAATGATTTTCGATTGACGCCCCGTATCAAAATCAACCAGTTTGCTGATGTCCTGCATGGTTGCTCCATTCCCGTTTCAGTGGATCGATCCCTATGACAATGCTTCGGTATTAGCAATTCGGGTGCCAGAAACCAGGGGCCTGCATAACTAATTGATATTAATAATATTTATGATTAGAGCATTGGCGACAGGGGTGTGAGGCGGCCAAAAAGTTACAAAATTGTCGTTATTCGCAGGGGGAAGCGTATGATGGGTGACATATTTGTCTAATTGGCATTAAGCCTCGCTCCGCTGGGGAAGAAAACAATGACGACTGAGAGCAGTTATTACCCCGGTGAACGGGGTGGGGATCTACTTCAGCTCCTTGAATTCAATCCACAACAGGGATACATCGGCCTGGCCGGCGGTCGGGTCATGATGATGCGCAGCGAGACCTTCGAAGGTCAGCGCGCAGAATTACTGGAGGAGCTTGGCGCTGAGCGGGCACGGAGTCTCTATTCGCGGCTGGGTTATGCAGACGGCACTCGCGACGCTGCCCTGGCCCAGCAACGGCGCCCCGGTGCTGCTTTTGATGAAACCTTTCTGGTCGGCCCGGACCTGCATGCAGTGTTTGGTATGGCGGCCGTTGAAACGGTCACCATTCAAACGGATGATCAGCGACAGAATTTCTATGGCGAATTTCTCACCCACGGCTCCATAGAGGCGCAGGCTCACCGCAACCTGCACGGTCTGGCGCCGGAGCCGGTATGCTGGATGCAGAGCGGTTATGCCAGCGGATTTGCCAGTGCCTTTGTTGGTTCGCCGGTGCTGTTTCGTGAAGTTGAATGTGCCGCAATGGGTCACGATGCCTGCCGCCTGGTGGGCCAGCCGCTGGCCACCTGGCGTGAGCAGGATCCTACTGCCGCCTATTTTCACCCCCAGGAATTTGTTAATCGGTTTGATCCGGCAGAGATCCAGGACGAAACCGTTGATATTGATGCAGCGCTGGATCAGCGGGTGGTGGGTATCTCGGCCGCCTTCTCCCTGATTATGAGTCGATTAAAAAAAGTCGCCCCCACTCGGGCCACCGTCCTGTTACAGGGTGAAACCGGCGTGGGTAAAGAAGTCTTTGCCAAAACCCTGCATCGCGTGAGCGCTAACCCGGAAGGCCCATTCATTGGTGTTAATTGCGCGGCTCTGCCGGCTGATCTGGTGGAGGCTGAACTGTTTGGGGTCGAGCGGGGAGGGTTTACCGGTGCGGTGAATAGCCGGCCGGGCCGTTTTGAACGAGCGGAAGGCGGCACGCTATTCCTGGATGAGATAGGCACCCTGAGTTTCTCTGCCCAGGGCAAGCTACTGCGCGCCCTGCAGGAGCGAGAAATCGAGCGAGTCGGTGGTACAGAAACCCGACCAATCAACACGCGAGTTGTTGCCGCGTCGAATACGGATCTGTTGCAGGCGGTCGACGACGGGCGTTTTCGTCGCGACCTCTACTATCGGCTAAGTGTATTTCCGCTGCAAATTCCGCCGTTGCGTGAGCGCAAGGAAGATATTCCTCTGTTAATGGAATATTTTCGCCAGAAGTACACTGCCCGCCATGGCATCGCCGCGATTGGCTTTACCCAGCAGGCGGTGGCCGGGTTGATGACGTACCCATTCCCGGGCAACATCCGAGAACTGGAGAATATGGTAGAGCGGGCGGTCATTCTTGCGGCGGGCGCTAATCCGATCGGATTGCATGACCTGTTTGGCGAGAACGAATTGCAGAAACAGATGTTAACGATGGCCGGCGACGAAGGACCAGCGAGCGGCCCGCTTGATCAGGTTAAAGCGGTGATGTCGGTCGATGCGGATGAGCTGCCAACCATCAAGGAACTAGAGCAGGTGTTAATCAACCGGGCTCTGGAGAAAAGTGGCGGTAACCTGACTGCAGCCGCCCGGATGATTGGTCTGACCCGGCGGCAGTTCGCTTATCGAGCAGCCCGGTTAACCAGCTAATCGGCAGGGGGTTTTAAAAAGGCAGTGGGTGCGATGGCAATAGACAGGATGTCGCTGGGGTGGCTGGCGGTTTTTACGGTCGTATTAGTCTGGTCAGGCTGGCACCCTCACGACTACTACACCTGGGGGCTGGAGGTGTTGCCCGCTGTGGTCGCTTTGGGTGTACTGGCACTGACGCGCCGGCGATTCACCCTCACGCCGCTGGCTTATCAGTTGATTTTGGTGCACTGCGTGGCGTTGATGGTCGGCGGGCATTACCTGTCTCTTATACACATCTGACGCTGCCGACGAAGAGGATAGTGTAGA
>CAJXVN010000251.1 GCA_913060775.1 uncultured Gammaproteobacteria bacterium | reverse complement strand
AGATGTAGAGAGGTCTCGTGGGCTCGGAGATGTGTATAAGAGACAGGTACTGGCTATTTTGTAACGCCATCCTGATTTTTGTATGCGCTTATAAAACCCTTGGGGCATAAATCGGCCCTGGGGGCTGATTAAGGTTTCAGCATTCTATATTGCCCCGCTTTCGCTTGGCACTAGCAACTCATCCGCTGGAGAACCTTCGGTGTTAGCCATCCGGCTGCGGTCACCTGCCAGATAGGTATAGGCGGTTGGTACCACGTACAAAGTGAGCAGCGAGCCGATAATCAGCCCGCCGACGACGGTCCAGCCGATGGGATGACGAGCTTCTGCGCCGGCTCCAGTGGCTAGCGCCAGCGGGATCGCCGCCAGCACCATGGTGGCTGAGGTCATTAGGATGGGGCGTAGACGCAGCGCGGAAGCCCGTATTACTGCCTCGGTTTTGTCGATGCCCTGAGCCTGCATTTGATTGGCAAACTCGACAATGAGAATACCGTTCTTGGTGATTAGCCCAATCAACATCATCAGACCGATCTGGCTGTAGACATTGAACGTTTGACCGGCGAGTAGCAGACCCAGCAGGGCACCACTGACCGCCAGTGGTACGCAAATCAAGATGATAAGCGGGCCGCGAAAGCTCTCAAATTGTGCGGAAAGCACCAGATAGACAAAGGCGAGCGCGAGCACAAAGGTGATGGCCAGCCCCTGGCTGGCTTTTTTAAATTCCCGGGATGCGCCGTTGAAATCAATGCGCGAAGAGGCCGGCAACAGCTCCTCGGCGTTTTTCTCCAGGAAATCGAGTACTTCGCCGAGGGCATAACCGGGGGCAATGTTGGCTTTGATGGTGGCCGCTCGTAACCGGTCAAAATGGTTAAGCTCTTTGGGTGCGACTGTCTCACGAATTTCTACCAGATTGGATAGCTGTACCAGTTCGCCGCTACGACCGCGCACGTAGATGGAGGTTAAATCCGTCGGATTAGTGCGGTCCTTATCGGCCAGTTTGACGATAACTTCGTACTGTTCGCCTGCACGTTTAAAGCGGGTCACTTCGCGACCGCCGAGCAGGGTTTCCAGCGTACGACCGATATCCGCGACAGCAACACCAACATTAGCCGCCTTGTCCCTGTTCACGGTTACTTTAAATTGTGGTTTGTTGAGTTTCAGATCGGTATCGAGATTGACCAGTCCCGGGTATTCGCGGGCGCGGGCCATGAGTTTGTTGACCGACTCCTCAAGTTCTTCATAGGTATTGCCCTGGATAACAAACTGAACCGGAGTGTCTCTGAAGCCACCAACACCCAGCGAAGCGCGATTAATTGGGAAAGCGAGTCCACCCGGCAGGGCTAAAAGTTTCGGTGCCACCGCTTTGGTGATATCAAACTGGCTACGGGTTCGCTCCGCATAATCGGTGAGGGTGATGAAGCCGACCCCAATGTTCACCGGTGCAGGTCGAGCGACACCTGGCGAGGTGACCATAAAGGAGGTTTTCACCTCCGGGATTTCGCGAATAATTTCGTCCATCGCGTTGACCTGCTGCGTGGTGTATTCAGGACTCGAACCTTCCGGCGCAATCAACATGGCGACAAAATCACTTCGGTCTTCAAAGGGTGCGAGCTCAGATTCCAGACTATTAAGTAAAAAGTAGCTGCCCACAGCGGCAATGAGCCCTGCCAGGACGATCAATGGCCGAGCTTTTAGCGCCAGTCGCAATGACCGTTCATAAAGGGCAAACAGGCTCCTTAACCAGCCTTCGGTCACCTCGTAAAAGCGATTATGGGTAGTGGGCTTGAGCAATTTGGAGCAAAGCATGGGCACCAGGCTAAGCGCCACAAAAGCGGAAACCACCACCGCGCCTACCAACGCCAATGCAAATTCCTGGAAGAGTTTGCCGGTGGTGCCGGACAGAAAACTAAGGGGTACAAATACCGCGACCAGGGTGATCATCATTGCCAGGATCGCGAAGCCGATCTCATTGCTACCGATCAGGGCAGCTTTTACCGGCGGGATGCCTTCCTCGATACGGCGGTAGATATTTTCCAGCACAATAATGGCGTCATCCACCACCAGTCCGATAGCCAGCACCAGCGCCAGCATGGTCAATACGTTGACCGAAAACCCCATCACCAGCATAAACACGAAAGAGCCGGTGAGGGCCACCGGTACCGCCAATGCCGGAATAAGGGTGGCGCGAAAAGAGCGTAGGAACAGAAAAATAACCACGACGACCAGGCCCATGGCCTCGGCCAGGGTCTGATAAACGGCACCGAGCGATTCTTCAATAAATACCGCATGGTCCGTGCCAATTTTGAATTTCATCCCCTCGGGTAAGGCCGCCAGAATGGCCGGTAATTCTGCGCGAATAGCCGTTGCCACTTCGAGGGTGTTAGCGGTGGATTGCTTGATAATGCCCATGCCGACTGCTGGCAAACCATCCATCTTAATGATGCTGCGAGTGCGCTCAGGGCCGATTTCGGCACGACCAACGTCACGCAGCCGCACGGGGTAGTCGTCGATCTCGCGAATGATTAATGCTTCAAACTCTTCGGGCGTTTGCAGGTTAGTGTCAGTGAGTACCGAAAATTCACGATTTTTACTCTCGATGCGACCGCTGGGAACCTCCAGGTTCTGCGTGCGTAACGCATCCTCAACATCAGCCGGGGTCAACCCAAACCCGGCCAGCCGTTCTCTATCCAGCCAGATACGCATAGAGTAGCGGCGTTCACCGCCAATCATGACGGTGGCTACCCCGGGCAGACTCTGCAACCGGTCTTTAACGAAACGGTCCGCGAAATCGCTGATTTCCATTTCACTATGGCGGTCGGAGAGAAACCCCAGCCACATAATGGCACCGGCGTCAGCTTCAATTTTGGACACGATCGGTTCTTTGATGTTGTCGGGCATGTCGCCCCGCGCCCGGGCTACCCGGTCGCGTACATCCGCAGCGGCAGAATCGACGTCGCGATTGAGCAGGAATTCGATGGTGATTTCGCTCACCTCTTCACGACTATTGGAGTACATCAGATCGATGCCCTCGATGCCGGAAAGCTGATCCTCCAGCGGCCGCGTTACTTCGCTTTCAATGATCTCGGCGCTGGCCCCGGGATAGATAGTTCGCACCGACACTTTGGGGGTGTCGATATCCGGGTATTCCCGAACCGATAACTGCCGATACGACATAATCCCAAGCAATAGAATCATCAGCGTCATGACGATTGCCAGTACCGGTCGCTCTACTGAGAGGTTAGAGATTTTCATGGGACGGCTCCGGCTGGCTCTTTTTTGGGCCGCTGAGAGACATCCATCACCGCACTGCCATCGCGGATTTTCATGTGGCCCGAGGTGACTATGGTTTCTGCCACTTCCAGCCCAGATCGAATTTCGACTTTGCCATCAAACCGCTCGCCCAGTTCGACCCCGGTAAGTGCTGCCTTGTCATTGATAATCCGGTATACGTAAGCACGATCTCCCTGGGGCCAGATCGCCTCTTCTGGCACGGTGATGGCATTTTCGCGTCGATCGACTATCAGGTTGACTCGGCCAAACATGCCGGGCCTAAGTACGCCCTCTTTGTTAGCGACTCGGGCGCGAAGAGAAAAGGCTCGCGTGCGTGGATCAAGGCGGGGGTTGATCGCGTAGATTTCGCCGCCAAAACGAGTTCCCGGAAGCGCATCAACCAGCACCTCTACCTGCCGACCTACTGCGATAGCCGCAGCGTAACGTTCGGACAGTTTGAACTCGACTTTAATCGGATCGATATCTTCCAGGTTAACCAGGTCCTGGCCCGGCTGAATATACGCGCCGGGACTTACATGACGTAATCCAACGGTGCCGCTAAAGGGGGCGACTATCCGGGTTTTTGCGAGCAGCGCCTGGTGTCGCCGCAGGGCAGCTCGGGACTCCTTTAGTCGGGCCTGGGCCTCGTCAAACTCCTGTTGGCTGATCATCGATTTTTTATGTAGATCAGTGGCACGGTCAAAACTCAGGCGAGCCAGCTCCACGGTGGCCTGAGTCTGCTCTACCTGCGCACGGTGTTCATCGGCATTGAGCAACACGAGTAGCGCCCCGGCCTCAACACTGCGGCCTTCCTCAAACGCGATTGATTCAATTAATCCAGGAATTTCAGCGCGAACAACGATGGACTCGTTGGCCATCAGGGTGCCGACGGCGGGCACCCGCTCGGTGACGGTTTCAGTGCTGTCTCTTATACA
>CAJXVN010000250.1 GCA_913060775.1 uncultured Gammaproteobacteria bacterium | reverse complement strand
CGAGATGTAGAGAGGTCTCGTGGGCTCGGAGATGTGTATAAGAGACAGCCTGTAACCCTCGCTCGGCAATCAAACTACTGTTACGCAGTTTGGTGTCGTCGAACTCTAACAATAGGTCACCGGCTTTTACCTCACTGCTAGGCGGTTTGTGAATTCTGGCAATCACCCCATCCATCGGCGCGCTGACCATCACCGGGTCTCTGGCCACCAGCTCCGCAGGCGCCAGTGCCGACATCCTTACCGGTAGCGCTAATATCACCAGCGCAACGAGTGCTGCAGTGATCAGGGTACGGCGGCGGCGGAACCGCTGTGGCCTGGCCTTACCACCCAGCAACGCCCCCATACTATGGGCATAGGTATCGCTCAGCCGCTTGACCAGCACCTGCTCTGATTCCAGCCAGGGCGTGTCACGGCCCAGCCAGAGCGCGCCAATCATTACTCGGTTTGGCAAAACCAACGGACACCAGAGCACATAGGGCATGGAATACTCATCCCAGCCTGCACGGAATTTTTCTGGACAGTGCGCCCTGTCGAAATAGCTAATATGGGTGATGGTCTGCTGCGGCTGAGTGGCAATCATCGACTCAACCCAGCTTACGTAGGGCGCATTGCGATCGAGGATGGTGACACTGGAAACCGCCCGTAATCGCATTGGAGTGGCGCTGGTACCATTCCCTGAAAAGTAGGAAGCCTGACGATAAGGCACCAGACGGCGGGTTTCATTTAGAGCAAGAAAGCGTAAAGCAATCTCGGATTCAGCGGCCCGCGCCATTGCTTCGAGCTGCAATATGATCGCCAGCGGCGATGAAGGATCCGTTTTCTCAGCCATCGATGCGGCGCTCAGGGAGTGATATCAAACCGCGCGCTGCCACTCATTCCGGCCAGTACCGGGACGGCGGCAGCTGCTTCGGCGTCGACGAATTTGGCAATCACCAGCACCGTCTGGCTCACCGGATCTACCGACGCAGCCACTCTGGATATTTCGCACTCATGTTCAGTACCCGTTTCATCCACCCGCAAACTAAACAGCGCGGTCGGTTTAATCCAGCGCAACCAGGCAGAAGGCACTAGCAGCTCGATCTCCAGATCAGCGTGGCTAAGAATGGTCATTAATTCGGTCGACGGCGCCACGTTCTCGGACTCATTGACCAACAGCGAATCGACGGCCCCAGCGTAAGGGGCATTGACAACACAGCTGGTTACCTGAATCTCAGCCTTGTTCTTTTCGGCCAGCGCTTCTTCGGCTCTTGCCGCCGATACCTCTACCTCAATATCGCTGGTGGCATTTAATTCGAGCAGCCTGAGATTGTTTTTGTATTGGGCGTTCTCGGCTTTATACAGCGCGGATTTAGCCTTCAGTTCAGCGCGATAATATTTACAGTCAAATTCAAGCAGGGTATCGCCCTTACCAAAGGTTTCACCGACGCGATAGCCAATACGAACGATTCGATCACGGATCTCACTCGACAGCACTGCCCGGGATACCGGCCGCACCAGTCCTCTCACCTCTTCGGTGGCGTCGGCAATGCTCTGAGTTGGCAGATAACCCAGTGTGATGATCAAACCAATGATGACTGATCGTGCCGGCCAGTGAAAAACCCCGTAACCCATAAGCGATGACTCCGTTATATAAAGTGGCTTTCCGTTATATCGGCACCCGTTGCCTCTACCTTATCCCCCGGTAACAGTTATTCGAAAGCTTTTACGCCCTGCCACACTGAGGCCGGTGACGGTGTTTTCGCCTCAACAACAGAAACCCAGATCGGACGACCCGGTCTATAACCCCTCAAAACCCTCTAGCTGGGCCATCACTTCTTCCAGCGTACCTGTCTTAATATCAATAAACGCCGGGTCTATGCCCGCTGCTGCCATGGTATTGGAGTAAGCATTCTCCATGTCTGCGTAGGCAACGTCGTATTTAACATCCGCCACCAGGGTATTCATCTGTTCGCGGATCACCGATTGTCGATTCACCGAGCGGGCCAACTCGCCCCGGGTCACCTGTTCGAGAATCTGGCGCTGAGTCTGCAAATACTGGGTAGCGGTATGCAACTCTTTCTGCGCGCTCTGGTAGCCAGCCAGGCCGACATGGAGCTGTGTCAATAACGCCATACTCAAAGCCATTCGTCGGGCGTGCAGGACTTCCTCGCGGGCTTCGGCCATCCGATTAGTGGCTGGCATCTTGAAAACATTGAGCAGATTCCAGCTAACCCGTGAACCATAGTCGAGCCAGTCGTTCTCAAAAAGAAAGGAGTTGTTATTTCGGTTTGCACCGAAATCGAGCGTCACTCCTGGCAACAATTCAAGCAGCGCGATGCGAACTTCGCCAGCGTTTATCTGCTCTTCATAATAAAGTTCACGCAATTCTGAACGCTGCGTCAGGGCCAGTTTTTCCAGCTCTTCAAGCGGATATCGATCAATGCCCCGAGGCGCATAAGGGTCCACCGGTTCCTCGTTACCAAACCAGGCCGGGGTTTCCACCTGGT
The DNA here is from genome assembly GCA_913060775.1 of uncultured Gammaproteobacteria bacterium. GTDB lineage: Bacteria > Pseudomonadota > Gammaproteobacteria > Immundisolibacterales > Immundisolibacteraceae > QNFC01. The sequence continues at coordinate 1,735 of CAJXVN010000250.1, read as the reverse complement.
AGTCAGTCCCCGGCGGCAGGTTCATTAACGCCGCGAGTTTCACCTTGGCGAGGGATAACTCCCGGTGCAATTTATCCAGTTCACGCTTGATAGAGATCAGTTCCCGCTGATAGGTAAGGGACGTCAGCGGTTTATCCAGTCTTTCTGCCTGAACAGTCCGCAGCTCCCGCAGGGACTCCTCCACGTCCTCGGCCAGTACCGTCATCCGCGTAACCACGCGGTCATAACTGACTGCCTGCCAGTAGGTACTGCGCACATCCTGAATTAACCGGATTACCACCTTGCGCTTCTGCTCTTCGGTCATCATTACCCGATTAGCGGACTGCTGTGCACGCACATAGGAAATACCAAAATCGAGGATATTCCAGCTCATTCCCAGATCGGCAGTAAACACATCTCGGTCGGATGAGGTCGAGCTAACCAGCGATTGCTGACCAGTAAGTAACGAGCGGCTGGTCGCCCCGGAAAAATTGCTTCGCGACGTAAAACCAAGATTACCCACCAGCTGGGGCAACATCTGGTAACGGCTCAATGCCAGCTCGCGCTGGGCCAGCTCACGCTCGGTAACTTCAAGGCGAAAATCAAGATTGTGCAACAGTGTCCTTGCCAGAGCTTCGCGCAGCGATACGGGCTTGGTGGGAGCCGGCTGGTAAGCACCAATCGCCGATATATCTGCGACCGCCCGCTCCGCCATGGCATTTTCGTCCAGCGGCACGGGGACGACCGTGCAACCGGACAACAAGGCCGCGATGGCGAGCACCACGGCGATCGTCCAACGGCAGGAGCGCAACGGGGTAAACCCCTCCTCTGAATCATGGAAATTCAAATTCAACACCACAATACCGAAACCGTTTTACCTTATAAACGCATTCACTGTTAGCAAGCACAGGTCGGGGGATTCACCCCGCAGGCGCGCTGCACGGAAACACCAGAGGGATATTGCGCCCTCCATTAACCCAGGCCCCGGACTAAGACCCAATACCACCTCGTAAGCACCAACGATCTGGCCGCTTACGACAGGCATCATCTGAGGTTGGAGACAACACGCGTCCAGGCAACAGCCCGCGCGCTGCGATTGTTAGTCTACACCATCTCAAAGCTAACCCTGAGCAGGGAGGGTAGATTCAATAGCAGTGTCAACAAACTGCCATTTCTACCTCAAAAACATTGAATTTTCGTCGCTAATGGCTTTCATAGCCTGTTGTGGCGCTCGACCAGACATAGACATTACGGACTCTCAAGGAGGCTCCACATTCCTGGCTTAATTTTTGCTTGATATCATCGGAATATTATGAGGAAAACCGTAACCGTATAATAAAAGAGTCTGAATTTGGTCCATCCCCTATTACGAGCATTGGCAAACGTCCAAACAATCGTCAGCGAATATTTGAATCATGGAAATTCGGTGAACTTAACTACGCCTAACCATTTAACCCACGTCGGTCCAGTCTATTGCTAATAAAAGCCAGCAAATCAACCAGACAAGGCAAGAAACCGACTGCCAGAAAAGTCAGGAGCCCGCTCGAACAGCAACTGCGAGCACTTGAAGCTCGCCTGATGCTTGACGGCGCTGCGGTACTGACCGGCATAGACACGCTCAATGCCGATACGCCAGTGGATAATGCCGAAGTTGTCGACGCGTTAATTAACCAGACTCCAGAAGACCAGGACAGCCCCAGCGTTCAGAATCTGTCTCTTATACACATCTCCGAGCCCACGAGACCTCTCTACATCT
>CAJXVN010000249.1 GCA_913060775.1 uncultured Gammaproteobacteria bacterium | reverse complement strand
ATCCTCTTCGTCGGCAGCGTCAGATGTGTATAAGAGACAGCCCTCGAAGCGCTTTGAATGATTTCCGTCACTGCTCGCCGGTTGATCCTCTGGGGTTGTCTGGCGATAGTGAGCAGTTTCTCCGGCATACTGCGGTTGTCCGGCGTTGATTCGGATTATCGGCATTGATCCTGGGTCCCGGGTCACCGGGTTTGGGGTGATCGATTGTGACGGTGCCAAAGAGGTTTATGTCGATAGCGGTACCATCCGGGTCACCGGCGACACACTGGCCGAACGGTTAAAAGTTATTTTTACCGGAGTCAGTGAGCTCCTCGACCTGCATCGGCCCGATCAGGCCTGCGCCGAAAGTGTATTCATGCATGAAAATCCGGGTACTGCGATTAAACTAGGCCAGGCAAGAGGCGCGGCTATCAGCGCCATTGCGATGCGAGATGTCCCACTCGCTGAATATGCCCCGGCGCAGATAAAAAAGACCATTGTCGGTCGTGGCAGGGCCGATAAAGAGCAGGTGCAGTACATGGTGAAAATGCTGCTGAAGTTAGCGCGAGTGCCCGGGAATGATGCTGCCGATGCGTTAGCCTGTGCGCTTTGTCATAATCGCAGCACCCAGCAGGCGGAGTTGAAATGATCGGCAGAATCAGTGGCGTATTGATGGAGAAAGAGCCGCCCCGGCTTCTGGTTGATGTCTCCGGCGTTGGCTATGAAATCGACGCCCCCATGAGCACCTTCTATCAATTGCCTGCGGTTTCCGAGCCCGTGGTGCTGCACATCCAGACAGTGGTGCGTGAGGATGCCCTGCTGTTGTATGGGTTTTACAGCAAGGCAGAGCGCAGCATGTTTAACAAGCTGGTGAGTGTCAGCGGGATTGGTCCTCGACTGGCGCTGACAGTGCTCTCCGGTATGGGTGTGGCCGAGCTGGCGACTGCTATTGGCAATCAGGAGGTCGACCTGTTGATTCGAGTGCCGGGTATTGGCCGCAAAACAGCCGAGCGCCTGTTGCTGGATCTGAAAGATAAAATGGAAATGTTTGGTGGAGTAGCCGATTTGGCTGACAGCAAACTGCCGGCGGCATCCGTTGTCGATGAAGCAGCCGATGCGCTCGAAGCGCTCGGATACAAACGAACAGAGGCGATGCGGATTATTCGCAAACTTGACGGTGAAGTTCATACCGCTAGTGAAAGTTTGATCAAAGCAGCGCTTAAAGGGTTGATGCGCTAACCATGGCCATCGAGAGAGAAAACCTCATTGGACCGGAGGTCGAACAGGGCAGTGAAGAAATCCGTTTTGAGCGAAGTATTCGGCCGTTGGCGCTGGGCGAGTACGTCGGACAGCCCGCCGTTAAGCAACAGCTCGGGATTTTTATTGAAGCTGCTCGTCGTCGGGCCGAGGCGATTGACCACATCCTGGTCTATGGTCCTCCGGGATTAGGAAAGACCACGTTGTCGCACATCGTTGCTCACGAAATGGGGGTGAACCTTCGCAGTACGTCTGGCCCCGTACTTGAAAAGGCCGGCGATTTAGCAGCGATGTTGACTAATCTCGAACCTAATGACGTACTTTTTATCGACGAGATTCATCGCCTCAGTCCTCATGTCGAAGAGATTCTCTATCCGGCGATGGAAGACTTTCAAATTGACATCATGATTGGTGAGGGCCCGGCGGCACGTTCCGTTAAGCTTGAGCTGCCACCGTTCACCCTGATTGGTGCCACCACCCGAGCCGGGATGTTGACCTCGCCCTTACGCGATCGATTTGGCATTGTTCAACGGCTCGAGTATTACGGCATAGAAGAGCTGGTAAAAATCACGACCCGGTCAGCGGAAATTATGGGCCTGGAAATTGATGGATCGGGTGCGCTGGAAATGGCACGCCGGTCTCGAGGCACTCCGCGGATAGCCAACCGCTTCCTGCGCCGTGTCAGAGATTATGCCGAGGTAAAAGGCGACGGCACCGTTACCGGGAAAATTGCCGGTGACGCGCTGGACATGTTTGAGGTCGATGCCAATGGGTTCGACCATATGGATCGCCGGCTGTTATTAGCGATTATTGAGAAATTTGACGGTGGCCCGGTGGGGGCAGAGAGTCTCGCAGCCGCCATCGGTGAAGACCGGGATACGATTGAGGACGTGATTGAACCCTTCTTGATCCAGCAGGGTTTTTTGATGCGAACACCCCGTGGCCGTGTTGCGACTTCATCAACTTATGCTTACTTTGGGCTGAAATCTCTGCCTCAGGAACCGGAAGAGGGCGATTTGTTTAGTGAATAGCGACGGCCCCATTAAACGACCGTTGTCGCGGTGAGACGATCAAAGAGTCGACCGGGTCAACGGCCTGTTTTTTTGAACAATTAAACAATGGATTGAAATTATTTGCCTGGTTGGATGTCTGTATAGGCAGCCGACCTACCCCGGCAACCGATCGCTCTGAACGGGCGGCAATACCATTAAGGAGTTCCAGTGCAGACCGATCTTTCCATCGGGGCGATGATCCTCGGTGCCAGCGGCTTCGTGCAAACGATCATGCTGGTGTTGTTGTTAGCGTCTTTCTTTTCGTGGGCTGTGATCGTGAAGCGTTACCGTGATTACCGCGCCCTGGAAGCAGAGAATCAGTTCTTTGAAAAACGTTTCTGGTCGGGGGTTGAGCTTGAGCAGCTGTTTCGCTCGGCAGACAAGGAGACCCCCGTTCCCGGTAGTGTCGAAGCCATTTTTCTCCACGGATATCGACAGTTTCGTCACCTGTATGACCAACCCGAGCTAACGGTCGATATTGGCCTTGAATCGGCTCAGCGTGGCATGCGTGCCGCCTTTAATCGGCAGGTTGATGCGCTCAGCTCTAACCTGACCTTGCTTGCAACCATCGGATCGACCAGCCCCTACGTGGGTTTGTTGGGCACCGTCTGGGGGATTATGTCAGCGTTTCAGGGGCTGGCGGGTGCTCAGCAGGCGACCCTGGCGATGGTTGCGCCGGGTATCGCCGAAGCGCTGGTGGCGACAGCCATGGGCCTGGTGGCGGCTATCCCGGCCGTGGTTGCCTACAACCGGTTTAGTCAGTGGGTCGAGCAGTTTGCTAGCAGTTACGATGCCTTTATTGATGATTTTATGGGGCTGTTGCAGCGTCAGGGCGTTGCGCTGCGAGAAGGTGCTGTGGCGGAAGCAAAAGCGCAATGAGCCGACGCGGACATCATCGCTACACCGGTAATGGTGTTATGGCACAAATCAATGTTGTGCCCTATATCGATGTGATGCTGGTGCTACTGATCATATTCATGATTACCACGCCACTGCTGGAAACCGGGGTTGAGGTGGATCTACCACAGACGGTGGCAGAACCCGTTGAATATCAGGGCAATACTCCTCTGGTGGTGACGGTCACCCGCGATGGCGGCTATTTTATCGACTACGACGAATACAATCAGGAGGCGGTCGATAGCGCCCGGTTGCTCGGGTTAGTAGGCGCGATTCGGAAGCGAGATAGCCAATTACAGGTGTTGGTGAAAGGCGACCGGACCACCGAATACGGTCGGGTGGTTGAGGTGATGGCCCTGTTGCAATCGGTGGGGGTAGCCAAGGTTGGTTTGCTGACCGAAACCCCTGAAGATTCCTGAGTAGCCTTCCCCGGCAGACAGTGAGAGCCCTGTGATTGGTTTAGTGAATAAATTGTTTGCCGGCCGGTCTGGTGGCTGGCGGCTGGCAATGGGGGCGTCAGCAGGCCTGCACGGGGTGTCGATTATCTGGTTGCTGTGGGCGGCTGATCTGCAGCCACCGGCGCAGGTGCGTCAACCAGTGCAGGGAAAGCCAGTTATCGCCGAGGCAGTTGATCCGGCCTGGGCAGAGCAGGAATTAGAGCGGCTTGACCAGTTAAAAACCGAGCGTGCCGAGCAGCTGGAAGCAGAGCGGCAGAAAGTAAAGCAACTCGAAAAAGAGAAAGCCAGGGAGAAGGCGGCGAGGAAAGCCGCTGAAAAGGAAAAAGCAGAGTCGGAGCGCCGGTTGGCGGAGGCGCGTAAACAGAAAGCCGCGCGGGCTGCCGAACAGAGAAAGGCCGCCGAGAAGCAACGAGAAAGAGAACTAGAAGCGCAACGGGAAAAATTGAAGCAGGAGAAAGCGAGGGAAGCGCAGGCAGCACGGGAACGAGCTGAAAAAGCAGCGGCTGAGAAACGGGCCGCAGAGAAACTGGCTGCTGAACAGGAACAGAAACGACTGGCAGAACTGGCGCGACAGGAAGCAGCGCGGGAAGAGGAACGTCGTAGGCAGGAGATTGAAGCTGTCTCTTATACACATCTGACGCTGCCGACGAA
>CAJXVN010000248.1 GCA_913060775.1 uncultured Gammaproteobacteria bacterium | reverse complement strand
ACACTATCCTCTTCGTCGGCAGCGTCAGATGTGTATAAGAGACAGTTGCTAAACTGGGGGTTTTTGGGGGATTTGTGTTTGGGTCTTTGAGTGCCGATGTCCCCGAGTTGGAAGATTATCTGTCTGAGTCGAAACCCTTTATTGAGATGATCTCTGCCATGAGCGCCGAGGGCATGGAAGTGGTCAAGGGCAGCTCTACCTATATCTACGAAGGTAACTGGAAGATGCAGGCAGAAAATGGCATCGATGGTTATCACTTCACCACTATTCACGCCAATTACGTCGGCGTGATCGCGCGTCGAGCGGCAATCGAGGCGGCGGGTGGCGAAGATAAAGTTAAGGTCGCCTATGATTCCTCGATGATGAAGGGGTTCAGCAGCGGTCATTACGATTTGAACAATGGCCACGCGGTGATCTGGATCGATTTCCCCAAACCGGAAAACCGGCCCCTCTGGGAAATGAAGGACGAGGTTGAAGCCCGGGTTGGTGGTGCAAAGGCTGAATGGATGCTCAAACGTCAACGGAACCTGCTGGTCTACCCAAATGTTCAGCTGATGGAGCAGGCGTCTTCACAAATTCGAGTGTTTCGACCGATTTCCTATAACCGTACCGAAGTAAAAATTTACTGCATCGCGCCGCGGAACGAAACTCAGAGCATGCGTGAACGGCGATTGCGGCAGTACGAGGATTTCTTCAATGCCACCGGCATGGCCACACCGGATGACCTGATGGAGTTCGAGCAGTGTCAGCGGGGTTACGAAGGCCGCGAAGTGAAATGGCAGCAGGGTTATGACCGCGGGATGGCGGATATGATCGACGGTGGCGATGAGCTGGCTGATGAGCTCGGAATTAAACCCTATAGCAGCGGTCCTGACGCCACCCACGAAACCCTCTATCACGGCCAGTATCGGCAATGGGAAAAGATGATGAGCGCCGGCGTGAAACGGACCAGCGACGAAACATAACTGAGTGACCACCTGCTCCCATTATCAGCGAGGCTGAGGATCGATGGACGACTGCCTGTTTTGTAAAATTGCCAGTGGTGAAATTACCACCGACCTGGTGTATGAAACCGAATCGGTGCTGGTGTTCCGGGATATCAACCCGCAGGCGCCCCTGCACGTGCTGGTGATTCCGCGCAAACATATATCGACCGCCAACGATGTGACGGCCGCAGATGCAGGGCTGGTGGGCGAGATGGTGCTGGCTGCCCAGCAGGTAGCAGCCGCCGAGGGCTATGCGGAATCAGGCTATCGGTTAGTGATGAACTGCAATGCGGATGCGGGGCAGACCGTTTTTCATATCCATCTGCATTTGCTGGCCGGGCGGTCATTGACCTGGCCGCCCGGTTAGAGAGCCATGGTTACCGAGTGCAGCCCAGGCAGCGAGCAAAAGTAGCCTTCGCGGGAGCGACGACCAGGGTTTTACCCGCCTGACCGACATTGTCGCCCAGCACGGTAAAAGGCAACGAGACGATAAATACTGCGGCACCGACAACCGTTGATGCCAGCTGAACGGGGCGCGCGATGAACATATCCGCCCCCATCTCGATGGCGGATGGTTGCTGCTGACTGGACGGTGCGGCAACGGTCGGTTGGGCGATAAGCATAAATGCCAGTGCGGCTGAGCCGAGTATTTTTGTGATGGTCCTGTTCATGGTTAAGCTCCAGCTATTTCTAATGAGTCAGCGTCCTGCGGGGGATTACCGATTTCGAACAAAGGGTCCTGAGTCTGGAATGTCGGGTTTTGAACGTCGGTTTGATGGATCGTTTTTTAATGTCTGGGTGTTTACCCTAAGTTAGCCAGGGTTTTTTTGTCAATGTATTTCAAAAGCCTAATGTAGGTTTCTCGAGTAATTTATCAACAAACCACCGTCCCTCAGCGGTTCCCCAGTTTGAGTTCCCCTTTTTCGACATTGATCGCCTGGGCCAGGTTTGGGTGTTTCTCTTGCCAGTCGGCGACGGCCAGTCGCCGGGCAAAGGGAATGATTGCCGCTGAAAGCGCCTGGGAGGCCGTGCGAGGAACCGCCCCCGGCATGTTGTTCACGGCGAAATGGGTGACGCCACTCTCCTCATAGGTTGGCGCGGAGTAGTCAGTGGGGCGGGTGGTTTCGCTGCAGCCGCCCTGGTCCACCGCAATATCAACAAACACCGAACCGGGCTGCATCGCTGCGACCATCTCCCGGGTGATTATTTTGGGGGCAGACAATCCGGGTATTAGCACCGCACCGACTACCAGATCCGCCCGGGCCATCTGTTCCAGCAGTGCCTCCGGGTAGGGGTATTCGGCGGTAATGTTGGCTGCTGTCTGGTGCCACTGACTCAACCGTCCGGCGTCAATATCCATGACAGTGACCTGGGCGCCCAACGCGGCAGCCAGTCGGGTGGCGCTGCCACCGGCATTACCGGCGCCGATCACCAGTACCCGACCACGTTCGGCGCCACCGAGGCCACCAAGTAGTATGCCCCGTCCACCGTGGTGCTGGTGGAGCAGGTTGGCGCCGTTTTGAATGGCCAGTTGTCCGGCTATGTCACTCATCGGCGCCAGTATTGGCAGTTTTCCATCGGTAATCACGGTTTCAAAAGCGACCGCCGTGCAACCAATATCAAGCAACTGTTGCTGCAGCAGCGGTTGAGCCGCCAGGTGTAAAAAACAGAACAGCAGCTGGTCCGGGCGCAGCAGAGGGACTTCCTCCGGCTGGGGTTCTTTCACCTTGATGATTAGCCTGGCCTGATCAAACAGGGTTTGCCGATCGACAAGGGTTGCGCCGATCCGTCGGTAACAATCGTCGTCATAACCGCTTAACAGGCCAGCGTTGTGTTCTACCAGGAGTTCGTGATTCTCTTTGATCAGCAGTTCGCAGGCATGGGGGACCAGTCCGACCCGGCCTTCAAGCGTTTTAGTTTCAACCGGAATGCCTATTTTCATCAGGTTGCTCCCTGTCGCTGGGTCAAGGTGTCATGAGTTTTTCGCGAGTAGCTGCCGCCAGGGCGGCGGCCATTAATGCCAGCAAAACCAGCACTGAAGAGAGAAGATTAGCGCAGGCCTGCCAGTGGCCGCCATTCTGAGCGATCCAGCCAGTTAGCGGTGGGCCCAGTAATATGCCTAACCCCTGGCCAGACATGCCGAGGCCGATAATAGGGGCGACGGCAGACGGGCGAGTTGCCAGTTTTGGTGCCTGGACAAAAATTGCGGTAGGAATAATTCCGAGAAAGAAACCGTAGCTGCCTAGAATCAGGAAGGTAGTGGGGCCAGTGCCGGCCAGGTTAAATAGCGTCTGGGTAAGGATGATCATGGCTACCGCCGGACCCATTAGCAGTAACCAGGGCGGTAGCCCTTTTTTGGCTAACAGGCCGCCGAAAAGATTCCCGGGAATAATAAGGAGCGGAATCGTTGTTATCAGCGTAGCGGCGGCGGGGGTGGTCAGGCCGAGCTGGTCGGTGAAATAGATGGGCAGGAAAGTAAACACACTAAAGAACTGGAAACTGAAACAGGCAAAAACCAGCGCCAGTAGCCAGGGTCCTTTCCGTTTAAGCGCCGTCAGGTCAAACTCGCCACTACTCTGCTGACTGCCGGTTGATTTGGGCGTTCGAATCAGTAGCCATGCCAGTGCCGATGCGACGGCAGAAAAAAGCCAGAGGGCTCGCCAACCGCCGGAGGCCATTAACAGAGGTGAGAGCAGCATGATAATGATGCTGCCGACGGGTAACCATAGCGCCCACACGCCCATGGCCATCGCCCGGTCTTCATTGCTGGACATACTGGCAATCCAGGCAGGGGCGGCAACCGTGAGCAGCACTACGCCGATGCCTTCGATGGCGCGGCCGGTAAGAATCGATGGAAAACTATCGGCCAGTAATGAAGCCAGAGCCGCGACCGTCATGACTGCCAGACCGGTCTTGACCATGTGGGGCAGACCAAATCGGGCGCTCAGTTGCCCCGACAGCGTCCCGAATAGCAGGGTTGCCAGGTTGCTAATCGACATTATCCAGCCAATCTGTGCCAGCTGGAGGTCCAGCTCCAGCTGGATGGTTGGTGCGGCGGCGCTGCCCTTGGCCAGCATGATCGCCGCGGCGATGCCGGCGATAAAGGCGACGCTGATGCCGCGCCAGTCGGTAGCAGTGGCTGGATTCACCCGATGGCGGCTTCGAGGCTCTGCACGAGGGTTGCGATTTCTTTGTCCGTGCGTTTTTCAGTCACGCAAATCAGCAGCCCGTTGGTCAGCTCAGGATAATCATCGGCGATTGCAAAGCCGCCCAGAAGTCCCGCTGTCTCTTATACACATCTCCGAGCCCACGAGACCTCTCTACATCTCGTA
>CAJXVN010000247.1 GCA_913060775.1 uncultured Gammaproteobacteria bacterium | reverse complement strand
TGTAGAGAGGTCTCGTGGGCTCGGAGATGTGTATAAGAGACAGCCAGCAACGGTTAGCGGCGCGCCAGTCCATGCTTAGTGGGTTGATATTGCCGGGTATTTTGTTGCTGGCGGCGCTGTTAATTCCCCCGCTACCGGCGCTGGTGGGTGGGGAGCTATCGCTGGGGCAATATATCTGGATACCCGTACGGGCCCTGTTGAGTCTGGGGCTGCTGGTGGTGCTGGTTATTCAGCTGCCTCGGTTGATGCGCTTAGCGTCAACCACCGCAGTCGCATTCGATCGGTTACAGGTGGTCACGCCGGTAATCGGCCCCTGGTATTTTCGTCGGCAGATGCGCGAGTTTATAAACCTGCTTGCGCTACTGCTGGCCGCGGGTGTTCCCGCTCAGGAGGCGGTAGCACTGGCAATACCGGCGCCCAATAGCGAGGTGCGTCGGCGTATTAATGCAATGGTGGATGGGCTTGCCGAGGGTGCCGGGTTTGCGGATGCGCTGGCACGGATTGAGGGCATAAACCAGCAAGCGGTCGCCATGGCAGCCAGCGGCGAGGGGGCCGGCAAACTCGACATCATGCTGCAACATTACAGCGTACTGGAAACCGAGCTAACCCGCCGACAGGAACGCCAGCTAACCACCGGGTTGCCCCGGGTGGTTTATCTGGTCGTTGCTATCTGGGTGGGCTGGCAGATGGTCGCTGGTGCGGTTTCTTAACCCGTCACCGGTGCTGCTAACCGGCGTATCGGCAAGCGAACTGGCTTAAACCAGAAATCCCAGCGCAGGGATTTCACCGTCGCTGTTAATCAGCGTTACCTTCTTGTAGTCCATCAGCCACTCATCCCCATGGCGACTTAACTGGTGCTCACTATGACCACTCCAGGTGAGCTGCCGAGTAATATTGGCGCGTCGTTTAAACTCGGTAATGTTGAAGGTGGAGTAGGTATCCACGCCGCCATCGTCGCGGGGGTAAATCTCAATGTTGCCGACGACGCGACTACAGATCGACCGTGGATCCTGGGCGTACATGGCTTTCGACTTCATCCTGCCGAGTCTCAGGCTAATGCCGGCCCGGTTGGCGTAGATGAGGGACACCTCAGTCATTGGATCACTATCGTGGGCACAGGGTACCCAGTAGACGGCCCTGTCACTCCAGAGTGCTTCCCACTCCTCAAACTTGTGCTGATCCATGAGGCGAGCTTCTCGGTAGAGAAAGTTCTCAATTTCTGACCGTAGATCCATGCTTTCTGCCGTTGCAACCTTGTTCATCCTGTTTTCCTCACTCGCCGGACATGATTTTTTTGTAGTGGCGCCAGACACCACGTTGGGTGGTCTCGCCGAGGTATTGCGAAGTGATGGCTTCGACGCCGAAGTCATCTTTTTCTAGTCGCTGAGTGGATAAACCACGATTGAGGTAAACCCAGGGGTCAGTATCGCTAATGGTGCCAGCCTGGGTACGCTCGAACATTTCCATATCGTCCGGCGCAAGAAATCCCGCCGGCCCAAATCCGGCCTGGTGGGCCATGATTCGCGCCGTGTTAATTTCCTGGGAAGCGCCTTTTAACTGAGCCGGGTGATAGTAGATCACCGTTTTATGCAGGCTCACGGGCTGAATGGTGCGGACGGCATCCCAGAGGATCATTAGATTGGGGAACACCGTAATGTGCGAGCCGCCACCGTGGGTTAGCCAGACGGCCTTTTCGCGGGAACCTTCCCGTTCCGCAATTTTGCCGACAATTTCTTCGGTTAGTGTGCCGGTGGAACCGGTAAATTGCAGGTTTTCGCCCTGGGCACGATTCAGTTCAAATCCATCGAGCACGACGTGACCCCCACCCAGGTCGCGCATGGTTGATATCTCGTCTTCTAGATCACCACGGTCTGAAAACTTACCTTTGCCGGCTGAAGAGTTAGCCGCAAACGCTGCCAGTGCCGTGGCGTGGGTGAATTCAGCGTGGTATGCATCGGTGAGATTTTCCATCTGCATTTTCCAGTTGCCTTCATAGGACACGCCATGACGACCGGCCGAGAGGTCAATTTCACCGTCCGGGGCCAGGTCGCAGTAGCGGTCGATATAATCCGCAGCACGACCGAGATACTCTTCAAATGGCTGCCCCTCGGCGGCAAGGCTGGCAAAAATAAACCCGCGGTGAACGCCGATACGCGGTGCCTCCAGCAAGTCCAGCTCACCTTCAGCGGGCAAACGCTCACCGTAAGCGGATGGATGGGTCATCTCCGCCAAACCGCCGGTGTTAGAATAGATCCAGCCGTGATAAGCACAGCGAAAGAACTTGCTATTACCGCGCTGTTCCTGGCAAACCGTGTTACCGCGATGACGGCATTTATTCTCCAGCACGCGGATCTCGTTGTCCTCGCCCCGGCAGAGTATTACCGGCCGTTGCCCCATCACCCGGGCAACAAAATCATTAGGGTTGGGGATTTCCGTCTCGTGACCTATATAGACCCAGCCCTTATAGAAAATGCGATCCATCTCCTCCTGGAATACCTCTTCATCTTTGTAGAGGTGATGATTGATGCGGAAGCCGAATTCCGGGTCTTCCTGGATCAGTTCGTCGTATTGGGTGTAGCCGTGAGTTGGGGTAAGCATTAAATCTCCTCCTGAAACTGGTGCCGAATTATTTGTCGGGCTTTGTAGCCGATTATTGCCAATTCTAACAGCGCAAACGACCGTTCAGTTGTTAGACTGCCAGTTGTGTTACGACGTTTCTGCCAGGTGCGTCGCTTTTACCGTCAAAGCTAATGACGGCCTAATCATCAGGAGGTAAAACAATGGGACTGGAATACACAAGGAATGAGGCGAAAGCCTGGGCCAACGAGAAAATTAAGGGTTTTTATATGTGCCCGATCTCACCGGTCAATGACAACCTGGAAATTGACGAGGGTCAGCTGCGGGAAAATGTCGAGTCCCTGATCGAAATGGGGCTTAACGGCCTGGTCGTGGGTGGTTTTTTTGCCGAAGGCTGGAACCTGACCCCGACTCAGTGGATCCGGTTCCACGAAGTGGTGGCCGAGGCCGGACTCGGAAAAATCCCGCTCTGGACCATTATTCTCGATCCCTGTGTGCACACGGCCGTGGAGAAAATGCAGGCCGTTGGCGATATGGGATTTGAAGGGGCGGAAGTGATTAACCCGGTGGTGCAACTGCGCACCGACGATGAGATTTTCGACTGGTTTGATTACCTCACCGCAAAGACCGATCTGGCAATCTGCCTCTACCGAACGCCGGTTGGGGGCAAGGTGCTGGGACCGGACCTGATGCGACGGCTGGCTGACATTGATACCGTGGTAGCGGTAAAGCAGGGGGCCGGTCCCAGGCCTGAAACCCTCAAGCTGCGCCGTGACCTGCGTGACGATTTTCTCGTGCTCGACCCCAACGAAGCGGTTTTTCTGGATGACCTGCAGCAGGGCGGTCAGTGCGTGTGGGGCGAGCTCTCCTACATCCTCTATGGCAAAAAACGCTACATTGTTGATGAATACCGTGCGCTAGCGGCCGAGGGTAAATGGGAAGCCGCCCGCGCCAAGTCTGCTGAGCTGGCCGATATTCGCCTGCTGTTTGAAGACGTGCTGCTCTGGAAAATTATCCAGACAGCAACTTACGCCGGCACCGTGGCCAGCATTAAGGTCTGGTTTGATGCCATCGGGCTGCACGGTGGGCGCGTATTGCCACCACTCAGGGACCTCCCGGCCTCTGAGGCGGACGAACTGCGCGGTAAATTAGCGGATCTGGGTATTATCTAGACCGTTAATCCGATCGAACAATGGGGCTGGTAACGAGTTGCCAGCCCCATTTTTTTGTCTGCGTTCCGGTATTCCCCACTTTCACCCCATCTGCATGGACGATAATAACCACCTCCTGTCCAGGTCGACTCAATCGCCACCACGGAACCCTTTAATGAACGACGGCATGGATCGCGCCGAGCAGATTCTTCGCTCCACTTTCGGCTTCGATAACTTCCGCCACTCCCAGCAGGCGGTGATCGAACAGCTGCTTTCCGGCAACGACGCCTTTGTGCTCATGCCGACTGGCGGCGGCAAGTCGCTCTGTTACCAGATTCCCGCGTTAGTGCTGGATGGGGTGGCCATCGTCGTATCGCCATTAATTGCCTTGATGCAGGATCAGGTGGATGCACTCCGACAGTTGGGGGTTAGTGCGGCGTTCCTTAATTCGAGTCTTTCGGTCGATGAGGCGTCTGCGGTCGAACAGCAACTGCTTAACCGCGAAATTGACCTGCTCTATGTGGCACCGGAACGGTTATTAAATCCGCGCATGCTCGGCTTGCTGGAGCTGTCTCTTATACACATCTCCGAGCCCACGAGACCTCTCTACATCTC
>CAJXVN010000246.1 GCA_913060775.1 uncultured Gammaproteobacteria bacterium | reverse complement strand
CGAGATGTAGAGAGGTCTCGTGGGCTCGGAGATGTGTATAAGAGACAGGTCGCCGTCAAGGGCAGCTCATTGCAACGTTTGGTTTGAAAAGGGAGCATCTCCGCCTCCTGGATAACGTGCAAGGTACCAAAATTAGTTATTAATCTAATTTACCCAGATGCCTCGCCAAGAGTTCTTCCAAACTGGGTAGCGAAGGCGGTGCAATGTGAGTAGTAATAGCGCGCTGCGGCGCACCGACCCCACACACTTGCGCTAATTTATAGGCAGCCTGGGCCATCGCCCCTGGTGCTTGTGCTTCCTGTGCTAGCCGTATGGCCTCTCTGAGATAACTTACGATCTCGTCCTTGGTCACCTCATTACGCGTCGCCAGCTCCTCCAGCTTCAAATCCACAACCCGCGCGATATCAACTTTCTTCAACAGCCGCTGACCCTGCGAATACGCCGTTTTACGGCTGTAACCCGCTCTAGTGGCCGCCTGCGTGGCGTTCAGGTCAATCGCGTACTCACTGGCGAATCTGGACTGTTTGGCGTTTAGCATGGCGCTACCAGGTTTACTGTACAAAAAGCCAGTATATCGTCTGACGGCTTACATCGCCAACCAACCTCAATGGTCAGCTGTCGTTCAAAAAAATCAAAAAAAATTTTGGGGCGAAAAATTTAGGGCGTGGGTCAAGGTATTGGTCACGTCAGCGACGGCAGCACGGGACTCCGACTTCTCGCCACCCCCCCCTCGTCTCTAGGACCGGAACCTATTTGGTAGCCGCACAGAACTAGCCGTTATCATCAATTTTGAAGTTAATTTGGGCGCAGACCGCGTCGTTCTAATATGTCCTGAAATTCGTTATTTACAGCCTGCACGATGTCCAATTCATCGCACAATCACCAATAATCCAGTTCATTTATAGCCACTCCTTAAACACCAAGCGTTAGAAGATCATCGATGCTTAAATAACGCCTGTATGGCCCCCTACTGCTCTCCTGAAAAGACCCTGAATGCCTTGAAGTTGCATGGAGTTCAATCATGAGCAAAAGGGGGTATTTTTGGGGGTATATATATATTATTAAATAAATAATCTCTGTTTTTATAAGGGTTAAAGACCTGAATGTGAGTGAGACCCTCGCACCATCTCTTCGTTAGCTTATACGCTGACATCCACCGGGCATTCCCCAGCCAGGAAACTGACCTGAAAATAGCCCACCTCCTGGGCCCATAAGATTCAGCTTCTGCGCTTCTGCTCAGGTCAATACCTATACCCGGTCAGGACTCGAGCTCTCTTCAATCTGTTCCACGCTGACTAGCTGCTCCAATGGAAAAACTGGCGGTCCAAACTGGTTGTAGACGGCGACATCGGTCGCATCACGACCATAGCCGGTAACCACGTATCCGGCTTTCGGTTCGCGCTGGGTTGCGTCAAAGCGGTACCACTGCCCGCCCACATAGGCCTCAAACCAGGCGTGTAATTCCATCGGCTCCAGTTCATGCAGATAGCCCACCACCAGCCGCGCCGGGATAGTAAGACCCCGACACAAAGCAATCCCCAGGTGGGCGAGGTCTCGGCATACGCCCTGTTGATTCAGGTTAACGTCCACGGCCGATAGCGGGATTTCGCTACTGCCCGGCACAAAACGCACATTTGCCCGTAACCATTCTTCGATAGCGGCGACCTGATCATATCCCGGCGTTCTGCCCGCGGTGATCTCTGCCGCCATCTGACCAAACCGGTCAGATTCACAGTAGCGACTCGGTAATAAATAATCGAGCACTCGATCCGGCAGATCGGGCACAGGAATAAACGGAGCTCCCGGCTGCGTTTCAGCCACGTCGGCCACTTCCACCCGCGCCCAGGTCTGCAGGGAAAACTGGCCCGGTGGCGCCACCAGTCGCTGACACCGGTTACCCGCGGAGTCAATAAATTCAGCCATGGGGGTGGTGGGCGTGAGGCTGTAACCCTCATCGATGACCCGCTGATTCATATCGAGCCGGGGCCGCAGCATCAATATAAAAGGGGTTGGCACGGCGATATCGAACGCCAGGTCGCAACTAACCTGTAGCAACATCACTGCGTTCCCCGTAAGCAACCTGCTCGAAAATCGTTGTTAAACTGAATAAAGGCACCTGTCCTGAAGAGCAGACAGGGCAAGGTTTGTGACCGCCTGAGGTGAGTGATCAGGCTGAACCCGCGTCATCATCTGAAATGGCTCGATAACGCTCAAAGTTCTCGATGTAATCGTCAAGGTTGTGTTCCAGCATCTGTTTGTACTGGTCGACGAAATACTCAACCATACCCGGGCGCGCTTCCTTCATCTGTTCGGCATTTTGCACGCCGTGAGCACTGACCCAGGCATTAAAACGAGCCAGTGCATACATCATCGAGGCACTCACTTTGCCGTTGGCAACGGTATCGAGCTGGTCATTGGCGAGCCGGATATGCGCATCGGCGCGCTGGTAAAAAGTTTCATCTAATTCATTGGTCATTCTGTTCGTCATCCATCCGGTTTGGAGTGGTTCAACTGGGGTCAGTAGGAGCGTGGCAATCCGAGCACCCGCTCGGCGATATAACAGAGCACCAGCTGCGGGCTTACCGGTGCGATGCGGGCAATCATCACCTCGCGCATGTAGCGCTCAACGTGATACTCCTTTGCATAACCGTAACCACCGTGGGTCATTACTGCCTGAGTACACGCCTTAAAAGCAGCCTCAGCAGCGATGTATTTAGCGGCATTGGCGTGGGCACCGGCCTCTTCACCGTGGTCGTACAGAGTTGCCGCCTTAAAAGCCAGCAGATTCGCTGCTTCCAGCTCTGCCCAGTTAATCGCCAGCGGGTGCTGAATGCTCTGGTTCTGGCCGATGGCACGATCGAACACCACCCGTTCTTTGGCATAGTCGGTGGCTTTACGCAGGGCGGCTCGACCAATACCCACAGCCTCGGCACTCACCAGCACTCGCTCGGGATTCAACCCGTGTAGCAGATAATAAAACCCTTTGCCTTCTTCACCGATCAGGTCTTCCGCCGGTACTTCCAGGTTATCGATAAAGACCTGGTTGGAGTCCACACATTTGCGGCCCATTTTATGGATTTCACGCACTTCACAGCGGCTACGATCCAGATCGGTATAAAACAGTGAGAGCCCTAAGGTAGGCTTTTCGCACTCTTCCATCGGTGTAGTACGGGCAATCAACAACATTTTATCCGCCTGCTGGGCGGTGGATGTCCAGACCTTGGAACCGTTCACCAGATAGTGATCACCCTTATTTTCGGCACGGGTCTTAAGGTGGGTGGTGTTAAGTCCCGTATCCGGTTCCGTCACCGCAAAGCAGGCTTTCTGTTCGCCACGGATCAACGCCGGCAACATCCGCTGTTTCTGCTCATCGGTGCCGTAGCGGACAATGGGGTTGGGACCAAAAATATTCAGATGAATAGCAGAACAGCCGCTCAGACAGGCTCCCGATTCAGCCACCGTCTGCATCATCAACGCCGCTTCGGTAATCCCCATGCCGCCGCCGCCAAATTCCTCAGGCATGGCGATACCGAGCCAGCCGCCCTCCGCCATTTTGGCCACAAATTCGTGGGGGAATTCGCCATCATCATCTCGATCCAGCCAGTACTGATCATCGAAGTCAGCGCAAACTCGGCCGACATGATCGGCAATGGCTAACTGATCATCACTGAAATTAAAATCCATGGGCCGCCTCTCCCGCCTCGAAACAGGTTAAAAAAAGGATCAATCGTCGATACCACCCAGAAACTGGGTGAGCCAAGAGTGTATTCAACATCGGCAAACGATGTGAAGAATTATCGCCAGGCTCTCCCTTTGGGCCGGCTGCGCCGTTAAAATAGTGCTTTTTCTGGTCCGGTCTGAACCCGGGCGCTCTTTGGGTAATGGTTACAATGGCTTTATTGCTGGCTTCTCTACTAATTGGTGTGCTGTTTGGCCTGCTGTTGCACAAACTGTTCGGCCGTACCGCCAACGACAGCAAAGTACAGGCAGAAAATGAATCACTGCGGCTGGAAATCGAAACCCTGCGCAGTCAGGTTGATGGCCACTTCGCAACAAGCGCGGTGATGTTTCAAAACCTGACCGACGAGTACCGAAAACTGCTGCAGCATATGGCTGACGGGGCTCGTTCGCTTGATGTGGAACTCCCCGGGCATCTGCTGGCAGATTTTTCGGCGGCTGCTTCATTGCCTGAACCGAATGAAGAACCGAGTAAAGAACCGAGTAAAGAACCGGGTGACGAACCCGGCGCTGATAAATCGAGCGATCAATCCAGCGGTGAATCGAAGACTGAACCCTTTCCAGCTGACGAATCTGCTGCCGCTGCAGACGATGCTGAAAACTCAACCTGTCTCTTATACACATCTGACGCTGCCGACGAAGAGG
>CAJXVN010000245.1 GCA_913060775.1 uncultured Gammaproteobacteria bacterium | reverse complement strand
CGAGATGTAGAGAGGTCTCGTGGGCTCGGAGATGTGTATAAGAGACAGTTCCCGCGCCGTTCAAACCATCGCCGCCCATCGCAAGGGCCAGAGCCGTCTGCATGAATCCGCACAGATATTAAATGCCGCACTACTGATTATTCTGCTGGTGTCACCGCTGTTAAGCATCGTGCTGGTGGCCGCCGCTCCCTGGTTTTATCCCCTGCTCAACCCGGACCCAAAAGTTGTTGCGGCGGGCATCCCCTACTTTGAGGTGCGCATCATGGCGACATTATTTGTCGGCATGAACTACGCCTTTCGCGGTTACTGGAACGCCATCGACCGCTCGCGGCTCTACCTCACCACCCTGCTGGTAATCCATGCCAGCAATATTCTGCTCAATTACATTCTTATATTCGGCCACTTCGGCGCACCGGCAATGGGCGTTACCGGCGCTGGACTCGCCTCGGCCATTGCGGTGGCGCTGGGCACCGCAACCTACTTTTTCCTTGCCCTACGCCACGCTCGACCCTATGGATTTTTACAAAAACTGCCCCAACGAGCAGATATTCGTAACCTGATCAGTCAGTCGATTCCCAATGGCATCAATGATTTCTCGTTCCTGGCAGGTTTCACCGCTCTCTACTGGGTCATCGGTCGGGTTGGCACTCCAGAACTGGCCGCCGCGAGTGTGATCATGAATATCACGCTAATCGCCGTACTGCCCGGTCAGGGATTTGCCCTGGCTGCTACCTCGCTGGTCGGTCAGGCCCTTGGCAGCGGCAACACGGGCCTTGCACGCATCTGGGTCAGGGATGTTGGCCGCCTCTGTCTGGTGACCATGGGGTTAATCGGCCTGCCCATGTGGGCGTTTCCCGATTACGTATTATTTCCCTTCATCATTGACCAACAGACCCTTAACCTCGCCCGCTTACCCCTGCAAATTGTCGGCTTCACGGTGACCATGGAGGGGTTAAAAATGGTCTTGATGCACGCGCTGATCGGCGCCGGCGATGCGCACCGGGTAACCCGTGTAGCGCTTACCACTCAGTGGCTATTTGCAATCCCGCTGTCTTATTTGATCGGCCCCTACCTGGGATTCGGCTTGCTAGGAATATGGGTGGTCCAGGAACTCTATCGCGCCCTGCAATTAACCATCTATCTGCGTCAATGGCTGAACAATCGTTGGGCCGACATAACGTTTTAGTGATAATTTTGCTGACAATCGAATTTATCAATTAACTCCAGCACTATTGGCCCACATAGAATTTCAACGTAAGATCACAGAGACTGTTTACCAATTAACTTCTGACTATTTCTGAAAATAACAAATCTAACGACATGCCATCCAGCAACGAATCGGTTGAATACGCCCTCAATAGTCAGGACAACGAAATTTATCGATACGCGTTTGAACAAAGCGCGCTACCGATACTAGTAAGCCGCCTGGTAGACGGGCTGATTCTGAATATTAACCCCGCATTTGAGCGATGGACCGGAGTTAATCGCGATCAGATCATTGGCAAAACTTCGACGACCGACCACCACTGGTTCTCGCCAACAGAGCGACAGAAACTGCTCGAAGAATTTCTCTCCAGGAGCGGTACGGGCGACAAGGAACTGGTCATAAATCTTGGGGACAGGGGAAAACGATTTTGTAAAGCATCGGCCAGACTGTTCCGGATTAACGATAAAGAAACGCTGGTTACTACTTATTTAGATATCACCGATGAACGCGAACGTCAGCTTGAGGTGGAAGCGAGTGAGCGGCATCTGCAAACGTTAGCAGACCTGGAAACCCTTCTTTTTCAACAGACTGATCCCGACAAAGTCTTAACGACTTCTATTACTTTTTTACGGGAACGGCTTAGTGCCGATAGAGCCTGGCTACTCACACCCTGCGACCCCACGGCCTCATCCGTCCGCATTACCTATCTATCACAACGACCTGATTATTCCGGTGTCACGGATAACCAGCCCATTTCAGTCAGCGACGAATTTCAAACAATTCTGGCCCGTCACCTGGATACGGATGAACCGGTTAGCTATGGCCCCCAACAGGATATTGGGTTACCGCAATTCGCGGACGGCGGCTGGCAAATTCGTAGTCGCCTGGTGGTCACCCTGCGCCCGGCCACCGGCGACCCCTGGCTACTTGGCCTGCATCAGTGCAGCCACGACCGCAACTGGCACGAAACTGATAAACGCCTGCTAAAAAGCATTGCGCTAAGGATTACTGATCGACTCAACAGCCTGCTGTTGCGTAATGATCTTGAGCAGAGCGAGCAGCGGTATCGCGATTTATTTGAATCCGCACCCGAAGCAATCGTAATTTTTGATACCGACACCGGCTCCGTGCTCAGCAGTAATCCGGCGGCGTCCACCATGTTGGGCTATTCAGCCAATGAGCTGGCGGGAAAATCGGTTCTTGAATTTAGCGCGCCAATTCAGGCCGGTGGCGTCAGCACTCAGGAACGAGTGGAAGAGCTCACCGCACAAGCAGTATCCGGACATTCCGCTCGCGATGAATGGCACTATGAGAAATTCGATGGGACACCGGTGCTGGCGGAGGTGGTGCTAAAAAAACTCGCCGGCAGTGACAATCTTTTGCGAGTCACCGCTATCGATATTACCGAACGGCGGCAGCTGGAAGCCCAACTTCTCCAGGCACAAAAAATGGAGAGCATCGGCCAACTCGCGGGGGGCATAGCCCATGATTTCAATAATCTGCTGCAGGGCATACTTGGGTTCTCCGATCTGCTCATCGCCAACCCGGAAAGCAGCGATATACAGCGCCGCCAGCTGAACCACATCCACGATGCGGCGACCCGAGCCGCCACCCTCACCCGCCAGCTACTCGCTTTTGGTCGGCGCCAGGTGCTGGATAAGAAAAACATCGATCTGAACGCTCTGATCACTGACGAACAGGAAGTTATCCAGCGCATGCTCGGTAGCCATATCGAGTATGACTTTATCCCCGGTCGCAATCTCGGCACCGTTTATAGTGACGCCGTCCAGCTTGAGCAGATACTGCTAAATCTCTATCTCAACGCCCGCGATGCCATGCCCAACGGCGGGCTGCTGACTACGGAAACCGAAGCCGTACTCATTACCGGCGAGTATTGCCGCACTCATCCCTGGGCGAAGCCAGGTCGCTACGTGATGATTAGTGTTTCAGATAACGGCGAAGGCATGGATAGCGATACTCTGGGGAAAATTTTTGAGCCTTTCTTTACCACCAAAACAGTGGGTGGCAGTGGCCTGGGACTGGCGATGGCTTACGGAATTGTTCAGCAACACGACGGTATGATTCAGGCCTATAGCGAGCCAGGCCTGGGCACCACTTTTAAGATCTACCTGCCCCAGTCCGAACGCCAGGCCAATCTGGTAGGCCCGAAAATAACCGAGTCAACCACTGGCGGCGGAGAAACCATCCTCGTTGCAGAAGATGACCCGGCGATTATGGAACTGGTACGAACCATCCTTGAAAACGTCGGCTACACCGTGCTGGAAGCGAAAGACGGGCACGAGGCTGTCGCCCAGTATCGGTACCACGGCGACGCCATTGACCTGGTACTGCTCGACGTAATCATGCCAAGACTGGGCGGCAAGCAGGCGTTCGAACAAATTCGCGCCCTCAATCCGGATATTCGCTGCCTGTTCACCAGTGGTTACTCCAACAACGGTGTCCATACCGGGTTCGTGCTCACCGAAGGACTGACACTGATCCAGAAACCCCACAGACCTTCCGACCTGCTGCGACAGATCAGGCAACTACTGGACGATGACTCAACATGACCGGTGTCGGACAACCACCGGATCAGGACTGTATTTTTTGCCAGATAGTGGCGGGTCAGGCCCCCGCTACTCGGATTTATGAAGACCCGCAAACGCTGGCATTTCTCGATCTCAACCCCATCAATCCAGGTCACTGCCTGGTTATCCCAAAAACTCACCATGTCACGCTTTTTACGCTGGATTCGGCCACCTATGAAGCCGTCGCGGCAACTACGCTGAAAGTTGCCCAGGCCATCCAGTCAGCCCTACAACCTGGGGGAATGAACATCTTCCAGGCTAACGGCGTGGTCGCCGGGCAGACTGTTTTTCACCTGCACAACCATCTGCTTCCACGTCATGACAATGACAACCTGCGGGTTGAAGTCCATGGTCTGCAGCCCGCCGGTGTTGAACAGCTTGAACCGATTGCTGAACGTATCCGGGAGCAGCTGGGGTAACTCCCCCGCGCCGCCGAGACAGCGCCTGATTATCTGGGAAGATGACCAGGTCAGGACGACTTGATTCCACCCATTTTCATTGCCCCAACCTGTTATCCTGAAAAGCTGCCTCAGCCCTTATCCCAGGGGACACCCCCCGGAATAAGCGCCCCGCCAACTTCGTTCAGGAAACTAGCATTGCCAGGCCTGCCCTATCCCCATCCTGTCTCTTATA
>CAJXVN010000244.1 GCA_913060775.1 uncultured Gammaproteobacteria bacterium | reverse complement strand
GTGGGCTCGGAGATGTGTATAAGAGACAGCAGTAAGCAAGTTGATCCGGCGGTGGCCGTCGATGACGGGCAGAGGCCCGCAGACAGTAACAATCCTGGTCAGTTAAGTGTTAAACCCGAACCGCCCGACATAAACCGGGCTATATGGAGAACGAAAAATGGGCAAAATTATTGGAATCGACCTGGGGACGACTAACTCCTGTGTTGCGGTGATGGAAGGTCAGACCCCGCGGGTAATTGAGAACGCCGAGGGCGATCGCACCACCCCGTCGATTGTCGCTTTCACGCCTGAAGAAGTGCTGGTCGGCTCGGCGGCGAAACGCCAGGCAGTGACGAACCCCGAGAATACGATTTACGCCGTTAAGCGACTCATTGGTCGTCGGTTTGACGACGAAGTGGTTCAGGAAGACCTGAAAATCGTGCCTTATAAAGTAGTAAAGGCCGATAACGGTGATGCCTGGGTTGAAGCGAACGGAACCAAAATGTCGGCTCCGGAAGTTTCTGCACGAGTGCTGCAGAAAATGAAAAAAACGGCTGAAGACTATCTGGGCGAGAAAGTGACCGAGGCGGTCATCACCGTGCCGGCCTATTTTGATGATTCACAGCGCCAGGCTACGAAGGATGCCGGTCGCATTGCCGGGCTCGACGTGAAGCGGATTATCAACGAGCCGACGGCTGCTGCGCTCGCGTTTGGTCTGGACAAGAAAAAAGGCGACTCAACGGTTGCTGTGTTCGACCTCGGTGGCGGTACGTTTGATATTTCGATTATCGAAATTGCCGAAATTGACGGTGAGCACCAGTTTGAAGTGCTCGCCACTAATGGCGACACCTTCCTCGGTGGTGAGGATTTTGACCTGCGGTTAATGAATTTTCTTGCCGATGAGTTCAAGAAGGATAACGGTCTTGATCTGCGTAACGACCCGCTGGCGTTACAGCGCCTGAAAGAGGGTGCCGAGAAGGCCAAAATTGAACTGACTTCTGCCCAGCAGACCGACGTTAACCTGCCCTACATCACCGCCGATGCAAGTGGCCCAAAGCACCTTAATGTCAAGCTGACCCGTGCCAAGCTCGAGTCGCTGGTGGGTGACCTGATTGAGCGTAGTCTCACTCCTTGCCGGACTGCCCTCAAGGATGCCGGGATATCGGCCAGCGAGATCAGTGACGTTATTCTGGTTGGTGGTCAGTCGCGGATGCCGAAAGTGCAGGAAGCGGTAAAAGAACTGTTTGGTAAAGAGCCACGCAAGGACGTGAATCCGGATGAGGCCGTGGCCGTTGGTGCGGCGATTCAGGGTGCGGTGCTGGGTGGCGACGTGACTGACGTGTTGCTGCTGGACGTTACTCCGCTGTCGCTGGGTATCGAAACCATGGGCGGCGTGATGACCAAGCTCATCGATAAAAACACCACTATCCCGACCCGTGCCGACCAGGTTTTCTCGACGGCGGATGACAATCAGACGGCGGTGACCGTCCATGTATTGCAGGGTGAGCGTGAGCTGGCCTCCGGCAATAAATCCCTGGGGCAATTTAACCTTGAGGATATTCCACCGGCCCGCCGCGGTACTCCGCAGATTGAGGTGGTGTTCGATATTGATGCCAACGGCATACTCAATGTATCGGCGACCGATAAGGCCACTGGTAAGCAGCAAACCATCGTCATTAAGGCATCCAGTGGTCTGAGCGATGAAGAAGTCGAGCAGATGATCGCTGACGCTGAAGCGCATGCTGAAGATGACCACAAGGCAGTGGAGCTGGCAACGGCCCGTAACTCGGCGGACCAGGCGATTCACACCGTTAACACCACCATAGCCGATCTGGGCGATGAAGCGGACGCGGCCGATAAGAACGCGGCTGAAGAGGCCATCAAAGCGCTGGAAGAAGTACTGGCCGAGAACGGCAGTGACAAGGAAGCCATTGAAGCGGCCACGGCAGCGTTAATGACGGCGGCCCAGGCGCTGGCCGAAAAGCTTTATGCCAAGGAGGCTGAGAATGCCGCGGGTGATGCGCCGGAAGCAGGCGGTGCCAACGCCGGTGGTGGCGATGATCTTGAGGGCGACGTGGTTGATGCGGAGTTTGAAGAGGTTAATGCAGAGAAAGAAGAGAAGTAGCGCTCTGTTAGTTAAAGTAGCTATTTCAAACCTATAAAACAGAGCGCCACCTGCTGATTGAAGCAGGTGGCGTTTCTGTGTTTCTGGAAAATCATTTTAATTAGCGTGGATCGGTACTCCGAATGTCAAAACGGGATTGTTACGAAGTCTTGGGTGTTAGCCGCGATGCGGATGACGCAGTAATAAAAAAGGCGTATCGCCGACTGGCGATGAAGCTGCATCCGGATAGAAACCCCGGCGATACAGAGACCGAAGAGAAATTCAAAGAGGTGCAGGCTGCCTACGAAATCCTGTCTGATAATGAAAAACGTCAGCGTTACGACCAGTTCGGCCATGCCGGGCTGGAAGGCCAGGGCGGGGGGCCCGGTGGCGCTGGCTTTGGTGATATTTTTGGTGATGTTTTTAGTGATATTTTTGGCGGTGGCCGCGGCGGCCCGGCCCGTGGGGCGGACCTTCGTTACGAGCTGGAAATAACTCTCGAAGAGGCGGCAACAGGGTTTACCAAAAAACTGGAGATTCCCAAGCGGATTAATTGTGGCGAGTGCCACGGCAGTGGCGCTAAAAAGGGCAGTTCACCCGCCAAGTGTGGGACCTGTGCCGGTGTCGGCCAGGTACGCATGCAGCAGGGGTTTTTCTCAGTACAGCAGGCCTGTCCAACCTGTCGCGGTAAGGGTCAGGTCATTAAGGACCCCTGTGGCAAATGTCGCGGTTCGGGTCAGGTTCAGGAAACCAAAACACTGTCCGTCAAAATACCCGCCGGCGTGGATAATGGCGACCGTATTCGCCTGACGGGCGAGGGCGAAGGTGGCGAAGCCGGGGCTCCTCCGGGGGACCTCTACGTGGAGACTCACGTACGCCCCCACGACATTTTTCAGCGCGACGGTAATAATCTGCATACCGAAGTGCCGATTGGTCTGGTGACCGCTGCGCTCGGTGGAGAAATGGAAATTCCCAGTTTGGGTGGTCGGTTAAATTTAACCATTCCGCCGGAAACCCAGAGTGGTCGAGTCTTTCGCCTGCGCGGCAAAGGCCTTCCGTCGGTTCGTGGTGGCGGGGTCGGTGATCTGTTTTGCCGGGTGGCAGTAGAGACGCCGGTGAACTTAAACGATAAGCAGAAAAAGCTGCTGTCAGAGCTCGGTGATAGTCTGGGTGATAAACATCGGCCAGCAGAGACCTCCTGGTTTGATCGGGTTAAATCTTTTTTTGAGGGCTAAGCCTTGAATGAATCTACCGGCATTACCCGGGTCGCGATTAGTGGTGCCGGCGGCCGCATGGGTCGAACCCTGGCCGAAGCCTGTGAAGCGGTCAGTCAGGTTGAGGTAACTGCAGCGATTGAACACGCAGACAGTGATTGCCTGGGTCGTGACCTGGGCGAGCTGGCTGGTCTCGGTCGCATGGGTGTTGCAGTGGTTGCCGATTTAGCGTCGGTGGCGGCGGATTTTGATCTGCTGATTGAATTCACCCGCCCGGAGGCAACCATCGACAATCTGCGCGAGTGTCGGCGGCTGGGCAAGGCCATGGTGATTGGCACCACCGGATTGAGTCGTGAACAGATAGCTGAGGTCGAGGCGGCGAGCAAGGAAATTCCCGTGGTGTTTGCTCCCAATATGAGTATTGGAGTGAACGTGTTGCTAAACCTGCTGCGAACCGCGGCGGCTGCGCTGGGCGATGATTATGATGTCGAAATTATCGAAGCCCACCATCGGCATAAGGTAGATGCGCCGTCGGGTACAGCGTTGAAGCTGGGCGAGGTGGTGGCCGATGCCCTGGACCGAGATCTGGACGAGTGCGCGGTTTATGGCCGCGAAGGACAGACGGGCGAGCGCGATCGCAAAACCATCGGCTTTGCGACCGTGCGCGGTGGTGATGTAGTCGGTGATCACACGGTACTGTTTGCCGGCGAGGGTGAGCGTATCGAGCTTACCCACAAGGCCTCGAGCCGAATGACCTTTGCCGGTGGGGCAGTGCGTGCGGCTGGCTGGCTTAGCGGACGCGAACCGGGTCTCTATTCGATGCAGGATGTGCTGGGACTGGTTGAGGGTGAGTAGAGCGCGGCCGTATTTAGTCGCAATTGACGCTCCGCTGAATCTAGACCACGCCGCTTCGTGAGGGTAAAATAAGTGCCTGCAATATAGTAGGGGGTCAGGGGTTCCGACCGCGATGTGCCGGTGGAACCCGGAACAGTCCCCCCGGCCATGCCGCGGTTGTAAGCGGTTTATCCAGATTGAGTAGACGGGATACCCGGGCGGGTATCCCGTTTTTTATATGTCCGACTCCTGTCCCTGTCTCTTATACACATCTCCGAGCCCACGAGACCTCTCTACATCTCG
>CAJXVN010000243.1 GCA_913060775.1 uncultured Gammaproteobacteria bacterium | reverse complement strand
CCGGTTACATCGCGGTGGAATTCGCCGGTCTGCTTAACGCGCTCGGCAGCCAGGTCACCCTGGCGATTCGTCGCGATGCCGTATTGCGTGAATTTGACACGGCCCTGAGCGACCGGCTGCTCGAACAGATGCAGGCCGATGGCATTACTATCCGCCAGGGGTTTGTACCCTCCGAGCTGGTGCGAACAGAACAGGGTCTGACCCTGAGCGCTGAGCAGGGCGATCCCATTAGCGATCAGACTGACATTATCTGGGCCATTGGCCGCTCGCCCAATAGCGACAACCTGGGCCTGGAAAACCGCCTGCTGGCAACCACCCCACGCGGCTATATTGTCACCGATGAATACCAGAACACCTCTCACCGCAGCATCTATGCGGTAGGCGATGTTACCGGGCAGGCCGCTTTAACCCCGGTGGCTATTCAGGCCGGCAGACGACTGGCGGATCGGCTGTTTAATGGTCAGGCAGGCCGCAAACTGGATTACACCAATATACCCTCGGTAATTTTCAGCCACCCGCCGATCGGCACCGTTGGACTCAGCGAGGCCGACGCCCGTGAACGCTATGGCGACCGGGTAAAAATTTACACCTCTGAATTCACCGACATGTATTACGCCATGGGCGATCACAAGCCCAAAACGCTCTGCAAACTGGTCACCGCCGGCGACCAGGAACGGGTGGTCGGCTGCCACGTTATTGGCCGGGGCGCGGACGAAATGATTCAGGGATTTGCCGTTGCCGTTAAAATGGGGGCGACCAAAGAGGATTTCGACAACACGGTGGCCATCCACCCCACCGCCAGCGAAGAGATGGTGTTAATGCGATGAAACGAGCTTATAAAAACCACGCCCCAACCCTCGGCCAGCGGGTCTATATCGATCCGCAGGCCTGCGTTATTGGGCAGGCTAAACTGGCTGATGACGTCTCTGTGTGGCCGATGACGGTGGTACGAGCCGATGTCTGCACCATTACTGTCGGCGCTCGGACCAACCTGCAGGACGGCTCAATTCTGCATGTGAACGGCCCCTCTGGTGATCATCCTGACGGCTGGCCAATGGTAATTGGCGCCGATGTCACCGTTGGCCACCAGGCCATACTGCACGCCTGCACGGTGGGTGATCGCAGCCTGATTGGCATGGGTTCCACGGTGCTCGACGGCGCCATTATTGAGGATGAAGTGCTGCTCGCGGCCGGCTCGTTAGTGACCCCCGGCAAGCGGTTAGAACGGGGCCATCTCTACGCGGGTCGACCGGCCAAACCGGTACGTCCCCTGTCCGCCGATGAGCTGGCTTTTTTTAGTGAATCTGCCGCACACTATGCGGAGCTAAAAAACGACTATCTAGAGGCGACTCACGATGAATAATGACTCCGGCCTGAGCACCGTGCAATTTGCATTGCTAACGGCCATTGCAGTAATCGTTCTGGTGCTGGCAGTGGTCAATACACTGGCGTTTAACGCCAATATTGAGCAACGTCAGCTATTTAACAACCGTCAGCAACACATTGCTCAATCCCAGAAACTGCGCCAGGTCGGCACCGAACTGGTAAAAACCATGGCACAGGTCGCCGCCACCAAACAGGACCAGCCACTGACTGACCTACTGGCCGGATTTGGTATTACTTTCAAAGCGAAACCAGCGGAGCAAGCCGATGAGTGACCAACCGAGTGCCAGCAACCGTTCGTTTTCTGCCTACCTGCCACTATTTCTCCTATCGCTGGCCCTGTTAACCACCACCGGTTTTCAAACCCTGACCCTGGTTAACGAAGCAACCCAACTGAAGACGGCCATCGCGAATCAGGATAAAGCCGTAGAAGAAGGGCAGCAGATGCGTGAAAAACTACAGCAACTGGCTAGCCAGGCCCTGGCGCTGGCTGATCAGGGCAATGAAAATGCAGCGATGCTCATTGAGGCAATGCGTAAAAAAGGCATCAACATCCAGGCGTCACCGGTTACTCCCCCAGCGGAGCAGTAACCGGGAAAGGGCTACGGCGGGGTAATGTTATCGGTATGGCGTATGTCCTTGCCGTGGACCATATAAATCAGGTATTCGTTAATATTCTTTGAGTGATCACCGATGCGCTCCAGCGCTCGGGCTGCAAACATCACGCTCAGTGAACCACGGATGTTGCGGGAGTCTTCCATCATCACCGTGATGAGCTGGCGCACAATTGCCTCGTATTCGCGGTCCACCATCCGGTCGCCTTCGAGAATTTTCAGCGCCTCCTCCGAGTCCATCCGCGCGAAGGCATCCAGCGTATCGTGCAGCATCTTTTTAACCATGTCGCCGAGATGGTGAATACCCGGGTAGTGTTCATGGATCAGGCCCGCACTTCCCAGTCTCGACACCGTTTTAACCACCCGCTCAGCCTGGTCACCAATCCGTTCCAGATCGGTAATAGTTTTTATCACCGCGAAAATCAGTCGTAGATCCCCAGCTGCCGGCTGGCGGAGGGCCAGAATTCGGCTGCACTCCTCATCGAGTGCCACCTCCATGCCGTTAACCTCGTGGTCACGGATAATGACCTTCTCGGCAAGTTCAGCGTCATTATTCACAAACGCGGTCACCGCATCGGCAATCTGTTCCTCCACAACCCCGCCCATCGCCAGTACCTGGCTGCGCAATCGTTCGATATCCTGATCAAACTGCCGCGAAATATGTGGGCCTCGATTGTTCTCCATTGCGGATCTCCTTAGCCGTAACGGCCAGTAATGTAATCTTCGGTCTGCTTTTTTTGCGGCACCGTAAAGAGTTGCCGGGTATCACCAAATTCAATCAGCTCACCGATGTAGAGAAACGCCGTGTGATCCGAAACCCGGGCCGCCTGCTGCATATTGTGGGTAACGATGACAATCGTGTAACGCTCTTTAAGTTCGTGGATAAGCTCTTCGATTTTCAAGGTGGAAATTGGATCCAGCGCAGAGGCCGGTTCATCGAGCAGGAGTACGTCCGGCTCCACCGCCACGGCGCGAGCAATCACCAGCCGCTGTTGCTGACCACCGGAGAGCCCAAAGGCATTATCGTCGAGCCGGTCTTTAACTTCGTCCCAAAGCGCTGCCTGCCTCAGGGAGCGTTCTACCGCTTCATCCAGTACTCGGCGCTTGTTAACCCCCTGTAGCCGCAGGCCGTAGGCGACATTTTCATAAATACTTTTCGGAAAGGGATTGGGTTTCTGGAAGACCATGCCCACCCGCCGACGCAGCTCGGTCACGTTACGCCCACGCTGATGAATATTCTCACCATCGATGGATATGGTGCCCTCGGTACGCACCGAATCAATCAGGTCATTCATGCGATTAAAGCAGCGCAACAGGGTCGACTTGCCACACCCACTGGGGCCAATAAATGCAGTCACCTGGTTTCTGGGCAACGCCATATTGATATCAAACAGCGCCTGTTTGTCACCGTAAAACAGACTGAAATTCTCCACGGATATGCAGGTTTCAGTTGCGCTAACGTCACTCGACGGCTTTCGGCCAATATTATCGACGTCGATGGCATGGGTCATCAGGTTGCTATCGTTCATAAGCTGGGCAGTTCACCGTTAGTTTTCGAGTGCGCGGTATTTTTCCCGCAGATTATTACGAATGCGTATGGCCGCCAGGTTCATCACCACAATCACCACCACCAGCATCAAGGCGGTGGCATACACCAGGGGTCTAGCAGCTTCCACGTTCGGGCTCTGAAACCCCACGTCGTAAATATGGAATCCCATGTGCATGAATTTGCGGTCGAGATGCAAAAAGGGCGCGTTAAAGTCCACCGGCAGCGAAGGTGCAAGCTTAACCACACCCACCAGCATCAGCGGGGCCACCTCACCCGCTGCCCGGGCCACGGCCAGAATCATGCCGGTCATCATCGCCGGACTGGCCATAGGCAATACGACTCGCCAGAGTGTTTCAGCCTTGGTCGCCCCCAGGGCCAGGCTACCCTCGCGTACCGCCCGGGGTACGCGACTCAACCCTTCCTCGGTGGATACGATCACCACTGGTAACGACAGTAGCGCCAGGGTTAGCGACGCCCAGAGCAGACCGGGGGTACCAAAGGTTGGCGCTGGTAACACTTCCGGGTAAAACAGTTGATCAATATTGCCACCGAGAAAATAGACAAAAAACCCCAGTCCAAAAACACCATAAACAATCGACGGCACCCCGGCGAGGTTATTAACCGCTACCCGGATGGCGCGGGTAAAAACCCCCTGCGTCGCATATTCCCGTAAATAAACCGCCGCCAGAATACCAAACGGAGTGACGATAACCGCCATTACCAGCACCATGATCACTGTGCCAAAAATGGCCGGAAAAATCCCCCCCTCCGTATTGGCTTCGCGGGGGTCATCGGCAACAAACTCCCAGACTTTTTCGGCATAGAAGCCGAGCTTGTCGCTCAGTCCAAAGCCTGTCTCTTATACACATCTGACGCTGCCGACGAAGAGGATAGTGTAGA
>CAJXVN010000242.1 GCA_913060775.1 uncultured Gammaproteobacteria bacterium | reverse complement strand
CGAGATGTAGAGAGGTCTCGTGGGCTCGGAGATGTGTATAAGAGACAGGGTCATGTTTGCGGTGGAGGCGCAGTTTGATCTGATCGCCAAAGCGCTGAACATGGACCCGGCGGAGTTTCGTATGCTCAATTTGCTCGACCAGGGCGACACCGCGCCAACCGGTCAGCAGTGGGTAACTGTACGCGCCAAAGAAACCCTGCAGGCTGCTCTCGATGCGATTAACTGGAACCAGCGCGAGCAGGGCCCGGGTATCGGTTACGGCATGGGCATGTACGAACGCGGCACCATCGGTGGGGACTGCAGCGCGCGGGTGATCTTGAATAGCGCGGGCAAAATTACCGTCGAGGTACCCATCCCTGATCCCGGACAGGGCACCTACACAGCAGTCCAGCAGATGGTCGCCGAAGCCATTGAAGGCGAGCTTGACGACGTCACCATCAGGCCAGTCTCCACCAGTAATCTACCCTTTGATTTTGGGGTCGGTGGTAGTCGTACCACCTTTACCATGGGTAAAACCACCATCGATGCCCTCGATAAACTCAAAGGCAAGCTAGTCGAGTTGACCTCGCTTTCCGGTGAATGGCAGGGCGGAACCTTTGTTGCCGGTGAGCAGCGCCTGAGTCTGGCAGAAATGGCCGCTAAGGCCTGCGTCAAACAGGGCGGCGACATTGTTGTTGATGAATACGCCAAGCTACCGCTGATGCCAGAAATGGCCGACACCAATTTCACCGCTCAGGTGGTCAAGGCTCGGGTGGATATGGAGACCGGCCAGGTGAAACTGGAACAGGTCATTAGCGCCCACGATGTGGGCACTATCATTAACCCGGTGGCTCATCTGGGACAGCTCGAAGGCGGCATGGTCTACGGCATGGGCATGGCGTTAATGTCGGGACAGAAATTCGACGAGGGCAAACCGGAAGCGTTGCATCTGGGCGATTACAAACTGCCCAACATTCAGGATATTCCGCCACTGGAAACCATCCTGCTGGAACGCGACGAAGGCCCGGGGCCATTCAATCTTGGCCCGGTGGGTGAGGCATCGAATGTTGCGCTACCGGGGGCCATTGCCAATGCGGTGGCCGATGCCATTGGTAAGCCGGCTTTTCAATTGCCGCTGACTGCCGAGCGGGTCTATGGGTTGATTAACAGCTAGCTTCTACGTGTCTAACATTCATAATGGCGAGTATGTATTACCCACTCCGCTCGCCAGGCGAGCCAGGTTGCCTTTACTGGCGATTGGCATAGGTTCTCTGTTTCTGATTGAACCAGTCATAAGCTGGTATACCCAGGCGTTGGATCAAGTGGAAGATATTGAGAGAGTGAAGGCGATGCTGAAGGGCTTCGGCGTTATTTGGTTTCTAATGTTTTTTTCTTTCTCTGCCTGGTCTGCAATTATTGGATATCGGGCTTTTGCTGAAAAACGTTGGCCGCCCCAAGATTTTCCGGTTCTTTTTCGAACGAAAATTCGCTACGGGAAACTCGCTATTCTGGATGGTATAGGTTGCCTGGCAGGGGCTTTTTTTTTAGGCGTAGGGTCTGTATTTTGGGGCTACTTTGTCTGGCTTGCATGCAAGCTCTAAGTATCCTGACCATTGCAGCGTAGATATTTGTCGTTGATTGAATACGGTCGGTTTTTTTGCGGCTAAAGCTATAACAACATTAAAAGCAGGGAATATCACTATGTCACTCGATTCATCTCAACCTAACTGTCGTCGGTTTGACGGCCAGATTGCCATCGTCACCGGTGGTGCTCAGGGTATCGGTAAAGCCACGGCGATTCGCCTGGCCGCCGAAGGCGCCACGGTCCTGATAGCCGACCGGGCTGAGCCCCAGGCGCAGGCGGTGGCTGACATTATTGCCGCCGGCAATGGCCAGGCGAGCATCGTTTCGGCGGATCTGGAAACCTGGGAGGGTGCTGAATCGGTGGTGAAAACGGCCGTTGACCGCTATGGCCGGGTGGACGTGGCCGTCCATAACGTCGGCGGTACCATCTGGGCCAAGCCGTTTCACCTCTATCCGATTGATCAGATCGAAAAAGAGATTCAGCGCTCGCTCTGGCCGACCCTCTGGTGTTGCAGAGCGGTGATTCCACAAATGGTGGAGCAGCAATCCGGCTCGATTGTGAATGTCGGTTCGGTGGCCACCCGGGGTATCAATCGCGTGCCCTACTCGGCGGCGAAAGGTGGCGTGGCGGCAACCACTGTCTGCCTGGCGATGGAGCTGGCTGACTACAATATTCGGGTTAATTGTGTGGCCCCCGGTGGCGTCGACGGCGGTGAGCGGGCCGTGCCCCGCAATCAGGGACTGGGCGATTATGATCAGATCGACGCCGATGGTATTAAAGGGGTGATGGATCAGACCTTTCGTGACACCCCCATGGGTCGTATGGGCACGCCGGATGAACTGGCCGCTGCCATTGCCTACATGGCCTCGCCCGATGCCGGTTACGTCACCGGTGAAGTCATGCACTGCTCCGGCGGCGGCGCAGGACTGCGCTAACTGATTTTGTTTTGTAGGAGCGACTTCAGTCGCGACCCAGAGGTTCGACTGCCCCTGCTGTCGCGACTGAAGTCGCTCCTACAAAAAGGTGCAAAAAATCTGGGCAGGTAGGTGCAGTTAGCCCAGTTCTCTTTTTACCTTACCCAAGACCCAGAAGGCACTGGCGATCCAGATGAGATGGATCACCACGGTAACGTAGCCGATGGTCGGGTCTTCCAGGCCACCAGCAACGCTGTAGATATCCCATGCTCCGTCAACTATTTCGGTGACGATGGCGACCCAGATTACCCCGAGATAACGTTCCGGGTGTTTGGCGAGCGTGCCGGCCCAGATGAGGACCACGCCGATCGCGGCCAGTTGAATGCCGACAATGAGCCAGGCATCCAGTAACAGCTGAAAGGAGTCGGTGCCCTGGTGGAGTTCGACGCCGGGGTACATGCCAGGGATTTGCGGCGCCCAGATACTCGGCCACAGGGCGACCAGATTGAGGAGATAGAACAGCCCCATCAGGGTCATCCAGATTTTTGCTGCTTTCATGGTGCATACCTCGTGATTGGCTAGCGCTACTTCCCGCCGCTGAGGGAGTCGAGGGCGGCTGCAGCAGATTCGCTCTCGTCGGCCAGGCCGGTTTGCCAGACATCGATAGTTTCCGGACTCATCGATAGCTGACGGGGATTAAAGAGCTCGTCTTCGCCAAACTGGCGGGCACCATAGCTCATTTCGGCGACGCCATCCGGGCCAAGAAAATAAAAACCGATTGAACCGGAAGGGCCGTGGCGCAGTAAATCCAGGGTGATTTCATAGCCGAGTTTTTTCACCCGTGCGCGGGCGCGCATGAC
This sequence comes from uncultured Gammaproteobacteria bacterium, assembly GCA_913060775.1. GTDB lineage: Bacteria > Pseudomonadota > Gammaproteobacteria > Immundisolibacterales > Immundisolibacteraceae > QNFC01. Next base: position 1,141 of record CAJXVN010000242.1, on the reverse strand, counting down.
ATTGTCCAGGTCTGGTGGCTGAAAACAGACGTGGTGAAACCCGTTGGTCTGCCCCGGTGTCATCGCAAACCCCATGCCGTGGTGCCAGCCATTTCTAAAATGGGCAAAAAACATCATTTCGCCGATTCGGTCAGAAACCCGCATGCCCAGTAGACCGGTGTAAAAATCCTCGGTATTGCCCAGATGCTCAATATTGATTACGACGTGTTGAATTTCGAGCAGCTCGACCGCAATTGGACGTGGCGGCGTGGCCATGGCGACCATGTCGCTGTATAGCTCCAGTGGGTTACCAGCCGGGTCATTGAACCGCAGGTATTCGATAATGTGGTCCTCCTTGAGGGCGGTGCCGGTCTTAACATCGATACCTGCGCCGGTCAGTTCGTTTTCAAATCTGGCCAGGGTTTCCCGGTCGGCCACCTGAATACCGACCCTCGCCAGACCCGGCTCGCTGGCCTGGTGCAGGGCAATCCAGTGATGTTGCATGCCGCCACGCAGAAAAGTTTTGTCTTCTCTTCGCTCACTAATCTCCAGCTGCACTGCCTGAGTCCAGAAAGCGATGGATTGGTCCATGTTGGTGGTATTAAGCGCGACATAACCGAGTCGCTCCGGGCGTAACGTTTGCCAGGTCATAACCTTGGTCTCCTGCTGGGTAGGGTGCAGTGCAGGCTACCGCAAGGTGGTCATGAATAACAGGCGGTTGATGGTTATCGAGAAGCAATCAGTGGGGCTGACGCACTGCAGGCTCTGGTTGCGGGTATTAGCCAGCGGTTGACGATATCGGCCAGTGCCTCTTTACGATAAGGTTTGGCAAGGTAGTCGTCCATGCCGGCGGCCAGGCAGCGCTGGCGGTAGTCGCCTTCGGTGTTGGCGGTGAGGGCGATAATGGTCTGGTGTTTGCCCGAGACTTTTTCCTGTTCTCGGATCCGTCCGGTGGCGGCATAACCGTCCAGTACTGGCATCTGGCAGTCCATAAGCACCAGGTCAAAGGTCTCTTTAGCTAGTCTGTCCAGCGCTTGCTGACCATCTTCAGCCACCGTGGTCTGCATGCCCAGTTTCTCGAGCATCCGGGTCGCTACCTTACGATTTATTTTATTGTCTTCGACCAGCAGCACCCGCCCCGGCAGCGGCGTTGTTAAATCGT
>CAJXVN010000241.1 GCA_913060775.1 uncultured Gammaproteobacteria bacterium | reverse complement strand
GAGATGTAGAGAGGTCTCGTGGGCTCGGAGATGTGTATAAGAGACAGGATCTAGCGTATCAAAGGTAAAACCGGCGAAAGTCTCACCGCGCAATTTGAACTTGGCCGGGTACTCCTTTTTCATTTCATCCTGGGTGGCTTTATCCAGTTTCTGCTGCTGCATTGGCAGCGCCAGAATCGGCGTGCGCTGAAAGACCGTGACCTGCTCGGCAACCTTGCTGGCTTCCTGAGTAACCTGCACGCCACTGGCGCCGGTGCCAATCACAGCCACCCGTTTACCAGTGAAGTCGAGCCCGTTCTGGGGCCAGAGGGCGGTGTGGTGACACTCCCCTTTGAAATCGTCCAGACCCGCGAAGTCCGGGATGTGGTGTTTGGCGGCAAAGCCAGTGCAAAGCACGACAAATCGCGCCTTAATCGGATCGCCGCTGCTGTTTTTGACGACCCACAGGTTATTAGCGGTGTCGAACTCAGCCCCGGTAACCCGGGTGTTAAAGCGCATGTCCTTACTCAGATCGAGTTTCTGATCCACGTAATGAAAATAGTCTTTAAGTTCATCCCGACCAGGGAACCGCTCGCTCCAATTCCAGTCTTTCCACAGATCTTCCATGCTGAACTCGTAATTGGGCACGTGGGAGTCCACCCGTGCACCGGGGTAGCAGTTCCAGTGCCAGATACCACCAATATCGGCGCCGGCATCGACAACCTGTACCGCATAACCGAGCTTGCGCAGTCGGTGCAGTTGATAAACTCCGGCAAAACCGGCACCGACGACGAGAACGTCGAGCACGTCATTCGATAGCTCTGATGGCATGATTTTTCCTGTGTGAGAAATTTCTGAAACAGAAGACCGGAGACGACCCAGGTCAGCCATTGTAGGGCCAACATTACTACTCCGGAAGCATCAATGCCACTAAATGGGCACAACCGTCGCGGAGGCGTTAAGTTCAGTAAGTGGTCTGGTTATGGGCACCGTATTCTGGCCGTCGCGGGGTGGTAATACTCACCACCAGATTATCCGGTGCATCGAAAATTCCGGTGTGGGGGATTCCCGGCGGCATAATAATCGCCTCGCCCTCATTGATGGCGAACTCCTCGCCATTTTCCAGCACCACCTTGCCGTGACCACGCATGACAATGGCTATTTCCTGTCCATGGACGTGAAACGGCGGCATCTCTCCGGCACTAATTTGCGCCGCCCGAGTCGCTTCATCCCCCTGATACTCACCGCCAGGCTGGTTCAATGGCGTTGGCTCTCCGCGCTTGATGTTCAGCACGACAACGCTCATATCCGGCCCCACCATATGTTTCATGTAGAGCTGACCGGGCACCACCTCAGTCATGTTTTGGGTGTTAAAACCGATTATTCGAGGTTTTTCAGCGGCAACAACATAACCCTCGACCGCATTCTGAGCCACCACTACCTGGCTTAGTAATAAGGTCAAGGACAGGGATAAACCTCCCAATACTCGCATTTCTATTCCCCCCAAATAATGGTGATTCTAAAAGTCGTTATTCAATCCGAAAACCACGGGCTAGCTGAATCAGGATTAAGACTTGAACCACTGCCGCAGTTCGATCGCATTGCCATCGGGGTCACAAATTTCTGCGCGCACAAAGGCATCCGTGACTAACGGTCCCCAGGTCGTCTCGATGCCTTTGGCGGTGTAATCCGCCAGCGTCGCATCCATGTCATCGACCTCCCAGGCGATGCAGCGCAGGCCGGCTCGGCTGCCGGGTGGCTGATAGGCCTCCGGGTTTTCGATGCGTAACAATTCCAGGCCTATGTCGGCCTGGCTCAGGTAGGCAAGCTCAATGTAAGGCGGGGCCTCCAGCGGGTAGCGGTGCTTCACCGAAAAACCAAGCAGATCGCAATAAAAGGCCAGACTGCGTTCAAAATTTTCGGGAACAATCTCGATATGATCCGTGCGCATTAACATTGGCAATCTCCTCTCTGGCGGAAATAACGGCTGGCGCGGCCAGCCACCTTAATAACCGATAGCCAGTATGCCCTGACGGCACGCAGCAGAGAAGAAATGCGGTGAACACGCCCCGACTGATCAGGATGACGCCCTAATGCCAAACCCGGCTTCAAGCCCACTCCGGTCGGCTATCGCCCATAAAAAAGACGGCGAACCCACCGCATGATCGGTGGAATTCGCCGCCTAAAAAAACGGTAACGGTTAGCCCGCTACCGTCGATTAGCAGGCATGGCAGTCACGGGTTTGATGACTATCCGGCAGGGTTCTGGTCGCCCCTAGCAGGCTGCCAAGCGCGCCAACTGCGGCAACCAACTAGCTAACCAGAACCACATCGATCCCCTGACTACTGACCCAGGCAGGCACGTTTGCAAGTAACTCCATCATGTCACTATCTCCGTTTTGAGCAGCCAAAAGTCGCTGCGATGGGAGCCAATGTAATCCCCACAAAAACAATCGGGAACAGGTGTTTTCGTACAGTTGATGTGTAATATTGCACAACATGCGTGCCCGAATAATCGCTGAGGTCATCAATGAACTGGGACGATCTTAAAATTTTTGCGGTGGCTGCTGAGGCCGGCAGCTTTTCAAAGGCCGCAGAGCAACTCTCGACGACTCATTCCACCGTGTCGCGAAGAATATCCGCGCTTGAGCATGACCTGGACCTGCGGCTTTTCGACCGGCTCTCTACCGGACTGACCCTGACTCCCGGCGGCGAAGAGCTATACCGCACTGCCCTGGCAATGGAGGAGCACGCAGATGCGGCCGAACGCAATCTCTCCGGCCGGGATTCGGAGCTCAAAGGCAAGGTTCACGTGTCAATCATCGATGCCATGGCCCTGGCGCTAATGCCGGCCTTTCGGCGTTTCCTCAAGGCCTACCCCGGCATTAGCCTGGAGGTCACAACCTCCTCACTGACGGCTAACCTGTCCCGCCGGGAAGCCGACGTTGCCATAAGAATTGGCAACTCTCCGGCGGAAACGCTTGTCGGCCGACGAGTCGCTAAATACCACTTTGCCCTCTACGCCGCCCACACGCTAATAGAGGAAATTGGTGAGCAGGCTTCGCTGTATGAATACCCCTGGGTCACCTGGGGCGACAAACTGACCTGGCCTGGAATACGTAAACTCATGGCAAAACACGGGAGTAAGCCCAATATCGTCGCCCGCATGGGCGGCTCACTGGCAATGTCCGGTGCAGTCGCTGAAGGCATCGGCATTGGGTATCTGGCGGCAGTACGGGCAGACCAGGATCCTCGGCTAAAACGGATTGGGCCAATTGAAAAAGAACTGGCGCTGGATGTCTGGCTGCTGACCCACGCCGACCTTCGCCATACTGGGCGTATTCGCGCCTTTATGGATTTCATCGGTGATGAAATCAGGCAGGACTTCCAGCTCAAAACCGATCAGGCCAACCCCGACAACCGATAAGAGGTTAACCATGACTCTCAAGCTTTATCACCTGCTACCTCGCCACGATAACCCCGGTTCTCATAACGCCCTGAAGGTCGTTATTTTGCTACGCGAACTAGGACTGGCTGGCGACACTGACCTGCAAATTATCGATGTCGATCCGGCGGTTGATTTACACCCGGCCGACGGCAGATTACGCCCACTTAACCCCAACGGTCTCACACCGATTATTGAGGACGGTGGGTTTATTCTCTGGGAATCAAGTGCGGTGCTGCAGTACCTGGCCAGTACGCGTGCAGGTGGTGAAGCGCTCTATCCCACTGATCCACGGCAGCGGGCTCTGGTGCAGCAATGGCTCGGCTGGGACGCCAGCACCCTCACCGCAAAGCTGATGAATGCCTTTTTTGCCGATGACACCCAGCGGCCAGACGCACTGCTAGCCCTGCACCAACCTCTGTCGATTCTCAACCAGCAGTTAGCGGGCCAGGAGTATGTGCTCGGCGACTACTCCCTGGCGGACATTGCCCTGGGCTGCATCACCTGCGCTACCTTCATGACAGGCATTGATCTCACCGAACAAGTCAATGTGCTTGACTGGCTCTCTCGGCTGAGTAAACGTGACGCCTGGCAGGATCCGATTTTTCAGAATGATATGGCCACCGCACGCAGCCAGGGATATGCACTCTAGATCAAATTTAATCTCTGTTCAGTCAATATCAATGGCCTGACCGAAGGCTGGAATTAGCAGCGATGCTGGGGGCACTCGCTGCTCCGCGATGAGTTTACTCAGCTCATCAGTTGCCTGATGCTGGCCATCGTCGCCGAGAGGAAAGGTGCCAAAGTGCATGACGAGTGTCTGCTTCGCCTGCATCGTCTGGTGAGCAAGGATCACGTCGCTCGGCGAGGTGTGGACATCGGCCATAAAAAATTCAGGCAGGTAAGCACCGATTGGCATCAGCGCCAGTCTTGGCGAACCCAATTTTTCGGCGATCTGCTGAAAATGGTCGCCGTAGCCGGTATCACCGGCAAAATAGACCGGCCCGGAGGCGGTTTCAATGGCAAAACCACCCCAAAGTGCGCGATTGGTATCCTGTCTCTTATACACATCTGACGCTGCCGACGAAGAGG
>CAJXVN010000240.1 GCA_913060775.1 uncultured Gammaproteobacteria bacterium | reverse complement strand
ATCCTCTTCGTCGGCAGCGTCAGATGTGTATAAGAGACAGCCCAAATGCGAAGCAGCGGATCAGTACGGTGACAACTGCGAAGTTTGCGGCGCCACCTATAGCGCAATGGAGTTGATTAATCCGCGCTCGGTACTCACTGGCAGCGTGCCAGAGACTCGGGATTCAGAGCATTATTTTTTTCACCTTGAAGATTTTCAGGAGTATCTGTCGGAGTGGACCCGTGCGGGTCATCTTGATGAGCGGGTGAGTAATAAAATACAGGAGTGGTTTGACGGCGGTCTGAGGGACTGGGATATCTCCCGTGATGAGCCTTATTTTGGTTTTCAGATACCCGGGACAGAGAATAAGTATTTTTATGTCTGGCTCGATGCGCCGGTGGGTTACATCGCCAGTTTCTGGAACTGGCTGAAGCAGCAACAGCCGGGCGTTACCCTGGAGCAGATGAAAAAACAGTGGGCTGAGCGCGAGATCCACCATTTTATTGGCAAGGATATTCTCTATTTTCATGCCCTGTTCTGGCCGGCCATGCTGAAGGGAGCAGGTTACCGGACTCCGGAGCGGGTCAACGTCCATGGGTTTTTGATGGTCAATGGCGAGAAGATGTCCAAATCTCGTGGCACTTTTATTCAGGCGCGGACCTATCTTGACCACCTGAATCCTGAATATCTCCGCTATTACTTTGCAGCCAAACTAAGTAGTGGTGTCGATGATCTCGATTTAAATCTCGATGATTTCGTGCAGAAGGTGAACTCCGATCTGGTGGGTAAGGTGGTTAACATCGCCTCGCGTAGTGCCGGGTTTATTGTTAAGAAAAGGGGCGGTGAACTTGCAGAGACTCTGGAAGATCCAGCGCTTTACGCCGAGTTTGTAAATGCGGGAGTTGCTATTGGTGCCGCTTACGAAGCGCGCGAGTATTCGAGGGTCTGTCGGCAGGTAATGGCACTGGCCGACCAGGCTAACCAGTATCTCGCTGAGCGGGCGCCCTGGTCACTGGCCAAGCAACCGGGCAACGAGGAACAGGTTGCCCTGATCTACAGCCAGGCGATTAACCTGTTTCGCGTATTGATTACCTATCTGGCTCCTGTCCTGCCCGCACTGGCAAAGGAGAGCGGTCAGTTTTTGAATCTGCCCGAGCTCGAATGGGATGCCTTGCCGCGCCCGCTGCTGGCCCACCAAATCCATAAATTTGTCCCGCTCATGCAGCGTGTCGACGCCGATGCAATGGCAAAAATGGTGGCCGACACCCGCGAGTAGCCCCCTGGGCTAAACCTTCATTAATTGCTGGATGTAGTGGCTCGGATCAGCAAATGTTGAAAATCTGACACCTTGTCCGCAGAGGTGTTGAGCTCTCAACAGTTAGTGTGTTGGGAGTTCAGCACCTCGATGAGAAGAGGTTCTGGCGCGCTGAATTAGAGATCCTTTCCTCCGAAAATAGCCATTAATATCAGCGTCTTATAATTTATTAAAAAATTATTATAAGTTGGCATTACTTTTGCTAAATCCTGTCGCAGAGTCATTGATATCAAAAGGCGACAGGTATGAACCGAAAAGTAATAAGCAGTGCACTACGCTCCGGGGGCGATTGCCGGGTAGATCTGGAAGAGTTGAGTGCACCAGGCTTTCGTCAGCGCTCACATGGCATCGCCCGCTGTTTTGATCTGCTGGTAGGCGGAGTGCTGTTAGTGATGGCCCTGCCAGTAATGCTGCTGGCCGCACTGGCAATTTTTGTTGAATCGCGCGGTAAGGGTCCGATTTTTTATAGCCAGACCCGCGTCGGTTGCGACGGCCGGACTTTCTCGGTGATCAAATTTCGGTCAATGCGTACTGATGCTGAAAAGCATGGCGCCCAATGGGCCGCTGAAAATGATCCACGAGTGACCGTGGTGGGTGCTTTTTTACGAAAAACCCGGATCGACGAGTTACCGCAGTTCATCAACGTATTGAGAGGCGAAATGAGCGTTGTTGGCCCGCGTCCGGAACGCCCGGAGTTTGTCAGTGAACTCAGCGAAACCATTCCTCATTATGACGCTCGGCATCAGGTGAAGCCGGGAATAACTGGCTGGGCGCAGGTGCACTACCCTTACGGTGCTACCACGGAAGACAGCCGTAACAAACTCGAATATGACCTTTTCTATTTGCAGCACAACAACCTGATGCTGGACCTGCTGGTCGCGCTGAAAACAGTACGGGTCTGTTTACTGGGAGTGGGTGCCCGCTAATACTTTTCCGCCTCTGATGGAAAACAGTGACCGATCTGACACCCCCCTGGCAGATCGGTTTTTTTTGGCGAAAGCTATCGGGTTAATCCAGTGATTTCAGTGCGGGAGCGATTTTGGCGATCGCCCGTTCAATTTGTTCAAGGTCAGTGGTGTAGGCGAAACGCACGTAATCATTGGCAAGGCGGTGGCTAAAGTCTATTCCCGGCGTAATGGCTACCCCCGCCTGGTTCAGCAGGCGTTTACATAATTCACCGCTGGAAACGCCAAACCCGGTGATATCTGCGAACAGATAAAAAGCCCCGTCCGGTGTCGCGAGGATGTGGAATCCCAGGCCACGAAGGGCCGACAGAAGCAGGTCACGGCGCTCCTGAAACGCTTCGCGGCGCTGTTCCAGAATAGAGATTGTTTGGGGTTTGAAAGCGGCTTCACCGGCGAACTGGGCGGCAGTAGGCGGCGCAATGAACAGGTTTTGTGCGAGCTTCTCCAACGGCCGAACGAAAGATTCCGGGCAAACCATCCAGCCAAGTCGCCAGCCGGTCATACCGAAATATTTGGAAAAACTGTTGATTACAAACCGACCGGCCGACGGATTTTCGGTGAGCTCAACCGCTGAGAAATCGGGAACACCGTAGGTTAAGCCACTGTAGATTTCATCAACGATCAGGGCGATGCCGTGATCTGCGCAGAGTGTTGCAATCGCTGTCATTTCGGCCCGGCTCATCACCGTGCCGGTCGGGTTGTTGGGAGATGCTAATAATAGCGCGCGGGTTTTGTTGGTGAGGGCAGCGGTGATTAATTCTGGCGTCACGCGCCAGCCCGATTCAGCCTCCGTGGGCAGGCTGACTGGAATTCCGCCAGCGAGGCGGACAAAATTCTGATTGCAGGGATAGCCGGGATCGGCCAGTAAGACCTCATCACCGGGATCAAGCAGCGCCCAAAAGGTCATTTGCAGGGCACCGGAAGCTCCGACGGTTATCTGTATGCGTTCGGTTGGCACGGTGGTCTGATGCTGTTGTTGATACCAGTCTGAAATCGCCTGCTTTAATTCGATGCGGCCGGTGGCCTGGGTGTAATGGGTGTGGCCATTTTGTAAGGCAGTAATTCCTGCCTTAACAATCGGTTCGGCCGTATCAAAATCGGGTTCGCCGACTTCCATGTGGATAATGGGACGCCCCTGCTGTTCTAACTGGGCTGCCTGGGCCATCATTTCCATCACGTGAAACGGTTCTATTTCTGCCATGCGGATTGCCGGAGCAAGCGGGTATTCTTTTGCGGTCATTTGGGCCAGTAATGGATTATTTGGTGGGGTGCAGATTATGACATTGTCACTGCGGCGGCTTCTGTTGATTGGCCTCATTCTGGCTGGGCATACCCAGGTCAACGCGGAAAATTCCGCGGCTATTTACCAATGGACTGACGAAAAAGGACGCATTCACTTTGGTGACCGGCCTGCTAGTCATGGCGGTGCGGTGAAGCAATTGCCGTTGCCACCGGTTCCCGGCCCATCATTGGAACTCAATGAAAGACGCGCCGCGGAAAAAAAACTGCTCCAGTTGATGACCCTTGAGCGTGCGCAAAAAGAGGCGGCCAGAGAGCAAGAACGGATAGAACGCCTGGAGCATCAACGCCGCTGTACCACACTGGGTGAGACGCTGAGTCAACTTGAGACGGGACGAGTGGTCTATTACCGCGAAAATGCATTCGGGGAACGAGAATTTATAAGCGATGAAGAGCGTGGCCGACAGGCAGATCAGGTGCGTGATAAATGGCAGCGCGAATGCGGCTGATAGTCCCTGCATAGCGCTGGTAATACAACCTTTAGCGTCGGATCTCCCCGGCAGTTTGTCTCGGATGGAGCGGCGTGTCCGACGGAGCACGAACGATCCCAGTTATAATTGCTCTGCTGGCTTTGCCGCCCGGCCAGTCTGTCCTGATGATGGCGTCGGTCTGTAAGACCCGGTTGGTTGCCCTCTTGTCTGCTAGAGCCTCTGTATTTAAATGAACAGTTTTCTGCTAATTCTGGTTAGCACCGCATTGGTGAACAATTTCGTACTGGTGAAATTCCTGGGTCTCTGCCCGTTTATGGGGGTGTCAAAGAAACTCGAAACCGCGCTGGGCATGGCCATGGCCACCATGTTTGTGCTGACGCTGTCTTCGGCTTGTAGTTACCTGGTGCACGCTTATCTGCTGCAGCCATTTGGCCTGGAATATCTACGGACCATCAGTTTTATTCTGGTGATCGCCGGCGTGGTGCAGTTTACGGAAATGTTTATTCACCGAACCAGTCCGTTGCTTTTTCAGGTATTGGG
>CAJXVN010000239.1 GCA_913060775.1 uncultured Gammaproteobacteria bacterium | reverse complement strand
TTTGAGTCGTTCAGCAATCTGGTCAACCAGCACCTGATCAACTGCCGCGTCTCTCCGGGCGGATATTTGCAACGCCGGATCTGAACCGAAGATATTGGGAAGTGCGTAAAGTCCGCCGCCGATGAGCGTCAGCAAAACCAGCAAGTTTTTCCAGAGAGGGTAACGATTCATGGATTTCGATCGGTAGGAGGTTGATAAGGAGAGGAGACGACAGGTACGCCTGATCCGTTAAAGGGTTTTCAGCGTTCCCTTTGGCAGCACCTGAGCAATCGCGGTGCGCTGCACCTTCACTTCGACACCGTTGGCAAGCTCCACGCTCAGATAGACCTCGCCAGCCTTGATGATTTTCCCGACCAGGCCACCGTTAGTGACAATTTCGTCACCATTACCCAGGGCTTCCACCATATTCCGCTGCTCTTTCTGGCGCTTGCTCTGGGGCCGAATAATCATGAAGTAAAAAATCACAAACAGCAGCAGCACAAAAATAAAACTATCGAACCCGGGAGCCCCAGCAGCGGGTTGTGGGGCCGCCATTGCATCACTGATAAAAAAACCCATGGTGGAAAATACTCCGTATTAAATCTGGATAAAAGTCAGGGAAAATTGCGATTAAACCGGTCCGGGCAACCGCTCAACACCGAGGGTCGAACCTGCCCGACAGGGGTGGGATTATGCCACACCGCCCCCCGCCATAGCCGTCTGGAACTGTTGCCGAAACTGGTCAAACCGCTGCTCAGCGATCGCGTCACGAATATCGCCCATGAGCGACTGGTAAAACCAGGTGTTATGCAGTGAGGCCAGTCGCATGCCCAACAGTTCATCATTTTGTAAAAGGTGGCGCAAATAGGCCCGGCTAAAATTCTCGCAGCAGTAACAGCCGCAGGTCTCATCCACCGGCCGCGTATCGGCAGCGTTACTGGCATTGCGAATTCTGACCACACCCTGATGGGTGAAAAGGTGACCGTGACGGGCATTTCGGGTGGGCATCACGCAATCAAACATATCAACACCGTGACTGACCGCCTGCAGAATATCCAACGGCGTTCCCACGCCCATCAGATAACGCGGTTTATCCGCCGGCAAGTTGGGCAGCGAATGCGCCAGGATTCGCATCATGTCGTCCTTTGGCTCACCAACAGAGAGACCACCGAGGGCGTAACCGTCAAAACCTATCTCCAACAACCCGCGCAGGGATTCATCCCGCAAGGATTCGTGCATGCCGCCCTGCACGATTCCAAATAGCGCGGCGCTGCTATCGCCGTGGGCCTGCTTGCTGCGCGCTGCCCAGCGTAACGATAACTCCATCGACTTGCGCGCCTGGGCCTCATCCGCCGGGTAGGGGGTGCACTCATCAAAGATCATCACGATGTCGCTGCCCAGCGCCGCCTGGGTGCTCATCGACTCTTCCGGCCCCAGAAACACCAGTGACCCGTCCCGTGGGGAACGAAACTCAACCCCTGCCTCAGTAATTTTTCGACTGGTTTGCAGGCTGAATACCTGAAACCCGCCGGAGTCCGTCAAAATTGGTCCGGGCCAGGCCATAAAATCGTGGAGATCACCGTGGGCGGCGATAATCTCGGTGCCAGGCTTTAATAACAGGTGGAAGGTATTCCCAAGAACAATCTGCGCACCACTCTGCTGCAGCTCCGCCGGCGACAGGGATTTGACCGTCGCCTGGGTGCCTACCGGCATAAACGCCGGTGTCTGTACGGCACCCCGGGGGAACACCATTTCACCGCGCCGCGCCTGCCCATCCTTAGCTGAAAGGTTGAACTGCATTCGACTCATGGCGTGTCGTTTCGCTCTAAAAACATGGCATCCCCGTAGCTAAAAAATCGATACTCGCCATCCACCGCATGGCGATAGGCCGCCATTAATCGCTCGTACCCTGAAAACGCACTGACCAACATCAGCAGGGTCGATTCCGGCAGGTGAAAGTTGGTAATCAGGGCGTCAACACAGTTAAATTGATAACCCGGCGTGATAAATAACTGGGTGTCACCTTCATAAGCGGCCAACTCACCCGATTGAGCCGCAGACTCTAAAGCCCTCAGGGAAGTAGTCCCTACCGCCACCACTCGACCGCCCCGGCGCCGAGCCTGCCTCACCTGATCGACCACCTGTTCGCTGACAGACAACCACTCCGCATGCATGGGGTGATCGTCCAGATCATCCACCCGTACGGGTTGAAACGTACCGGCTCCAACGTGCAGGGTTATCTCGGCAGTTTCAATTCCGGCCGAGGTGAGCGTAGCCAGCATGTCATCGTCAAAATGAAGCCCGGCGGTCGGTGCAGCAACCGCACCTTCGACCCGCGAATAGACGGTTTGATAGCGTTCCAGATCAGCCGCCTGCGGCGCCCGATCAATATACGGCGGTAGTGGCAACTCTCCCACCTGCGCCAGCACCTCACCAATCGGGGCAGAAAATTCAAGGTTAAAAAAAGCCCCCTCCCGACCGGTCACCGTGACCTGAAATTCACCGCTTATTTCGAGCACCGCGCCGGGTTTTGGCGAGCGGCTGGAGCGTATCTGCGCCAGCGCCTCATGCTCTCCCAAACAGCGTTCGATCAACAGCTCGACTCGCCCACCACTCTGCTTATACCCGGACAGCCGAGCGGCAATCACCCGAGTGTTATTCATCACCAGCAAGTCACCCGGCCTTAAAAACTCACCGAGCTGAGAAAACTGGCAATCCTCCCGGTCACCCGTTGCGGGCAGATACAGCAATCTCGAATCGCCCCGCTTATCCAGCGGTTGCTGGGCAATCAGGCCGTTCGGCAGGTCATATTGAAAGTCGGAGCGGCGCATGGGCGCGCGATGATACCAAAGGGTTCAACACAGTCCAGCGCTATTCGGCGCGCTTGAAAAAAGCGACCCGATTAATTACCCCAGGATCCTGTTTTTAGCCGCTCAACGGGCTATTACTGAAATCGGTCAGCGATTATAATTCCGCCCGCTACGCAATGCCGGGGTGGCGAAACTGGTAGACGCACCAGACTCAAAATCTGGCGGGGGCAACTCCGTGTCGGTTCGACTCCGACCCTCGGCACCAATTCAATGACCAGCAATGACCAGTAATGCCATTAATCCTTTGTTTTTAAAAGGATTTTGTTTTTTAATGGTTCATTAGCGTCCAACAACGACCATTGACGGCGGGGGTATTTTAGGGGTATTTTCTGGGGCATCTTTCAAATACCCCATTTTTAGTACCCCCATAATGCCCCTGACTGACATTGCTGTTAAAAACGCAAAACCCCGCGAAAAGGCCTACAAGCTAGCAGATGGCCGGGGTATGTATTTGCTCGTTAATCATCAGGGCAGCAAGTACTGGCGCATCAAGTACCGTTATGGCGACAAAGAAAAGGTGCTCGCACTAGGTGTCTATCCAGAAGTGAGCCTGGCTCAAGCCAGGGAGGCTGCTGCAACGGCTAAAACTCAGCTTCGTAACGATGAAGACCCAGCCCTACTTAGAAAACTTAAAAAACGGCAAAAAAAACTGTCGGCTGAAAGCCATTTTGAAGCGATTGCCCGAGAGTGGTGGGTTCATCAGAAAGGACGCTGGTCTGTCGATCACGCTGAACGAGTTCTCGACTCATTCAAACAAGACGTCTTCCCTTTTTTGGGACGGCGAGCGATAACCGAAATCCAGCCGCCGGATGTCCTCGAAATAATCCGCAAGATTGAAAGCCGAGATGCTCTTGATGTCGCTGGACGAGTTCTGCAACGCTGTTCTGCCGTTTTTCGTTACGCGGTACAAACCGGCCGTGCACAGGTTAATCCCGCTAGTGAATTAACCGGCGTACTTAAAACCCGAAAAGTGAAGCACCGCGCAGCGGTTACCCGTTCAGAGTTGCCGGATTTATTGAAGGCGATATCGGGTTATCAGGGGCATATCCTCACCCGATTTGCCTTGCAAATTCTAATGCTAACTTTCGTGCGCCCCGGCGAGCTTCGTGGTGCCAGTTGGGACGAATTCGATCTGGAGGCGCAGGTGTGGCGCATTCCAGGTGAGCGAATGAAAATGAAAACGGTGCATCTCGTGCCATTATCTCGACAAGTGATCGCCCTACTCAACTCGCTATACCCAATCTCGGGTCACTATGAACTTCTATTTCCTGGTGAGCGCAGCAGAGCCAAACCAATTTCTGAGAACACCATGAATTATGCGTTGTATCGCATGGGCTATAAGAGCCGTGCCACGGCGCATGGTTTCAGGACAACGGCGTCGTCAATTCTGAATGAGGAAGGCTTTAACCCAGATGCTATCGAGCGCCAGTTATCCCACCTTGAACGTAACCATGTCCGGGGGGCATATACGCAACATGCCGAATACCTCAAAGACCGAACGACGATGATGCAGTGGTGGGCAGACTACCTTGATCAGCTAGCAACCGGCTCAAATGTGGTACCGGTCAAGTTTGGCATACAGAATTAACTGAACAACCCAGCCTAGCCCGACGGGGCGAAAGGGATGGTTACCCACCTGTCTCTTATACACATCTCCGAGCCCACGAGACCTCTCTACATCTCG
>CAJXVN010000238.1 GCA_913060775.1 uncultured Gammaproteobacteria bacterium | reverse complement strand
TGTAGAGAGGTCTCGTGGGCTCGGAGATGTGTATAAGAGACAGCGACGGTTTCGGGCCGTGGAAAAAACCCTGAGCGACCGGGGAGTAGCAGTGGAGGATGCCTCGCTGGAACTCATGGATGAAATTTGGGATCAGGTGAAGGCGGTCGAAAAAGCGAGCGCGGCGGATTAATGAGCAATCAATCAAAACCGGGTGATGAACAGATACCGGTCCGCGCCCGATTCGCGCGGCGTCGGTTTTCCCGGCTGGTCGAGGCCGGCGAGCCGCTTGATCTGACGGAAATTGCCCTGACCATCGCCCAGGAGGAGCGTCCAGACCTTGAATTAGCCGCCTGCCGCGAAAGTCTGCGAGAACTGGTAGAGAGTTATCGGGAAATTCGCGATTCCGTCGGACCCACTTCCGCCCGCGATGAGGCGCGACTGCTCTGCCGATTTCTGGCCGAAGAACAGGGTTATCAGGGGAACAGCGAAGAGTATTACGACCCCGATAATAGTTATATCGATCAGGTGCTTGAGCGACGCATGGGCATTCCGATTACACTGGCCCTGCTCTATATTCACGTCGGCTGCGGGGTCGGATTGCAGGTCGAAGGGGTGGGCTTTCCCGGCCATTTCCTGGTTGCCGTGGTGGCCGGGTCAGAACGTTCGCTGATTGATCCCTTTTCAGGGTGTCTGGTGACAGAAACGGGATTGCGGGAGTTACTGGATCAGCATCAGGGGCCAGCGGTGCCGCTGCAGGATGATTTCAGTCAGCCGATAACCGGTCGGGAGATGGTGTTGCGGATGCTCAATAACCTGAAAGGGGTTTACCATCAGCGCGGTGACTATCCGCGGTTGCTGGCCTGCTGCGATCGTATTTTATTGCTGGAGCCGAATGACGTTAATCTGCTGTTGCAGCGGATCGCGGTCTATCAACGCCTGCAGCAGCCGGGCCTCGCCCTGGCGGAGCTTGGCCGGCTGCGGGCGAAGGCCGGTAATGCGGAATTTCGCCAGCGACTGGAGCAGATGATGCTGGCCATCGAAATCGATAAGGCTCCCCTACAGTAGCGACTTCAGGCACCTGACGATGACCACCATACCTTTCTGGGAAAAACCCTTATCCGAGCTGAACACGGAGCAGTGGGAGGCCCTTTGTGACGGCTGTGCGCGCTGCTGCCAGATCAAGCTCGAAGACGAAAACACCGGCGCCCGCTACATCACCAGCATTGTCTGCGAACTGCTCGATCAGCAGGCGTGTCGTTGTGGGGATTACGCGCAACGAGCCATTAAAGTGCCCGATTGCGTGGTGCTCAATGTCGAAAACTCTGCAAACCTGGACTGGATGCCCGGCACCTGTGCCTATCGTCTGCGCGCGGCCGGTGAACCCTTACCCGAATGGCACCCACTGATCACCAGCGATCCCCAGAGCGTTCACGACGCCGGGATTTCCGTGCGCGACAAGGTCATCAGCGAGGCCGACGTGGACGAGGAGGATTTTGAAGAGTACGTGATCGGTAAAATGGCACCTGCACAACAGGAGGTGGTGGAACAAATGGCTGCTGACAACGCCGAAAAACTCAATAATGACTGACCGGCCGCCCGATGACTGGCTAACGGATCGCGACAAGGGCGAGGGTGACAATTCTCCGGAAGAATGGACCCCGCCGCGTCGGCATCCTCCGGCCGGTACCATTATTCAGCCGAGTCGCGGCGCACGGATGCGTGCGGTATTGTTGGGCGTGGCCATGGTCGTACCCATGATGGCGCTGTTACCGGCACTGAATCGCTACAGTTACCTTGGCCTGGCGGTGGTGGTGCAACCGGAGTTAATCACCGATTTTGAGTCCGCCCGCAGTTATCTATTGCTGATATTCTCCGGCGTCATCCTGGTCATCTGGTTTTTGTCATTTGCGCTGGCTCGACTGGCCCGCAACATCACTGAATACCGCTGTTATCCGCCCCCGGGCAGTCACGTGCTGTTTCCCACGGAACTCATTGTTGGTGAGCGCGTTGATGCAATTCGGCGCTTCTGCAACATGGCGGCTGTTGCCCTGCTGGTGCTGGCCGTCGTCTTTTTTGTGGCGCTGACTCAGCTCTATACAGAATCAGCCGGACTGCTAGGAGGTTTGCAGATGCTGGTTGAACTCTACGACAAGCTTTAAGGCCGTTTCTTAACAAGTTTCCCGTGTTCAGGCTGCCCCACGGCGTTCCGAAATTGCCAGCAATGCCAGACCGCCGACAATCAATAACAGCCCGCCCAGATTGCTGCCGGTAATGGGTTCTCCCAGAACGATAGCCGAGGCGACCATGCCGGTTACCGGCACCCCCAGCGTTCCCAGCGAGGTAGTCAGCGCTGGCAATGCGCGGGTAATGGTGACAATCGCCCAGGTGCAGAACCCGGTGGCAATCGGCCCGTTATAGAGCAGTGTCGCCCAGAGCTCGCCGCTCCACTGGATCGGATTATCAGATTCCAGATAAAACGCCACCGGCACCAGCGCCACGGTCGCCACCGCAAATTGCCACGGAATCAGCGACAGCGGCGTGCCGTGCCAGCGGTGGCCGCGAATCTGCACAATCAGCAAGGCCCAGAGCATGGCCGCAAACATCAGGGTGCCGTTGCCGAGTAGCACGTCCGGATCGGACCAGTTGAAGGTCGCCGGGTTAAACATCACCAGAATTCCCGCCAGCCCGAGTAAAAAGCCGACCAGCTTCCAGCCATTCACCGCCTCGCGCAGCATTAGAAAAGAGATGGGTAACACCCAGAGCGGGGTGGTGTAGGCGAGGATCGATGACCGGCCCGCCGGCACATACTGCAATGCAAAAGTGGCCATGCCAATAAACGCCGCCAGTTGAATCAGGCCCACACTGATCACCACCGGCCAGTCTCGGCGGTGTGGCCAGGTCAGGTTGCCGGTGAGCCCCGCCACCGCAAACATGGTGATGCCCCCCAGCACCATTCTCGAGGCCGCAAAGGTGAACGGGCTAATGCTTTGCAGGCCGACTTTCATGATCGGCCAGTTCACTCCCCACAGCAAAATGACGGTGCCCAGCAAAAACAGTGCGGCACGGGGGGTTATCGGGTGACTCTGGCTATCGCTCATGGTGAGTTGAATCTACAACGGCGGGTGAAAGTGGGCGTAAAGGATAGGTTGCAGAGGCAGAAGTGTCACCCGATTTGACGGTGTTAAATGGTATTTGCCGTGGGGCAAGTCTCAAAAAAAGGCTAAGATTCGTCCGTGAATCGGAAAGTTGTTAGCGTTAAAAAATTTCACTAATCGGGTCTACCCGACAAAGGAGAGGATGGAGATGGAACAGGCAGAACTAACCACCGCCCTGGCGGAAATTGGCATTGATTGCCCGCCTTACTGGCAATCCGAATATTTTAAAAACGCCAGTCAGTTGTCTCGGCCCGAGTACGAAATGATTATCGAGCGTGACGTCGCCGTAACCATGCGCGACGGAGTGGTGCTGAGGGCCGATATTTTTCGCCCGGACGCCCCCGGTAAATTCCCTGGTCTGCTCGCCCTCTCTGCCTACGGAAAGGATTGCCAGTCCCTGGATATTCCCGCCCAGCCCATCGACTCCTGGGTGTTTGATCACAACGTTGAAGCGGGTGATATCGAATTTTTTGTCCGCCGCGGATATGTCTACGTGATCCCGGACGAACGCGGCCTGGGCAAGTCCGAAGGCGCCTGGAACGGCCCCTTCAGCGTGCAGGAACAGGAAGATGGCCACGACATCGTCGAGTGGATCGCCGAGCAGGAATGGTGCACTGGCGGCGTCGGCATGATGGGTATTTCCTGGTTCGGCATGATCCAGCGATTTGTGGCCGCTCAGGCGCCACCCAGCCTCAAAGCCATCATGCCCTATGAAGCCGCCAACGATCTTTACGGAGTGGCCTACGAGGGTGGCATTATTCAGCCATTCTGGTGGGAACTGGAGCGCGAAATACCCGCCCACACCACCCAGTCTGAGTCTGAATTGCTCTACTCGCCGGAAGAGATGGAGGCGCGTTATGACGCCGTCGCTCAATCCAAAGACATCCGCCACAACGCCAGCTACACCCGGCTACTGGCGCGCCGGGGCAGCGCCTTTTTCGATCAGCTACTGCACCCGGAGAACGACGAATTCTGGGCACGTCGCCGGTCACGCGACAAGGTCGGTAATATCAAGGTGCCGGTCTACACCTCCGGTTGCTGGATTCCCTTTTTCAAACCCTTCAGCGATGCCATCTGGGACGACATGAATAACCCGGAACTGGACGTGCCGAAAAAGGCCGGCATTTTTGGTCACCACATGCACACCGAGCTGCCCGGACCGCCAACGCTAAAATATGAGGCGCTGCGCTGGTACGACCACTGGCTCAAGGATGTAGACACCGGCATCATGGACGAACCGCCGATTCGGCTGTTTGTCATGGGCCCGAATACCTACCGATTCGAAAACGAATGGCCTTTAGCCCGCACCCAGTGGACCAAGCTCTACCTGCGGCCCTTCGGTAAGCTCAACCCATCCCCCGATCCCGGTACCCCCGACCCCGATCCTGTCTCTTATACACATCTCCGAGCCCACGAGACCTCTCTACATCTCG
>CAJXVN010000237.1 GCA_913060775.1 uncultured Gammaproteobacteria bacterium | reverse complement strand
CGAGATGTAGAGAGGTCTCGTGGGCTCGGAGATGTGTATAAGAGACAGCCGCCAGTCTCAAGGGTCGTATCAAGACCGCCTGCTCCTTCCAGAACAACATCACCAAGGAAGATGATCTTGCTGCCTGGTTAGGCGTGGAGCAGGTGATTGGGTTTGCCACCATCGAAGCCGGCGCCCTGGTCGAGCCGGGCCACGCGGCCCACACCTTCGCCCTGCCACTAAGCACCTATTTTGGAGAACTCGATGGCACCATTACCCCGCGTGTCGAAGCCATCGTGGATATCTGTAATGCCGCCGGGATAGGCACAAAAGCCGTGCCCAACATCAAACAGGTGATGTGGGAAAAAATCACCCAGATTGCCAATGCAGCCGGCTGGTCGGTTAGCACGCTAGCGGGCAATAGCAACCTGTTCATGGGTGAAGGGATGATGGTCAAGGAAGGGGCGGAACACTATGTCCAGTATGCCCGCGAGTTGATCAGCGTTTATAAGGCGATGGGGTATTCACCCGAGAATTACTTTGCTCCCGTATCAAAATTAAAAGAACTCGACAGCGGAACCTTTGAGGAGGCCGTTGCCACTGTGATTGAGATCGGCACCGGCATGCAAAAAGCGGGATTTAAAGGCCGCACCTCCATGCACGACGACGTCGTCCGCGGCAAAAAAACCGAGATAGAAGAGACCATTGGGCCCTTTGTTCATAAAGCGCGGGAACTCGGCATCGCCGTTCCCACTGTCGATGCGGTGTACCGTATCATCAAGGTGCTTGATACCTACCTTGAGTAATCTTGACGGATTCTGGCCAGCCAGATCTACCGCGTAGCGCTCAAATGGCTAGACGACTCCAGGACTATCTAAACAATGATGCCGTTTTACCCCCTGGCCTGTCGGAATAACTTCACGGCGGTAATCGCACAAACCAACGAGATAAGCGTACCCTTTCTTTTAGAGTTTTCTTCATCCCTGACAACAGGAGACGCGCCGATTCGCTCAAAGACCACTGACCCTTCCATTCATCCTGCGGCAATCATTCATGAATAAGCGCTGGAAAAACTACCTCAAGGGCGCACCTGGCGAGTTTTACGACGAACTCATTGCCCCAACCGGCAATCCACGAGTAGCTGCTCGCCGCGCCGTCAATCTGCTGCAATCCCTGTCACCGGAAGAAATTGCCGCTCGTCGGGCGGCGGCTGATCTGGCCATTCGGGACATGGGAATTTCCTTCACGGTTTATACCGAAGGTGGCAACATCGACCGCGCCTGGCCATTTGACCTCATTCCCAGAGTTATCACGGCTAAGGAATGGCAACGGGTGAGCGCCGGGTTGTTACAACGAGGGCGGGCATTAAACTGCTTTATTGACGACATCTACAACCACCAGAAAATTCTCGCGGACAAGGTAGTACCGGCGGAGATCGTGCTGGAGTCACCCAATTACAAACCCCAATGCGCCAATGTCTCCCCTCGCTACGGTGTCTGGGCGCACATCTGTGGCTCTGACCTGGTTCGTGACCATAACGGCCGGTTTTATGTGCTCGAAGACAACCTCCGGGTTCCTTCCGGGGTCTCCTACATGCTGGAAAACAGAGAGATCACCAAGCGCGTATTGCCGGAATTATTCGAGAATTACAGCATTTTGCCGGTAGATGACTACCCCTCCCGACTGCATGCCACTCTGGCTTCGCTTTCTCCTCGTCAACAGAAACGTCCGTCCATCGTCGTGCTCACCCCGGGAATCTATAACTCTGCCTATTTCGAGCACGCTTACCTGGCGCACGGCATGGGCGCTGAACTGGTCGAGGGCGTCGATTTGTTCGTGGCTGATGACGACTGCCTCTATATGCGCACCGTCGAAGGACCCCTGCGGGTCGATGTAGTCTATCGGCGGATCGACGATGATTTCATCGACCCGGAGGTGTTTCGAGCCGACTCACAACTGGGCGTCCCCGGCCTGATGCGTGCCTGGCAGGCTGGTAATGTTGCCATTGCCAATGCCCCTGGCAGCGGCGTGGCGGATGACAAAGTTGTCTACGCCTACGTGCCTGAAATGATTCGCTACTACCTGGGGGAAGAACCTCGGCTTGCAAGCGTGCCGACCTACCTGTGCAGCGAGGAGAAGGACCGCGATTATGTCCTCGCCAACCTGGAAAAACTGGTCGTCAAACCGGCCAACGAATCCGGCGGTTACGGCCTGATGGTCGGCCCTCACGCGACCCAGGCCACTCGCAAAAAATTTGCCAAACTGATCGAGGCAGACCCTCGCAACTATATCGCTCAACCCACTCTGGCGCTCTCCACTGCCCCGACCTATATCGATGGCAAAGTGCAACCGAGGCACCTGGATTTGAGGCCCTTTATTCTCCAGGGCGACCAAAGCTGGGTGACGCCGGGAGGGCTGACCCGGGTCGCACTAACCAAGGGTTCACTGGTTGTGAACTCCTCCCAGGGTGGCGGCAGTAAGGACACCTGGATTGTGAGGGCTCGCTCATGACTATGCTATCGCGAGTCGCCGAGCGGCTTTTCTGGATGGCCCGCTACCTGGAGCGGGCTGAAGACACTGCCCGTCTCACCTCCGCTTATGCTCACCTGATCATGGACATACCGGTCGGTGACGATCCCGGCTGGCAGACACTGGTCAACATTATGGACGCGGATGAGGTGTTCGAAGCGAACCATCGTGTTCATAACGAGCATAACGTTCTGCGGTTTCTGATTGCCAATGGTGACAACCCCGCCAGTATCCGTTTTGCCGTCAAGGCAGCTCGCGAAAATGTGCGCACCACCCGCGACCAGCTTCCCGAGGAGGCCTGGGAACAGGTCAACGAACTTTACCTGTACAGTGAAGAGATGGCCGAAAAATCCGTCGGTCGGCGCAATCGATATGCGTTTCTCGAGGAGATCATCACCCGCTGCCAGATGATCAACGGCATGATTCTGACCACCATCTCTCGCGATCACGCCTACCGCTTCATCAAACTCGGCCACCTGCTGGAACGCTCCGACATGACCAGCCGAGTCATCGATGTCGGCACTGGATCGATCCTCACCCGGGAGGCGCCGGACACTGCTATTGATCCTCTTTTATGGGGTTACCTGCTCCAGGCTCTGTCCGCTATGGGTGCCTACCGGCGTACCATCGGGCCGCAGTTAGAAGCGGCCACAGTGGTCGATTTCCTGTTCACGGAAGAACGCTTCCCGCGGTCCCTGCAGTTCTGTCTACGCGGTATTCACGAAGAATTAAAACCACTCCACAGCAGCGCAGAAACACTTGCGCTGCTCGACAGCACCCGCCGCAAGGTATCGCGCTTTCAGGCGCAGTCACTTTCTCTGGAGCAAATCCACCTGTTTATCGATGAATTTCAGCTCGCGCTTAATCAGGTCAGCAATACCATTACCGCCACCTGGTTCCAGCCTGAGTCTTCATGAAACGATTCCAGTGTGGCTGTGGCACCCAGGTTTTTTTTGAGAACCACCGCTGTGTAAACTGCGAATCACGTCTCGGATTCGATCCCGAAACCATGGGAATGCTTGCCCTCACCCCTGCCGGGGAAGGCCTCTATGTTGATCAGGCCGGGAATCAATTCAAGTTCTGCGATAACGGGGTTAGCTTTGACGCCTGTAACTGGCTGCTGCCCGCGGACGATACCGACCATAGGCTCTGCTTTGCCTGTCAGTTCAATCGGATAATCCCGAACCAGTCCCTGCCCGAGAATGACCATCGCTGGCGGCGGCTCGAAGAGGGTAAAAAGAGGCTGTTTTTTACCCTGATGCGTCTCGAACTGCCATTAACCAATGGATGGGAAGATCCCGATAACGGCCTGTTAATGGATTTTATCGATGATGGCCGCGGCCAGCCCAGCTATGGGGACAGCTTCGTCTCCACAGGACATCTAAATGGCGTAATCACCATCAACCCCCTCGAGGCCGACGATGTCGCCCGTACCGCTGCCCGTCTGGAACTTAACCAGCGCTACCGCACCGTGCTCGGGCACATGCGCCACGAATCCGGCCACTATTACTGGAACAGGCTCGACCCCGATGAGGACACCCGCGCCGACTTTGCCCGCCAGTTCGGCGACGAATCGAGAGACTACGCTAAAGCCCTGAAAGAATATTATCGCGATGGCCCACCTCCGCAATGGCGCAGCCAGTTCATCAGCGCCTACGCCAGCGCTCACCCTACCGAAGACTGGGCCGAATCCTGGGGTCATTACCTGCATATATACGACGCCATGGAAACGGCGGCGGCCCAGCAGCTAATCGAGGAATGGCCTTCGGAAATGCCGGTGACCAAACGCATTCACATCTGGCGCGGATTAAGCATTACCCTCAACGAGCTCAATCGCAGTGTCGGCCGTGGCGATGCCTACCCCTTCGTCATCAATGACGTGGTCGCAGAAAAACTCGAATTCGTTGATCGAATCATTGCGCGATTACGAGTTCGCGCCGAACAGGAGACGCCCTCTTAGGGTCCTGCATGAAGCCGACTGTCTCCTCGGTGGTCAGACCACTCTAATGACACCATTGAAGGGAGCTTTTCCAGGTAATTGAGTAGACATGCCCTGTCTCTTATACACATCTGACGCTGCCGACGAAGAGGATAGTGTAGA
>CAJXVN010000236.1 GCA_913060775.1 uncultured Gammaproteobacteria bacterium | reverse complement strand
ACGAGATGTAGAGAGGTCTCGTGGGCTCGGAGATGTGTATAAGAGACAGGCGTCGCCCATCCCGGATGGCTATCATCCACACTGCCTATCACTGCCGCATTCGCGCCCAGTGTATGCGAGTGAAAAATAGCCAGCGCCCGGTCAACCTGATCGGCAGGCAACAAGCAGAGAAACCGCCCTTCATTAGCCACAAAGTGGGGGTCGAGCCCCAGCAGTTCACAGGCAGCCTGCACCGGGCGGCTCACCGGAATCGCTGGCTGATTAAGATTGATTGATAACTGACACGCTTCGGCCAGCTCAACGGCCGCCGTTGCCAGACCGCCACGGGTCAGATCACGCATGCAGTGCACCGCTATCCCAGCGTTAAAAAGCTCCGCTACCAGGCCGTTCAAACTGGCGACGTCGCTCTGCAGCGCGCCTTCCAGTTTCAGCCCTTCCCGGGCGGTCATCACCGCCATACCGTGACGACCCACGTCACCGTTTACTATCAGGGCATCACCCTTACATATCTGCTGACTACCCACCGGCCGTGGGCTAATCCGACGACCAATACCGGAGGTAGTGATGAAAACGCCATCACCCTTGCCCCGTTCAACGACTTTGGTATCCCCGGTCACCACCTGCACACACGCCTCTCGCGCGGTCTCTGCCATGGAGGCAACAACCTGTTTCAATACGGCAATGGGTAGCCCCTCCTCAATCACCAGCGCCACCGACAGAAATAGCGGTTCACTGCCGACCATCGCCAGATCATTGACCGTGCCCGAAATCGCCAGCTGGCCTATATCCCCGCCGGGGAAAAACAGCGGATGAATCACGAAAGAATCAGTGGTAAACGCCAGTTCTGACCCAGGAAAGTCGATGGTCGCCGCATCTTCCAGGCTGGCAAGACTCGCCTTCCCAAAGGCCGGTACGAAAATGTCGTCGATCAGCCGCTGGGTGAGACGCCCGCCGCTGCCATGGGCAAGCGTAATCAACTCGCCACCGCCCTCGGGCAGCGGGCAACTTCCCCAGCGGCCGGCACCGGTTGAATTCGAACTATTCAAATCGGGCATATTGATAATACG
The DNA here is from genome assembly GCA_913060775.1 of uncultured Gammaproteobacteria bacterium. GTDB lineage: Bacteria > Pseudomonadota > Gammaproteobacteria > Immundisolibacterales > Immundisolibacteraceae > QNFC01. The sequence goes on along the minus strand of CAJXVN010000236.1, from coordinate 3,554 downwards.
CGGCGCAGGCACCCTCGGCAGAGACCATCGGTGCACCCAGCGGGGTCGCGGGCGTGCAGGATTGACCAAAATTGGGACAGCGCTCGGGGGTGGCCAGACCGCGCAAAACCTGGCCGCTGATACAGCCAGACTGGTCATCATGGCTGCCGATACGGGATTCAAACTGAAATTTGCGCTCCGCGTCATAAGCCGCAAACTCCTCGCGCAACCCCAATCCACTACCCGGAATCACCCCGATTCCCCGCCACTCCATATCGACCGGTTCAAACATCCTCACTAGCGCCGCCCTGGCCACCGGGTTACCGTCATCTTTAGCAATACGGGTATAGCTATTACCCACTCGATAGCTACCCGCCTCAAGCTGATCGATACAGTCAGCAATCCCCAACAGCAGATCAACCGGCTCAAACCCGGTCACCACGACCGGCACCCGAAACCGCTCGGCAATCGCGTGGTACTCATTACTGCCGGTAATGGTGCAAACGTGGCCGGCGGCCAGAACCCCATCAATACGGTGGCTGTCGTCACCCAGCAACATCGTTAACGCCGCCGGCACCGTCACCTGCGAACAGAGCATCGAAAAATTAGTAATTTCCTCATCTATTGCCACTTGCAGCGCCTGAGCATGCCCCGGCGACGTGGTTTCAAAACCAATGGCAAAAAACACAATTTCTCTGTCCGGTTGCTCGCGAGCCAGCTGCAAAGCGTCCAGCGCCGAGTAAACCGACTGCAGATTTCCGCCACGGGCCTTCGCCGTCGCCAGTGAGTCACCACTGCCGGGCACCCGGATCATGTCGCCGTAGGTACAGAGCAGAAATCCGGGCCGCAGGGATAACTCCACTGCCCGGTCAATTTTGGCGGCCGGCGTCACACACACCGGACAACCTGGCCCGTGAATTAACTCAATGCTATCCGGTAACAGCTCGTCAAGACCATAACGGCGAATGGCGTGGGTTTGCCCACCGCAGATTTCCATAATTGACCAGGGCCGGGTAACCGCTGATTCAATACGCTGCAGTAACGCTTTTACTGCTGCCGGATCGCGAAATGGGCGGACCGGGTTATAACCCGCTGGCAACCGTGAATTCATCTAACCGCGCCCATGCTTAGGGCTCTTCTCCGAATTCAGCCAGCTCAGCTAACAGGGCCAGGGTTGCCAGCGCCTCATCGGCGCTAATTTCGGCAATCGCAAAACCGGCGTGGACCACCAGATAATCACCCACGTGAACGTCAGGCAGCAGCGAGAGATCCGCGGTTTTAATAATGCCGTCGAAATCGACCCGGCCAAGGCGTGATGCCCCCGGTGCAGAGATTATTTCAATCAGCTTTCCCGGAACTGCAAGGCACATATTTCCTATATCCGGTTCATGGTTAATGAGTCGCTAGTGACGCTATTCCCGAGTCTGCCGCTGGTCAAGATGATAAGCGATCTGCCCCAGGGCAATGCTACTGTCATTGGGGGAAAACCGTTGCGGCCAGTAACAGTGGATATTACGCCGCTCTGCCGCCTGTTTGACCAGCTCCACCAGCAGCCGATTCTGAAAACAGCCCCCGCTTAGCGTCACCACGCTAAACGCGAGGCGCTCGGTGATCTCCACAATCGCCTCAGCCAGGCGCTTATGAATGGCCAGGGCTGCCCGCTCAACTGGCACTTTCTGCCAGGGAGTCTGAGCCACTGCCTGTACCAGCGGTCGCCAGTCAAGCTGCCATTGCTCATCGACCCGTTGCCAGCTGAGCGGGGGCAGCCGAGCCTTACGATCGGCCCGCTCGGCTGCGTATTGCAAAGCGCTGGCGGCGTCGCCCTCGAATTCGTTCTGATGCACCAGACCCAACAAACTTGCACACCCCTCGATAAACCGGCCGGCACTGCTACAGATTGGCGAAGCTAGCTGTTTTTCCAGCAGTTGTCTGATCCCGTGGAGCGACTGCTGATTTTCTGCCAGCTGCTTACTAAAAACCGCCAAACGCCGCTCATCGTCGACTTGAAAAAGCAGCGACAGGGCGACGCGGCTGTTCTGTCTCACCGCTGCCACTCCCCCGGGCAACAGAAATGGGCGGAATTGACCCCGGTGCCGCGGTTCCCTATCGATCATCTCAAAACACTCTCCACCCCACCATGAGCCGTCGGCCCCATAACCCAGTCCGTCCCAGACTATTGCCAGGTGGGGTTCATCAACACCATGCTCCAGTTTCACGGCACTGGCGTGGGCGACATGGTGCTGTACGGGCATCACCTCACTAAAACCCTCCTGGCTAAACCGGTCTTGATCAGGATTCTGTTTAAAGGGCGCGGCCATGTCCGGGTGCAGCTCTTCGAGCAGGGTCACCGTGGCTGGACTGGCAACCAGGGTATTGACCAGATCCCGTTGTCGTTCAAGCACATCCACACTATCCAGATCACCGAGTTGATGCGACACCACCATCTGGCTCTGCTGCAGCAGGGCAACGGAGTTTTTTAGCCACGCTCCCGCGGCTACCGCCTGCCCGCTGCCGCGGATATTTAGAGTTTCCGGCGCATACCCTCGACCCCGCCGCAGCACCATCATCCGTCCGGCTACCTGCTGAACAATGGAGTCATCCTGGGCAAAATGAATATCAAGATCGTGGAGCAGGAATCCATCGACCGCGCTACTAAACTGCTCAATCGCCACCTCATTACGGCTGATCAGCGGAGCCCCGTAGCGGTTCAGGCTGGTCATCACCACCGGTTCTGCCAATGCGGACAGCAACAACAGGTGAGTAGCGCAGGCGGGCAGCATCGCGCCAACTCGGGGGTTATCCGCTGCGCCCGTTGCCACCCCCATTGCCGCGACAGCGAAGTGACTATCAACCCGTATATCCAGCAGGACTATCGGTGCCGCCGGTCCGGTGAGCCACTGCGCTTCTGCGCTGCTGAGGTGACAATTGGCGTGGACGGCATCGAGCGATGGAAACATCACTGCGAAGGGTTTTCGGTGGCGGTTTTTTAACTGGCCCAGCCTTGCCAGGGCGCTGGTATTAGCCGCCAGCGCCACCAGATGAAATCCACTAACGGCTTTAATGGCGACCACTCCACCACCACGCAGAATACTCACTGCGACCGCCATTGGATCTTGCCGCGATGCGTCCGGCTCACCGCTGGCGATGCCCTGCGCATCAAGCCATTTCAACTGGGGGCCACACTCACGGCAACTGATAGTCTGTGCGTGGTAACGCCGGTTAGTTAAGGATTCATATTCATCGACACAGGCTGCACACGGAGGGAAGCTGGCCAAGGTGGTGCGTTCGCGATCAAACGGCGCCAGGGTCGCGATGGAAAACCGTGGCCCACAACAGGCACAGCTGATAAACGGATAACCGTAACGTCGGTTCGTCGAATCGGCCAGCTCTTCGCGACACTCGGCACAGATCGCCCGGTCGGGAACCAGCGGCAACCGCTGGGCAGGAATGCCCACCGACGACGCGATTTTGAAGACACTATCTGACTCTGGCTCGAAGATTTCCGCGGCAGTGGCATCTTGCGGTACCTGTCTCTTATACACATCTCCGAGCCCACGAGACCTCTCTACATCTCG
>CAJXVN010000235.1 GCA_913060775.1 uncultured Gammaproteobacteria bacterium | reverse complement strand
CGAGATGTAGAGAGGTCTCGTGGGCTCGGAGATGTGTATAAGAGACAGAAACCAGACTGTTACACAGCTCCCGCAGCTGCACGGCAGAAGGCACGGGATAACCCTGCAACTTTAGCCAGTAACGTATCAGGTTGTTGAGCCTTGCCGGGGAGAGTTGCGCCAGCGCGGCGCAATCAAGGCTGACCCTATCATCAACCCCTGTCGGTGAAGGGGTCTGCGTGGGCGATCTGGATTGGCCATCGGCGCTAGCCGCCGCCAGGTCGATTGCGGCAAGCTCATCCACCAGTTCACTCGTTTCGGCATGCAACCGCGCACTTCGGCCAAGCACCCGGTCAATGGCGGGCCAGCGTTGCCGCAATGCGGGCATTACCCGATGGCGCAGGTAATTACGGTCATGTTGAAGCTGCTGATTGCTCGGGTCCTCGACCCACTGCAATTGATAATGGGCTGCATAAGCGGCCAGCTGCTCGGGGGTCACCGCCAGTAACGGCCTCATCTGAGTAACACCGTGGGGGCTGGAGAGTTGACCCATGGCCGCCGTGCCACGCACCCCGGCACCCCGGAACAATTGCAGCAGCAGGGTCTCGGCCTGGTCTCGCTGATGATGGGCCGTTAGCAGGAGGTCGCCAGGCGCAAGCTGCTCGACAATTTGCTGATACCTTGACTGGCGGGCCCGCTGCTCTAGGTTGCCACCCGCGAGCTCGCCCGCGGCAACCTGACAAACCACCAGCGGAACCGTCAATCCAGCCGCCTGATCTCGGCAGTGCCGCTCCCAATCAGTCGAGTCTGCGGCAATATTGTGGTTAACGTGTATCGCGCTCAACCGTCCAAACAGGCCACTATTCCGCTGCCCCGCAGCCAGGTGAAGCAGCACGGTTGAATCTAACCCGCCGCTGTAAGCAATCCAGATCTGTTCAGGCGCCTGGTTTAACTGATTAAAAGCCCGATTAAAGGCCGTGCGGACAGCGGTTACATCGCTGGATTCCTGCTGGCCCAGCGAATCTGGCACTATCGCAGCCGGGGCTGCACCGGAATCAGACGGCCGCGTCGTTAAAGACGCCATAACCCGCCAGCCGCTCAGCCCGCCGCTCCAGCAGATCATCCAGCGGCAACTGCTCCAGTTCACCCAGCACGGTAATCAAATGGGTTTTAATATCGGCGGCAATTTGCGCGGGATTACGGTGGGCACCGCCCAGGGGTTCTTCCAGTTGATGATCGACCAACCCCAGCTCCAGCAATCGAGGGGCGGTAATCGCCATGGCCTGAGCCGCCAGATCCGCCTTGTCATTACTGCCCCAGAGAATCGCTGCACACCCCTCTGGCGATATCACCGAATAGGTACCGTACTGCAACATCGCGACATGATCACCAACGGCAATCGCTAGCGCCCCACCGGAGCCTCCCTCACCAATCACCACACAGATCACCGGCACTTTGAGACCGGCCAGCAGATAAAGATTTTCCGCAATGGCGGCACTCTGGCCGCGCTCTTCCGCGTCGATACCGGGATAAGCGCCGGGGGTATCGATGAAAGTGATTAACGGCAGGTTAAATCGTTCTGCCTGCTCCATCAGCCGTTTGGCTTTACGGTAACCCTCCGGCTTGGGCATGCCAAAATTACGCGCCACTTTTTCCTGAGTGGTACGGCCTTTTTGATGGCCGATGATCATCACCGGTCGGCCATCAAGACGGGCCAGACCACCGACAATGGCGGCATCGTCCGCGAAAGCACGATCGCCATGGAGTTCCTGGAAGTCGGTGAATATCTTTTCGATATAGTCGAGCGTATAGGGACGCTCCGGGTGACGAGCCATCTGAGAAATCTGCGCCGGCGTCAGTTTGGAAAAAATCGATTCCGTCAGACTGACGCATTTTTTATTCAGCTTATCGACTTCGTCACTGATGTTGACGCCCTGCTCACTCACCTGCAGGCGCAACTCCTCAATGCGAGCTTCCATCTCCGCGATGGGCTGTTCAAAATCGAGGAAGTGCATTGCCATTATTAGTTACCCACCATGATAAAAATTGAGTTCCGTCCCACGCCTGCGGCGGCTCATTCAGCGGCCCTGCCACAGGTCGTTTATCCGTTTTAACTAGCAGCCATTCTAGCAAGTTCATCCACGTCCACGGGGCCCTTGTCAGCGATATTCAATTTCACAGGACTGGACCCCTTTGCAACCCTTTAAACGGGCGAGCAACTCTTCGGTGGGATGCAACAGCCATTCGCCATTGGGTAGTGAAAGCCTGGCGCGGCCATCGGCACGTTGATAGGTAAACCGCAACCGGCAACGACCACCCTTGAATGGCGACATCACCGAGACCAGTTCAGTGACCGGCAGCGGTTCGTCGTTACTGGCAACAAGGTTGACACACAAATCAGTCGCGTAGTGTTCCCGAGCATGATTGATGTCCAGCGCATCCTCCGCGATTATTTTATAGCCACCGGTGTAATCATCTTCCTCAACACTGCCTTCAATGATCACGACCGCGTCCTTGATCAGCAGATCACGGCATTTATCCAGCAGGCGTTCATAAACTGTCACGTCGAGTCGGGCGGTGCGATCATCGAGGGTGACAAAGGTTGTCCGCCGCCCCCGCGCCAGGGTTCTCACGTTGGTCACCAGGCCCGCAACCCGGACGTTTTTACCCGCACTCTGGCCAATGTCAGCAAGCCGGCGCTGCACAAACTGCGCTAGCTCCTGCTCATAGGTATCAATGGGATGGCCGGTCAGGTAAATCCCCAGCGACGCCCGCTCGGCCTGCAACATTTCCCGCTTGGTCCAGGGCTGTACCGATACCAGGGTCGTCGGTAGCTGGTCGGACACGATTTCTCCAAACAGGTCGCTCTGCCCACTTTCCTGATTGCGAGCGCCCTGTTCTGCACTGTCCACTGCCTGAGTCAGGGACGCCAGCAGGGAGGCGCGATTATCACTAAAACTGGTCATCGCGCCGGCACGAATCAACGCCTCGAGGGTCCGCCGATTAAGTTTGCGACTATCGACCCGCCGGCAAAACTCAAACAAATCCTGGTAAGCCCCATTCCGCTCACGCTCAGCAATTATTTCTTCAACCGCCGCTTCCCCCACGCCTTTTATAGCGCCGATTCCGTAGCGAATGGCACTGTCATCACCCACCGTAAATTTATAACCGCTGCTGTTCACGTCCGGCGGCAACACCTGTAACCGCATGCGCCGACAGTCTTCCACCAACGTCACTATCTTGTCGGTGTTGTCCATATCAGCGGAGAGCACCGCCGCCATAAAAGCGGCCGGAAAGTGGTGTTTCAGCCAGGCGGTCTGGTAGGAGACCAGGGCGTAAGCGGCTGAATGGGATTTATTAAATCCATAGCCGGCAAATTTTTCGATCAGGTCAAAAATAGCGGCGGCGCGCGCCTCACTGACATTGTTGGCCACCGCCCCGTTGACAAATTCAAGGCGCTGCTTGGCCATTTCTTCGGCTTTCTTCTTGCCCATTGCCCGGCGCAGCAAGTCGGCTCCACCAAGCGTAAATCCGGACAGAAGCTGGGCGATTTGCATGACCTGTTCCTGATACAGGATCACGCCGTAGGTCGCTTTTAGCACTGGCTCTAACCGGGGCTCCAGATAATCCACCGCCGCCAGTCCATGTTTGCGATTAATAAAATCATCAACCATGCCGGATTGCAGCGGGCCCGGCCGGAACAGGGCAACCAGCGCCACGATATCGTCGAAACAGTCGGGCTTCAGACGGCGAATGAGGTCCTGCATTCCCCGCGATTCAAGCTGAAATATCCCGGTGGTCTCGCCGGTTTGCAGCAGTTTGAACACACCGCTATCGTCGAGTGGAATGGTCTCTATATCCAGGTTGGCGTGATCGGCAACGGAATTGCGGATAGTGGTAACCGCATGCTCGATGATGGTTAACGTGCGTAGCCCAAGAAAATCGAACTTAACCAGGCCAATCGCCTCGACATCATCCTTATCCAGCTGTGTCACCTGGCTGTCGCCGCCTGGCTCGCTAAACAGCGGGGTAAATTCAGTCAGGGCCGCCGGTGAGATGACCACGCCTCCGGCATGTTTGCCGGCATTGCGGACCAGGCCCTCCAGCGAGCGGGCTAGATCGAACAGACGTCGCACTTCCTCTTCTTTTTCATAGCGATCGCTAAGCTGCTGTTCCTGCTCCAGCGCTTTATCGAGGGTGATACCCAGGTCCATCGGCACCAGCTTGGCCAGGGTATCGACAAACCCATAAGGGTGACCAAGCACCCGGCCGGCATCGCGCACCACCGCTTTGGCGGCCATGGTGCCGTAGGTGATTATTTGCGAAACCCGTTCGCGGCCGTAGCGCTGGGCGACATAATCGATAACCCGGTCACGACCATCCATACAGAAATCGATATCAAAATCCGGTAACGAGACCCGCTCCGGATTCAGAAACCGCTCAAATAGCAGCTCATACTGCAATGGATCAAGCCGGGTAATACCGAGTACAAAAGCCACTAGCGACCCGGCACCGGAACCACGCCCGGGCCCCACTGGCACGCCGTTTTCCCGCGCCCACTGAATAAAGTCGGCGACAATCAGGAAATAACCCGGAAAGCCCATGCCGATAATCACGTCGAGTTCCAGGTTCAGCCGCTGCCGATACTCAGCCAACGGACT
>CAJXVN010000234.1 GCA_913060775.1 uncultured Gammaproteobacteria bacterium | reverse complement strand
AGATCTCCACTATCCTCTTCGTCGGCAGCGTCAGATGTGTATAAGAGACAGGCCCTAGGCTGGGAGTTTGATACCGAGGCTGCACTGGAAAGCTATGTTGAGCAACTTAAAGCCAGCGGCACAGCGGTGACGGCGGCGGATGATGCAACCCTGGAGAGCCGCCGCGTAGAGAAGCTCTACTGCTGTAAAGACCCTAACGGCTGGCAGCATGAATTTTATTTCAGTCCCAAGATCGTCGCCCTCACAGAGCGGTTTTCATCACCTCTGGTTACTGGTGGCTTTGTCGCCGATCGGCTCGGCGCCGGCCATCTGGTCGTAATCGCAAAAAGTGCAGAGCAGACCAACAATTTTTATCGACAGGTGTTGCAGTTCACTGTCAGTGATTACATCAAAGGCGAGGTATTCCCCGGTGGCCCGGTGCTGGATGCCACTTTCTATCATGTTGCGACCGGACGTCACCATTCCATCGCGGTCGCCGAAGCCCCCAGCCCGAAACGGATAGACCACATGATGCTGGAAGTAAACGACCTGAACGATGTCGGTATGGCCCTTGATCGTTGCATGGCTGCCGAACTGCCGGTGCGGGCAGGCATGGGACACCACCCCAACGACCAGATGACCTCTTTTTATGTACAAACGCCCTCAGGGTTTTACTGTGAATATGGTTGGGGTGGCATCCTCATCGACGACGATAACTGGGAAGTCGTGCGTTATTCCCAACTCAGTGACTGGGGCCATCAGCCGCTGACGGCGCCTGCCTTCTAATGCCGCTTCTGGAAGTTTTTTAGATCAATGACGCTGCCTTTTAGATCAAATCGGTAACGGGTGCTGTTTGGAAATTCGAGCCATTACGTTTTTCGCCAATCTGCCTGCCCATGCTAGTAGCGATGAATTGCTGGAGTGTTTGCTTCCGCTGGGCAGGCAGGCGGCGCAGGTTGAACAGGATTTTATGGCAGCAGGATTTGACATACAGAGCCTGCGTCTGGCCACACAACCGCTGGAGCAGTTGTTGCCAAACGGAGCGACACCGGAGGAACTGGGCAAATTTGCGGCGGCTTATGAACAGGCCGCAGGTCAGGCGGGGTTTAAACATCTGGCACTGGGAACTCTGGGGACTGGCAAGGGCGCGCCGGATTCCGCGTTGATTGAGCAGTTATTAACTGGATTACCGTCGGTGATCGATAGTACGGACTGGGTTTTTTCGTCGGTCCAGCTTGCGGATAATTCTGGCGGTTTTAATAGCCAGTGGCTGTCTGCCGCCGCTCAGGTGGTGGTTGACGCTGCGCCAGTGAAGCCCAACGGCTTTGGCAATTTGCGCTACTGCATGGTTGCCAATATGCCGGCCTTTAGTCCGTTTTTCCCCGCTGCCTGGCATGACGGCGAGAGTCCTGCAGCTTTCTCTATTGCCATTGAGTCGGCGGATCGCCTGGTTGAAATATTGACGCCGATGATCCCAGCGCAGCGCTGGTCAGCGGGGGCTGATTTAACGGCCGATTTTAATGCGCTGGGAGCGCAACTGGATGCCATTGCGGCCAGGGCTGCTGAAACCACTGGTCTGGATTATCGCGGCATTGATATGACCCCATCGCCTTATCCCAGCGTGCCTCGATCGTTTGGGCAGGTGGTGGAACTGATCACCGGCGAGTCCTTTGGAGGCCCCGGAACGGTGGCAGCGGTGGCGCTGATTAAGCAGAGCCTGGATGCGGCCGATTTTCAACGCGCCGGTTATTGCGCAGTCATGTTGTTGCCACTGGAAGATGCGGTGTTAGCAGAGGGTGGGGAGCAACGGCGGTACGACATTACGACGCTATTCGCCTGCGCAGCGGCGGGCGCGACTGGGCTGGATGTGATTCCGGTGAGCGGTGATCTGCCGCCGCAGAAAATCGAGGGGCTCATGCGCGATACCGCACAGTTATCACTGGTGCTAAATCGACCGCTTACGGTGCGGCTATTACCGGTACCAGGGCTCGCCGCCGGGCAGATGACGGATTTTGATTTTGACTACTTTGCCACCACTCGGGTATTCAGCTCACCCGGCGAGAGTGTCCATTAGATAAGTTATTGACTTGATAATTACGCAAATATTCGAGAATTTTTTTGATGATCAATGAACGTTATAGTCCCGCGGCATTACCCGCACTGGTAAAAGACGACCGGGTTCACCGTGACCTGTTTGTTGATCCACAGGTATTCGACCTGGAAATGGCGAATATCTATCACCGCACCTGGGTATACGTGGGTCATGAGAGTGAAATCAGAAACCCCGGTGATTTTAAAACCACCACGATCGGTACCGAACCAGTGATTTTGAGCCGGGATACCGACGGCGACCTGCACGTGATGGTCAACGCCTGCAGGCACCGTGGTGTGACCCTGTGCGAAGAGGCTGGCGGTAATCAAAAATTCTTTGTCTGCGCCTATCACGGCTGGGTATTCGATAGTGCAGGTAGTCTGGTTAATGTGCCGGAGGTTGAGGGGCAGCCGCCGGAGTTTTCGCCGGCGGAGTTTGGCCTTACCCAGGCAGCCAAAGTGGATAGCTTCCGCGGTTTTATCTTTGCCAGCTTTAACGAGGATGTGCCGCCTCTGGTTGACCACCTTGGCGAAGCGGCGAAGTTTATCGCCATGTTTGCCGATCTTTCACCGTCCGGGTCGGTGGATGTCTCTTCCGGCGTTACCCGGTATCAATACGAAGGTAACTGGAAACAGCAGGTGGAAAATTCCATGGACGGCTATCACGCCGCCATCACCCACCACAGTTTCTTTGACGAAGTGCTGCAGGCCCGAATCGGCCGCAGTATGGCGTCGATTGTGTCGGGTAGCTCACCGGCCAAGAGTGTGGCCCTGGGTAATGGTCACTCGTTAATCGATTTTCGCGACTTTGACCGCAAAGCGATTCTTGGTGCTGATCAGCCCAAATCGGAAGTTGACTGGCATAACGGTGTCAGGGCTAATCTGGAGGATCACGACTATGCTGAAGAGGTGATTCGGGTCAACGGTGGCGACGGGTTTAACCTGCTGGTTTACCCCAACCTGGTGTTGATTAATAACCAGATACGGGTGATACAGCCGGTGGCCAATAACCATACCGAGGTGCTGGCTTATCCGGCCCTGTTAGAGCAGGTTGACGAGGAAATTAATGTGGCGCGGGTTCGCGCGCATGAAGATTTTTATGGCCCGGCTTCTTTTGGCGCGCCGGACGATATTGAAATGTTTAAACGGCAATGGCAGGGGCTGAGTCGGTCGCCGTCAATGCAGTGGTTACTTTACAACCGGGGATTGCACCGAGAGGAACGGGGCGAGGGCGAGCGTTATTCCTCTCAGGTGACCGATGAAACCGCTCACCGGGGAATCTGGCGCCGCTGGGTTGAACTGATGACCGCTGAGGTGCAGACATGAACCCGGAAACCAGACAACAGATCGAGGATTTCCTCTACACCGAAGCGCGATTACTCGATCAGCGGGATTATGAACAGTGGGTCGCTCTGTTCGCTGAGGATGGCATCTACTGGATCCCGGCCGGCGATGAGGCCGACCCCAACGAAAGCGTCGCACTGATTTACGACAATAAAAAACGCCTGGAAGAGCGGTTAATTCGGATCGGTAGCAACCGTTTCTGGGCGCAACAGCCGGCTACCCAGACCTGTCGTATTGTTGGCAACGTTGTAGCCACGGAGGCCCCTGGCGATGAGATTGAAGTGCAGAGCCGGTTAATCATGACGGTGCTGCGTCGTGACCGCAAAGAGTTGCTCTCGGGAGTGTGTGATTTTCGGTTACGGCAGGAGGATGATCGTTATCTAATTGTTAACAAAACCGTGCGCTTAATTGAACGAGAACAGCACTTCGACAATCTGACATTTCTGATTTAGCCATTTATTACTGATTGGTAGCGGCTTTCAGGAAAGGGGATGCGGGCTTTTGAGCCAAACATGAATTGCCAATCAATCGATTGATAAGTACGAGCACTGATAAACGGCAATGTCGCCGTGACACTTTAATCACTGGATCGTTAAACGCTGGAGACACACACTGTGAATGACCCAACCCAGGTAGAAAAGCCGCTGGTCGATCCTGACGTAGTCGCACAGATAAAAAGCTGGAAAGGTTACGTGCAGGCCAAACTGGGCTTTCGTAACTGCTGGTATCCAACCCTGAACAGCGAAGAACTGGAAGAGGGCAAACCGGTGCCGTTTCAGTTGGCAGGTGAAAAGCTGCTACTTAATCGCATTGACGGCAAGGTTTACTGCATGGCCGATACCTGCCTGCACCGCGGCGTGCCCCTGTCCGAAAAAGTCGAGTGTTACAGCAAGGAGACCATTACCTGCTGGTATCACGGCTGGACCTATAACTTCACGGACGGCAAGCTCTGCGACATTCTCACTGACCCTAATAGCAAAATGATTGGTCAGCGAGCGCTACAAACCTATCCGGTTGACGAGGCCAAAGGGCTGGTATTTGTGTTTCTCGGTGAGGTGGCTGAGGGAGAAGAGTTGCCCCCGGTCGAGAGGGATACGGCTCCCGGGTTTCTGGACGATGATCGCCGGGTGCGGATATTCCGCCGTGTCGTTAATTCGGACTGGCGCCTGGGTGCGGAAAACGGCTTTGATACCACCCACATTTTTATTCATAAAAATTCGCGGTTGATTCCCGGTAATC
>CAJXVN010000233.1 GCA_913060775.1 uncultured Gammaproteobacteria bacterium | reverse complement strand
TCTACACTATCCTCTTCGTCGGCAGCGTCAGATGTGTATAAGAGACAGGTAAATCCACCGTCCTGTCGATGACCGCTGGCCTTAATGAAATTAGTAACGGCGGCATTGTTCTGGACGGCCGGGAAGTCGACTCCGCCGGACCCGATCGGGCCGTGGTGTTCCAGTCACCGAGTCTGTTCCCATGGATGACCGCCCGCGAAAACGTGGCCATGGGTGTTGACCGGGTCTACCCTCACGCCAGCGCCGCGGAGCGCAGTGATCTGGTTGACTACCACCTCGACAAAGTCGGTCTTGGTGCGGCAATGCACCGGCGTGCCGCCGATCTTTCCAACGGCATGAAACAGCGAGTCGGCATCGCCCGGGCATTCGCCCTGTCACCCAAACTACTGCTGCTTGACGAACCCTTTGGCATGCTCGACACCCTGACCCGCTGGGAACTCCAGGAGGTGTTAATGGAGGTCTGGAGCCGTACTCAGGTCACCGCCATCGTGGTTACCCATGATGTGGACGAAGCGATTCTGCTGGCCGACCGAGTGGTAATGATGACCAACGGCCCCCACGCCAAAGTCGGCAAGGTGATGGAGGTTGACCTGCCCCGGCCACGCACCCGAAAACAGCTTGTCAGCCATCCCGACTATTACCGCTACCGGGAGGAGTTGATTGGGTTTCTCGCCGACTGTGACAACGACCATTAGCCGCTGGCATTCCAGTCACGCTTAAGCGACCTGATCCGAAGTAATCAACCGGGAACGGGGGAACAGCAATGTAAACCGGCTACCCTCGCCCACCTCGCTATTGACCTGCAGCTCGGCGCCGTGAAGGGTGGCAATGTGTTTCACAATCGCCAGGCCGAGCCCGGTTCCCCCGGTGGCCCGAGACCGGTCAGCGTCGATACGATAAAAACGTTCAGTCAGGCGATTCAAGTGCCAGGCAGGGATGCCGTCACCGTTATCTTCCACACTTAAACAGCCCTGTCCCTGGTCATTCACTGACCAGCTCAGGGTGATCAGGCTGCCAGCCGGCGTGTGCTGAACCGCGTTATAAACCAGATTGGAGACGGCACTATGCAGCTCCTTCTCGGCTCCCCGCAAGGCAGCATCGGTTCCTGGCTGCAAACGGAACTGGTGACTATCAGACAATTGCTGGGCGGCGGCGACAATTTCTTCCAGCAAGGTATCTACCGAAATGTCGGCCTCCATCGCCAGTTGTTGCTGACCGTCCAGCACTGCCAGGGCCAGCATGTCGGCAATGATGTCCTGCATCCGCCGCGCCTGTTGCCCCATCTGTTGCACCGGCGTTTGCCAGGCGGCCGGCAACCTCTCCGAATCATCCGCCATCGCTTCCAAATAACCACTGATCACCGTTAACGGCGTGCGCAATTCGTGGGAGGCATTGGCTACAAAATCCCGGCGTACCTGCTCCAGATGTCGCAACTGAGTAATATCCCTCACCACCAGCAGCGAACGCTGATTACCATCACTCACCTTCAGTAACTGTAGTTGCAACTGGCTGTTTGTTGGCGCGGGCATCTGGGTAGTGGCGGACAATTCAGACGACTCGAACAGCGCGACAAACGGCGGGCTGCGTACAACATTAACAATCCGTTGACCCAGGTCGCGTTGGGTAAGGCCCAGCAGGCGACCGGCCGGGGCGTTATACCACTCGACATTACCCAACCGATCATAGGCCACCACCCCATCGGGCAGCGACGCGGAGGACTCTTCAAACCGTAGAATTCGTTTGGTTAACTGCTTCTCGCGCTGGGCAGCCGCCTGACGGTCACGATAAATATGGTCATACACCACCCCAAAAAACCCCTCGGGTTCCCGGGCATTGGTATCGTCTGGCGCCTGCAAGATTCTGATTAACCGCCGTATTTGCCAGAGCTGCCAGGCCAGATAAATCGCGACGGGTACCAGCGCCGGCAGCCACTGCAGGGCATCGAGCCCCCAGCCAAGTAATAGCACCGCAATCGCCAGATAGAGTTCGCGATACCAGCGCTGAGACATCATCGGTCGGAATCAGCCTTTCATTGAGAAGCGGTAACCAGCTCCACGCACTGTCTGCACTCGCTGATCGTAGCCGGACGGTTCGAGCGCTTCGCGCAGGCGGCGAATATGCACATCCACCGTGCGCTCTTCAATATAAACGCTCTGTCCCCAGACTCGGTCAATCAGCTCGCCCCGGCTGAACACCCGCTCCGGATGGCCCAGGAAGAACTGCAACAGTTTGTATTCGGTAGGCCCAAAAGCGAGCTCTTCACCAGCCACCGTGACCCGATGACTCGCCGGGTCGAGCACCAGCTCGCCCACGCCCAGCTTCTCGCCAACCACCTCCGGCGTCGTGCGCCGCAGCACCGCCTTGACCCGGCCCAGCAGTTCCCGGGTGGAAAAGGGCTTGCCGAGATAATCGTCCGCTCCGGCATCCAGACCCGCCAGTACATCTTCCTCGGTATCGCGGGCGGTAAGCATGATGATCGGAATATCGCGCGTGGCCGATTGCGAGCGCAACCGCCGGCAGAAAGAGACTCCGTTTTCACCCGGCATCATCCAGTCCAGCAGCAGCAGATCCGGTGACTGGTCAGCAATAATCAGTTCGCCGGCTCGGGCATCGGCGGCAGTTAGTGGTTCATACCCTGCGTTACCCAGGGCAAATGTCAGCATGTCGCGGATCGACGCTTCGTCGTCAACGATCAAAATTCGTGCACTCATAACCCTAAGTTAATCATGACAATGTTTCGAATTGATGACAGCACAGCATGGCACCTGTTTATCAAACACCTCATCACGATCAGCTGGATCGTTTAAAAGGCATTTATCAATAAAGAACCGATCCAAAATCCCGCTCGTCCTGAGCCTGTCGAAGGGCGCCCTTCGACAGGCTCAGGACGAGCGGCGTATTAGCAGTTACGAAAAAAACCACCCCAAAGCCGCATAACTTAGTGCCGCCCAGGGACAACCTCCATTAACCCACTTAGCTCGTGGACCTGAATTCAGGCCAGACGCTGGGTGAAAAAATCAATCGTCCGTTGCCACGCCTGGGCAGCGGCGTCTGGGTCAAAGGCAGCTCGCTGGTCGCAGTTAAATCCGTGGTCCGCGTCGTAGGTATAGACGGTTGCATCGGCAAGAACGCTGACGGCGGTTTCGATACGCGCCACCACCTCCATGGGAATATGGCTGTCGCGTTCGCCAAAATGGAACTGGATCGGACAGCTAATATGCGCCGCCTGGTCGAGCCGATCGCCGATACCACCGCCATAAAAGGCCACCGCTGCATCCGGATCTAACTGAGCAGCACTAAGATAGGTGTATAGCCCACCCATGCAAAAACCCACCACACCAACTTTGCTGGCACCCTGATCGCGCAACCACTGAATGGCAGCGGCCAGGTCGGCAAGCACTGCCGCTGGCTCAAGCGCCTGCATATAGCCAAAACCGATGCCTACATCCGCCTCTTCGTAACCGAGTTCAACGTCGGCCTGCTGGCGATGAAAAATATCCGGCGCCAGGGCGACGAAACCCTGATCGGCGAATCGGTCGCACACATCACGAATATGGCTATTGACGCCAAATATTTCCTGAATGACCACCAGGCCCATCTGGCTCTCGCCCGCTGGTTCGGCGCAGTACGCGGAAAACCGCTCACCTGCCGCCGATAACTCAACCCGTTTACTCATGGCCATTGGTCATTCCCCCGTTAAAAGATTATCTGTTCACCGGCAAACACCGGGCCATCCACACAGACCCGTTTCATTGCCACACCATCGCCATCACGAATCGGCACCACGCACCCCGCGCAGCCCCCCACGGCACAGGCCATGTACTCCTCGACGGACAACTGGCTGGGCAAGTCGAATTCAGCCGCCAGTTCCTGCACGGCCCGTAACATGGGTGTCGGGCCGCAGGCAAAAATCTCGACTTTGGACCGCTCATCGGCCACCAGGCTAGCCAGCCATTGCCGGGCCAGGTCGGTGATAAATCCATCAAAACAACCGGGAAAACCCTGGTTGGACGCCAGGCGCGCGGGGACACCCCAGTCATCCAGCAAGGGCATGGTGGCGATCACCGAGCTGGGCATTCCGTCGATCATGATGCTGGAGGGCTCCGGGGTGAATGGAAACGGCACCTCGGACGCGAGTAAAACCTGTGGTTTAAAGCCTTTTAGCCGACGCAGATTACTGGCCATGAACAGCATGGGCGGCATGCCCACGCCACCACCAAGTAGCAGCGGCCGACTAAGCTCCTCATGGAGCTGAAAACTGTTACCCACCGGGCCCAGCAGGCTAACCGTTTCCCCCGGCTGACGCTCGGCAAGTAGCCGAGTCCCGGCACCGACCTTTTTATAAAGCAGTTCAACCCAGCCCTGTTTCTGATCGACCCGCATCAGGGACAGTGGCCGCCGCAGCATCATCGGCTGACCACAATCGACGTGCACGAACTGTCCCGGTAGTGCCCGTTCGGCAATCCGTGACGCCGCTAACCGCATCACCATCTGGTCGCCAGCAAACGCTTGCTGCGACAGGAGTTCAGCCGATTCGGATAGCAGGGTCGCGCGGTGGCTCTGGGGCGCATTCATGGGTAATCCACCGACAGGTTCGGGAATTCGGCCTGGCCCTGATTACACCTGTCTCTTATACACATCTCCGAGCCCACGAGACCTCTCTACATCT
>CAJXVN010000232.1 GCA_913060775.1 uncultured Gammaproteobacteria bacterium | reverse complement strand
GAGATGTAGAGAGGTCTCGTGGGCTCGGAGATGTGTATAAGAGACAGGAATACCGAACGCTCCGCTTATAGAGATTGATATCTATTGATCGCTATCTCGGACTAGACCGTGTCCCAACCGTAATCCAGATAACAGGGGAGTCCAGAATGGCCGGAGATAGAAACGAACAGGTAGCGATCAGGAATGCCGCCACGGTGGTTCTAGCGCGGGATAGTGATCAGGGCCCGCAGGTTTTCATGCTAGAACGAAACGTGAAATCTGAGTTTGTCTCCGGTGCTTATGTGTTCCCCGGCGGTGCAGTAGATAAGCATGACAGCCATGAAACGCTGGAATCGATCTGTCGAGGAGTCACCGATGCAGAAGCGAGCCGCGCCACCGGACTGGATTCCGGGGGCCTGGGGTTCTGGGTGGCGGCAATACGTGAGTGCTTCGAAGAATGTGGTGTCCTGATTGCACACGGCGATCAGGGAGCCATCAGCTTCGATGATCCCGACTTAGCCCAGCGTTTTTCTAAACTTCGTGATGAATTGAATGACCGGGAAATCAGCTTTTCTGAGATTTGCTTACAAGAAAACTTGTCCCTGCCGGTCGATTCGTTAACCTACTTCTCTCGATGGTTAACGCCGCTGGGAATGCCCAAACGCTTCGACACCTGTTTTTTCATTTGTCCAATGCCGAATAATCAGGTGCCACTTCACGACGGTTACGAGACCGTTAGTGGGCTGTGGATAACGCCCGCACAGGCCCTTGAAAAAGGGGAGGCAGGTGAAATTAAACTGGTTCCCGCCACCATCAAGACTCTGGAAACGCTCGATGGTTATGAAACCGTCGACCATTTAGTTAGGGCCTGTACACCAACAGAGCCGGTACCAACGATCTGTCCCACCATCATTCGGGATGATGCGGGTAAACCGATTCACATTCGCTTGCCCCTGCCGGATGGCGAGATTGAGGTGCCTATCGGCGGGGCGTTGTTAAAAGCCGTCACAGGATTAAAGTAATGGTGACCGGCGAGAATGGCTATGAGGAAGCGGCCGCAAAACTACCCTTTATGACTGAACAGGTTCGGCAGGAGTTTAAACCAGACCAGGTCGTGGAACTCTCACCGATGGTGAGGCGGATTACGGCGGCGAATCCGAGCATGATGACAGGGCCGGGTACCAATACTTTCATTATTGGTAACGACCGACTCACGGTTATCGATCCAGGGCCTGCACTGGTGGAACATACGGAAGCCATTGTTGACTATTGCGATGGCAGGCTGGAGCAGATCCTCCTTACCCATACTCACCCCGATCATTCTCCGGGTGCAGCCCTGTTACAGCAGATCACCGGGGCCAGCGTGAAAGCTTCGCCAGTCCAGTTGACCCGGATATACGATGAAACCTTTACCCTCAATCAACCACTAGAGGACGGTGACCGTCTGGACCTCGACGAGTACTCGATTGAAGTGGTCCACACACCAGGCCACGTTGCTAACCACCTTTGCTTTCTTTTAAAAGGCTGTCACTGGTTATTTGCTGGCGACATGGTGATGGATGGCTCAACGGTGGTCATCGCGCCGCCTGATGGACATATGGGTGAATATCTGAATTCTCTACACCGGCTTGTCGATATGCCCATCGAAGCCATCGCTCCAGCCCACGGCCGAATTATGGACTCGCCTGCTTCCTATCTGCAGTCACTGATTGAGCATCGCCTCCGCCGGGAGCAGAAGGTAATCGATAGCCTTGTGAATGTTGGAGCCGCGACGATTGACGAACTATTACCGTCGGTTTACGACGACGTACCGGTTGTATTGCATTCAGTCGCTGCCATGTCGCTGGAAGCTCACCTGATAAAACTGGCTGACGATCAGCGTGTCAATCGGTCGGATGATCGGGCGAGCTGGTCCCTGAAGGATTAAACATGTGTGACAGAGTCTCCCTGTGTATCAGGACGCAGGGTCCGCACGGTGCTTCGCGGCGATAAAATCATGGTGACGGACGTGGAGCAGGTCGGCGACCTTACGGACTAACTGCTCTTCATACTTGTCGATCACTCCGTCGGAAAAAGCCACTTGCCAGAGTAATTCCACCAGCGCTTCCCGTTCCTCATGGGGGAGCAGATCCTTGAGGCGTGCGGTGAACTCAAACAGGGACGTTGCGTGATCCGCCTGGTCTTTGGCGAGCGCCAGGAGATCGGTTTGCTCGTCCTGCGACAGGGAGAACCGCTTTTGCAGGATGGCCAGGATCTGTTCGGTTTCGCTTTCTGTTACGTTGCGATCAGCACGGGCCATTTCGACCATCAGTGTCGCCATTATCAGTTCTACGGAGTGTTTTCTGCTTTCGCCAGTTTTATCCTCAGCCTCAGCAAGCAAGGTCGAAAAAAAACGTTTTATATTTTGATACATAGAATGAGCTCTTTAACTTTGAGTTAATTTGCCGACGTTGGGGGCAGTGCCGCTGATGGCATTCTCATCAGTGGCGCTGTGTCCCAGTGGTAGATGCCCCATTGAACGATTTCTGCTGGGGTTAGCGAAGTGAGGTCCCCAGGCGGCTGTTGCGCCAGCAGTGTCAGCGCAATCACCAAATTCTGGCTCGCCTGGCTGTCGTCAATCGCCGTGGCACCCTGCTGTTTACTCAGTTTAAATCCAAGTGCGTCTTTGACCACGGGAAGATGCAGGTATACAGGTCGGCCATAGCCAAGTTGTGTCTGCAGGTGAATCTGTCTTGCCGTTGACGCTAACAAATCGGCGCCACGGACCACCTCAGTGATCTGTTGCCGTTGATCATCGACGACCGTTGCCAGTTGGTAATGATGTTGGCCATGACCGTCTTTAACCACAAAATCGCCGACTGAATTAATCAGACAATCCGATTGTAGACCCTGCAATCGGTCTTTGAACCGGATGGGTGAGCTGGCCACCCGCAGCCGATAACTGCGTAGGGGGGTTTGTTTAGCTTTACCATCTCGACAGGTGCCCGGATAAATCAAGGTCTGGCCGGGTTGGCGAGCGCTGTTAACGGGGTGATTGCTGATTTCTCGACGACTACAGCCACAGGGAAACAGCGCTCCTGCGGTTTTTAAGGTCTGAAAAGCAGCTTCATAGTCCTCCAGATGCTGGCTGGAGTAATAAACTGAACCATCCCAATGGAGCGCATGGTGATCGAGCGTTCGCAAAATAGTTTTGTCGATCCCCGGTACATTCCTCGGCGTATCGATGTCGTCCATGCGCACCAACCAGTTTCCACCCTGGTGCCGGGCATTCAAATAACTGCCTAGCGCAGCCACCAGCGACCCCATGTGCAGAGGTCCGGTCGGTGACGGCGCAAATCGGCCGCGACAACTCATGGCCGGTGCTTTCGTCAGGTTTGCAGTCACCTAGGTTAATCCTGAGGGAGACCGCAGTATCCTGGATTGTTGAAGAAGGCCCATTTTTTCTAGAACTCTAATGGATAGGGTCGATTTTGGCTTCGGAGCGTTCTAATTCAGTCTGGCTGTTAATGCTGTCTAAACTACCGAGTGGAAACTCTACCGTTCGGCAATTAACGGTTTCGAGCCAGCGGTGTGCGCTTCGTTCGCCACCAAGCAGGAACTGGTACAAATTATCGGCGAAGCTAGTCGGTATCAGCAGGTTTAGAAAGTGCTGCCGCTCGGCATCGATGGCCATAATCAGGGACTTGTCGTCGTCGATTAGTTTGATCATGCGGTCTGAGTAATCGGCGGGTAGTAGTGGTTGGTCGCAGGTTGCTACCAGTAGCCAGTTTGCGGTCGATCTTTTAAGTCCAGTGTAGATGCCTGCTAAGGGCCCCCATTGGTCGCCAAGCTGGTCCGCAATTATCAGGTCGGCGTAGGGCTCATAGGCAGCCTGGTCGTGATTGGCGCTGATCATCAACCTTGAGACTTTGCTGTGCAGCATTTCCGCGACCCGGCCGACCATCGGCCGGCCCCGAAATTGAACGAGGCCTTTTGGTCTTCCCGCAAAGCGTTTTGCCTGACCACCAGCGAGGATGAGTCCGTCACAAAGGGGCCGGGAGGAATCAGTCTGTGGTTTTATGGGCACAGTTGCGTTCCTCGCGGGGCCGGTTCACGGTATCCTAATAGGCTGAAATTCAACGTCTCTGGAGTGTTAAATTTATTCATGTCCAATCATTATCTGGATGCCAAACACCTGCTCTGTCCCATCCCGGTGATTCGCACTCAGCATCAGATCAAATCCTTAAATCCCGGCGATATTCTCGAGGTGGAATGTACTGACCACGGCGTGCTGGCGGATATCCCTGCCTGGTGCCGCATTCATGGCCACCGGCACCTGGATAGTTATGAAAATGAGGGCATAGTAACGATCAAAATCGAGGTTGGCGAGCCGTGAACACGGCCACTCTCGATCCGTCTGATCGGCTGCGCGTATCCACCCGGGTCACCCTGCTGGGGGTTGCGGTTAACCTGGTGCTGACCGGCGCCAAGTTAATTGTCGGCGTTATCAGCCATTCGCAGGCGCTGGTTGCCGATGGTATTCATTCCTTAAGTGATCTGGTCAGCGATGCGCTGGTGCTGGTGGCCACTAGCCATGCGAATAAAGCACCGGACAGCAGTCACCCTTATGGTCATCAGCGAATAGAGACGGCCGCCGCAATGTTTCTCGGTTTTGCCCTTATGGCGACGGCGGGTGTCATTGCCTGCTGTCTCTT
>CAJXVN010000231.1 GCA_913060775.1 uncultured Gammaproteobacteria bacterium | reverse complement strand
CTATCCTCTTCGTCGGCAGCGTCAGATGTGTATAAGAGACAGTGGCAGGATTGGTCCTCGAGAACGTCAGAGAGCCAGGAATATTCACGACCGGCTGGACCGTAACGACGATGGCAAGGTGGGTCCCCGAGAGCGCCATCGGGCAAAACAAGTTCGTGATCGGGCTGATCTGAACAACAACGGCCGGGTTGGTCCCAGAGAACGGCGGATAGCCAAACATCGAATCGCTAAACATCGGCAGTGACATGGCCCAGACTGGCGCTAATTGATAGTGCCGGTAACGACGCAGCGATCAGGTTTTCCCGGTTGATCTGATTCCCCATTAATCTGGGTAGGAACTGGCCTGCCGCTAAATCACCCTCTGCACCCTTGAACGATAGTTCAAGGGTTTTTTTTGCCAGAAGGGATAAGGCCCAATGGGCTATTCGATTGGTTGGTAATACTGGCTGTATCTGCCATCAAACCGGGTCACTAAGTTGGGTTAAACTCGTCATCGCTGCAAAGATCGCGTCGCCGTTCCGGCCGATGCTGGCAGTTTTAGCAAGTAAAACACTCGGGAGGGAGATGGCGGGGATGGCTTACTCAGAAGAACAGACCAGCAAATACGTGACGGTTGACGGCATGCAGCTTCACTATAATGAAGCCGGCAGCGGCGAGACCGTGATCATGCTCCATGGTGGTGGCCCGGGTGCTGCGGGCTGGAGTAATTTCTCTCGCAACCTGGATGCATTTGCCGAGCGCTACCGCACTATCCTGCTTGATTGTCCCGGATTTAATCAATCCGACCCGGTGGTTTCAGACCTGCCCCGTGATGTGCTCAATGCCAATGCCGTTAAGGGACTGATGGATGAACTGGGAATTGATAAAGCGCACCTGGTGGGTAACTCCATGGGCGGTGCATCCTCACTTAGTTTTTCTCTGCTCTACCCAGACCGCCTCGACAAGCTGATTTTGATGGGCGCCGGTGGCGGTGGTCAGAGTCTGTTTACACCCATGCCGATGGAAGGCATCAAAATTCTGTTCGAGCTTTATCAGCATCCAAGTCTGGATCTTCTGAAAAAAATGATTCAGGTGTTTGTTTATGATGCCTCGAAGATAACCGATGACCTGATTGAGAAACGCTACGAAAACATGATGCGCAAGCCGGAGCATCTGGAGAATTTCGTCAGGAGCATGGCTAATCCAGGCAAAGCCTTGACGGATTTCAGCCCGCGTCTGGGCGAAGTGAAGGCAAAAACCCTGATTATCTGGGGGCGAGATGACCGTTTCGTGCCTCTCGATCATGGTCTTAAATTTGTCTGGGGTATCCCCGACGCCGATCTTCACGTGTTTAGCCATTGTGGCCATTGGGCGCAATGGGAACACGCCGATAAGTTCAATCGTCTGGCGATGGACTTTATCGCCAACTAATTTTTAGTAACGTTGATGAGGTTGCCGGGGTCGCCTGCTACCCCGGCAATTTTTTTAGGGGGACCAGGATGCAGCTGGAATTTAGCGCCGAAGAAGAAGCCTTTCGTCTTGAAGTAAGAGACTTCATTGCGGCCAACTACCCGGTGGAGATTCGTCGCCGGATGGAGGCAGGAGTCGCACCAGGGAAGAGCGATTTCGTTACCTGGCAACAGATTCTCTACCAGCAGGGGTGGATTGCCCCACGCTGGCCGGTGGAGTACGGCGGTACTGGTTGGTCGCCGGTGCAGTGCTATATCTTTGAAGAAGAAATTACAGCTGCCTCTACCCCGCGAGTAATGCCCTTTGGGTTGACCATGCTTGGGCCAGTGTTGATGACATTTGGTTCCGATGAACAGAAGCAACAATATCTGCCGGCGATTTTGGATAGCACGACCTGGTGGTGCCAGGGCTACTCAGAACCGGATGCTGGGTCGGATCTGGCCAGTTTAAAAACCCAGGCAGTTCTGGAAGGGGACCATTACCGAGTTAATGGCTCGAAAATATGGACCACCTACGCCCACTATGCCGACATGATGTTTTGTCTGGTGCGCACCAGTAGTGAGGAGCGCAAACAGCAGGGGATTTCATTTCTGTTGCTCGATATGGACGACCCGGGTGTCGAAGTGGCGCCGATCATTACCAATAATGGTCTGCACGTGGTCAATCAGGTGTTCCTGAAAGACGTTCGCGTTCCTCGCGAAAACCTGGTTGGGGAGGAGGGCGCCGGCTGGACCATTGCCAAATACCTGCTCGGCCATGAACGCACAACGATCGCTGGCGTGGCCGCGTCCCGGCAGCAGATGCGGCGATTGAAGGAAATTGCCACGCAGGAACTCGACGGCGCGCTTCCGCTGTGGCAATCGAGCCGGTTTCGTGACCGGGTGGCAGAAGTGGAAATTGACCTTCTGGCGCTGGAGCAAACCAACCTACGGGTACTTTGTGACGAAAATGCTGGCCGTGGTCCGGGTCCGGAGGCGTCGCTACTCAAGGTGCGCGGTACTGAAATTCAGCAACAGATTACTGAATTGATGGCCGAAGCCGTTGGTTATTACGGCCTGCCCTATGACAAAACGGTATTAACGGAAGGCTGGGGTGACCAGCCGCCGGTGGGACCGGATTATGCAGCGAGCCTGATGCCCCACTATTTTGACTGGCGGAAAAGCTCCATTTACGGCGGTTCCAACGAAATACAGAAAAACATCATCGCCAAAGCCGTACTGGGACTGGGGTAAGCCAATGGATTATCAATTAAATGAATTGCAACAGATGTTGCAGCAGAGCGTGGAAAAGTACGTTGAGCGCGATTACGACTTTGCTAACCGTCAGCAGCTTGCCGTCACTGACCTGGGCTACAGCGAAGAGAACTGGCGACAATTTGCTGAACTGGGCTGGCTGGGAGTGCCCTTTACCGAAGAGCAGGGCGGTTTCGGCGGTGGTGCAACCGAGCTCATGGTGCTCTTTGAGGCGTTTGGTAAAGCGTTGCTGCTGGAACCTTATCTGGCCAGTGTCGTCCTTGGCGGGCAGCTGCTTGCCCGCGTCGGCAGTGCCGAGCAGATCGAGCGGTTGTTGCCGGCGGTGATCGCCGGTGAGTCAAAACTGGCCCTGGCCCATAGCGAACCACAGAGCCGATATCACCTGTCCCGGGTGGCATGCAGCGCGGCAGCCCAGGGCGATGGCTTCCTGCTCACGGGTCATAAAGCACTGGTATTGAACGGCCAGAATGCGGACCACCTGCTGGTAACCGCACGCACCAGTGGTGACGTGGATGACCCGCAGGGTATTTCGCTTTTCCTGGTGCCGGCAGAGGCCGCAGGAGTGACCGTGAGGGGGTATCGAACCGTGGATTCTTTACAGGCGGCGGAGGTTCACCTTGATGGGGTTGAACTGTCGGCCGACTCGGTATTGGGAACGGTTGGAGAGGCTCACGCGGATATTGAATGGGTCATCGATCAGGGTATCGCAGCGCTCTGTGCTGAGGCGTTGGGCTGTATGGAGTCGTTACAGCAGGCGACGGTGGAGTATCTGCAGACCCGTAAACAGTTTGGCGTCGCGATTGGTCAATTTCAGTCGTTGCAACACGCGGCGGTGGATATGTTCATCGCCCTGTCGCAGAGCCGGTCCATGGTTTACCTGGCGGCTAACCGGGCAAATGCTGATCGGGATGAGCGCCGTGCGGCACTATCGGCCGCCAAGAACTTTATTGGTCGGGCGGGTCGGTTAATTGGCCAGACTGCGGTGCAGTTACACGGCGGCGTCGGCATGAGTGATGAGCTGGATGTGTCCCATTACTTTAAACGACTGACTGCGATTAATACCTGGCTGGGTGATGATCATCACCATCTTGGCCAGTACAGCGACAGCCTGTTAGCGAAGTAAATTATTAATCACGGTTGCGGCGGCCAATCAATAGCGAGGTCGGCAGTCTAAGGCTAAATCTCTACGATCACTCGGTTGCTGATTTCGTCCGGATTGTCGTGACTGCCGGGGAACTCAGCGGCCAGTACCTCGGCACATTCGCGTACCGCAATACAGAGGCCTTCAACAAGGTCGCCAGTTTTGATCTGGGCCAGCATATCCGCAACTATCTGCTGCCAGGCATCGGCTGGGACTCTGGAGTTGATCCCGCTATCGGCCAGAATCTCCACCCGGTGTTCGAGCAGTGACACCATGATGAGAATGCCGGTATGGTCGCGGGTAGCGTGAAGATTATGGGAGACGAAAGCCTGCAGTGCCCGCTGATGAACCTCTTCGTCGACTTTGCTGCTAACCAGGAAGGGCCGCAAAACCGCATCGAAACTTCCGAGCCAGTAGCCAATGTAAAGACCGGGGATTTCTGCCCAGAGAATCCACGTGGGGTTACCCATATTGGTCTGACTGTCCAGCCAGAAGCTGGTGACGAGTCCAAACAGTAGCGCGGTAACGATGGCTAACCGCCAGCGAGCCCCCGGATAGTCGTCGCTGCGGGCGACAATCATCGGCACGATCTCGCCGCTAGTGTGCTGTTCTGCCTCGGCCACCGCCGCGGAAATACGCGCAAGGTCCTGTTCAGTTAGCTGTGTCATCTACCAGCCTCCGCTCGCGCCGCCGCCGGAAAAACCGCCGCCACCGCCGCCAAATCCGCCGCCGCCCAGGCCACCTCCGCCAAATCCACTGCCGCCATAACTGCGACCGCTGCCGAG
Organism: uncultured Gammaproteobacteria bacterium; assembly: GCA_913060775.1. Taxonomy (GTDB): domain Bacteria; phylum Pseudomonadota; class Gammaproteobacteria; order Immundisolibacterales; family Immundisolibacteraceae; genus QNFC01. The sequence continues at coordinate 61 of CAJXVN010000231.1, read as the reverse complement.
CAGGGCGCCGGCCAGGAGCTGTCTCTTATACACATCTGACGCTGCCGACGAAGAGGATAGT
>CAJXVN010000230.1 GCA_913060775.1 uncultured Gammaproteobacteria bacterium | reverse complement strand
AAACAGGAACAGCTGGCGGAAAAATAAAGATCGGGAGGTCAGGCGACTGACCACTAATTCCTGAATGAACCGGACTTCCTACTCAGGCAACAGCTCGCATACGGCCGCACTTAATAGTTTTAACGCGTGCCCCACCGCACCGGCCATCTGCTGCTCAAACTCATCGGTAATCGGCACGCTACCGCGACCGGCAGCAGCGTTGACCACCACCGCCAGAAACCCATACTCGATCCCCAGCTCTCGAGCCAGCACCGCTTCCGGCATGGCCGTCATCCCAACCAGGTCACAGCCATCCCGTTGCAGCCGCTCAATTTCTGCTGCGGTTTCCAGGCGCGGTCCCTGGGTCACCCCATAAACCCCGCCATTCAGGCAGGACTGCCCATTGGCCTGCGCTGCCCTCGACAGCACTTTGCGTAATCCAGCGGTAAACGGCAACGTAAAATCAATGTGTTTCAACTCCCCGGTCGCGCCGTCGAAGAAGCTGCTGTCACGACCCCAGGTATAGTCGATTAACTGGTCAGGAATCACCAGAGAGCCCGGCGTAATCAGGTCCTCCCGGATGCCGCCCACGGCACCCAAAGCTAACACCTGGGACACGCCCAGTTGATGCAACGCCCAGAGGTTAGCCCGGTAGTTAACTAAATGCGGTGCAAGATTATGATCCGCGCCATGCCGGGGCAGATGGAATAGCTGCCGCCCGTGCCACTCAACGCGAGCCAGACCCGGGGAGTGAGGCCCATACGGGGTTTTCAGGATGAGCGGCTCGATCCGCTGCATGGAATCGATCGCGCTGGCCCCGGAACCGGTGATTAAAGCCAGCTGGTTTCGTGCGGGCGACGACTTACTAACGGTCACGATTCGGCCACTGCATAGATCGCCGGCAAATTCCGCCAGTAACCCTTGTAATCCATACCGCAGCCAAACAGGTAACGATCGGGCGCACTAAGGCCCACGTAATCAGCGCTGATCTCCACGGCGCGCTCGCATTGCTTATCGACAAGCACTAGCGACCTAATCGATGCGGGAGCGTGTTGCTGACAAAAGCCGACCATTCCCTGCAGAGTCAGCCCCTGATCAAGAATGTCGTCTACTATCAACAGGTGACGGCCAGTCAAGTCAGTTGAGGGCAATACGCGTTGTTCCAGTGCGCCGCCCGTCAAACCATCGGCATAACGCGTTAGATGAAGCACATCCATCTGCAGCGGAAAATCGAGCTGCTCCATGAGTTTGGTAGCGAGGAAGCAGCCCCCTTTTAGCGCCACCAGTAGCAACGGATTAAGCCCCTGGTATTCAGCGGTTACCGATTCAGCTAGCAACTCAATGCTGTTCTGGACAGTCTTCTGATCATAAAGCGCGACTGCATTGGCACGAACTGACAATACCTCTTCCGTTAACTCCGTGGTCAATCAGGGTCTCTCTAGAAATGGGTTTAAGGCGCCTTGCTGCCCCGGCCAGGTCTGCACACATCAAAGTCCGAAAATCAGCCGGGTAGACCGAATAAATTCCGGACGTTGCCGCTGGTAATCTTCCGGCGTTCTACGTCGGTCAGATTTTTGCTGTGATCCACCAGCATCTCCTGCGACCAGGGCCAGGTCGAATCCGAATGGGGATAGTCATTGGCCCACAGCAGGTGGTCAATATTGAGCAGGTCCTTGACCTGAAATGCGCTCCAGTCATCCTGAAAAGTGACCCAGACATTGTCACGAATGTATTCGCTGGGCATTTTCGAGAAGCCTTCAATATTACCGCCCGGATTATGGAATGTCACCGCGTGATCGATACGATAGGAGTAGTGTGGCAACCAGCCGGCGTCGCCTTCGGCGCAGACCATCTTCAACCCTGGGTGGCGTTCAAAAACCCCACCGAGCACAAACAATCCAATCATGTCCTGAACCGAACGCATGATTTTGAGAAAAGCGTTGAGTGGATGTCCGCGATTGGCCTCCAGCGCCTTGGAAATTTCACCGCCGCGGGAACTAAGAATATGGAAGCAGATTGGCATATCAAGGTCGACCGCACACTCCCAGAGTGCGTCGTAGTCGGGATGGTCATAATCCTCGTATTGCGGATTTCCTGGCATCATCATGCCGACGAAGCCCATTGCCTTGGCTTTTCTGAAATCATCGATAGCGTCATCAACCGACACCATGGCTGTCTGCGCCAGACCAAATAGCCTGTCCGGCGCGTGACCACAAAAAGTTTCCAGCCAACGGTTATAGGCCTGAAAACAGGCATTCATGTAGTCGTAATCCAGGTGGCTGCACAACACCATTCCTAAAGAGGCATAAATCACCTCGCCGCCAATACCGTCCTCGTCCTGCGCCAGCAAACGATCCACCGGATTCCAGCCACCCCGGGGGGTCTCATCAAAGGTCGCGCTTGCAATAAACTTTTGTTGAGCCTCATTGCGCAGACCTGCAGCGGCAATAAGCCCGACTGAGGCCGTCTTCTCCATATCGCGGACATAGTAGGTATCAAACCCATCTGGGTGGCGGACAATCCGTGGCGCCACGTCTCGGTAACTGGGCTCAATATGGTCGATATAACAGTTTGGTGGCTCAACGATGTGCGAATCGGCTGAAATGTAATCGGTTGTCATGGCTCCCCCTCCCAAGGTGAGTCTGAGATTGTATCCCGAAATCTCCACCGTCAAACCATCCGCGGGTTGGGCTGGCGTGCTCAGGTTTCCCGACGTAACATCGAAAAAAGTTCATCTTTGAGTTTGAGGCGAATTTTCTTTCGATCTTCCAGATAATCGTCCGAGGAAGCCTCAGCACCATTTTCGATACGAACGATTTCATGATCAATGTCATGATATTCATCGAACAGACGGGCAAAATGGTTGTCCTTCATCTTTAGTTCATGGATAGCATCGCGATACTCGGGAAACTCATGAATCAAATCATGTTTATCAGTCACCAACTTACTCCTTGTACAGGGGGGGTGAAACTCGGACTAGCACGCCGCTTTAGTATCGCCCCCAACGGGCTCCCTGGGCAGCTGCATCGGCTCCTGACACTCATCAAAAAGCGTTTCATTTGACCCGCGTCAACTCCATCACCGGCGACCAGCGACTCGCGCTTGAAGCACTGCTAACGCAGGCTCGCGAGCAGCGCCATCGCCGCCTGATCTGGCTAACGGGCAACCACCAGGATTGCCTGAAAACGGCCCGAGAGATCACCCGTTTTATTGTTCCTGGTACGGTCTGGATTTCAGACCGCCCACCCCGGGGCGTGACACACCTGGGGGCTCACAAGGCTAACGAACTGCTCGGGACTGAAATTCCCGCCCTGGTATTCGATGCTCATCAACGCTTTAACCCCGACGCACTGGCTGCCGCCTGTGGAGCGATTCGAGCTGGTGGTCTTGCCTTACTTTTGACACCCGACGCCCTTGAGTGGCCCGCCGCACCGGACCTCGATAAAGCCCGGATTGCGGTACACCCCTATGGCGCCGAACAGATTGGCAATCGGTTCATTCGTCGTCTGATCCTGCAGTTAGGAATGGACCGTCAGGTCATTCGCTGGAGCTGTGGCGGTGAGTGGAAATTTAACGCCGCCAGCACTGACAGTGATCAGCCGAACGGGGCCGCTCCAACCGCCCTGCCCCTGACCGGCCTGACTAACGACCAGCAGACAGCGGTCGACGCGATTACCAGTGTCGTTATTGGCCACCGACGACGACCGGCCGTATTAATCGCTGATCGAGGCCGGGGGAAATCGGCCGCCATGGGCATCGCGGCCGCCAGCTTACTAGCGGTTCGATGCGACAAAATCCTGGTCACGGCACCCCGGAAATCGGCCTGTGACAGCCTGTTCAAACACGCCGAAACAACCCTCTCAGAGCAAGCCAGTCAAGCATCCCCAGGACTCGCTCAACTCATCTATGTTGCCCCCGATGAGCTTATTGAAAACCCGATAAGTTGTGACCTGTTGCTGGTGGACGAGGCAGCTGGGTTACCCGTCCATCTGCTGCAACAACTACTGAAACACTACTCGCGCATTGCATTTGCCACGACCACACACGGCTATGAGGGCAGTGGCCGAGGTTTTTTATTGCGCTTTACCGAACACCTTGATCAAACCACCCCGGGGTGGCGACGGATCGATCTGCAACAACCCATCCGTTATGCCGAAAACGACCCACTAGAACAGACACTGTTCCAGACCCTGGTACTCAACGCCAACCTCGACCCAAGGCCCTGCCCCGAAGACCTGGATGAAGACGCCCCCACCATTACCCGGGTTAATCGTGACCAGTTGATACACGACGAAACCCAGCTGCGCGCGATCTACAGTTTGCTGGTGATGGCTCACTACCGAACACGACCCCTTGATTTACGGCAATTACTGGATGGCCCTAACGTGCGGATATGGACAGCGGTGTGGCGGGATCAGGTGATCGCCGCAGCGCTCGTCTGCCGCGAAGGAGATATTGAGGCAGCGTTAGCCAACAAAGTCTTTAGCGGCGAGCGACGCCCACGAGGCCATCTGATCGCCCAGACACTGATCGGCCACCTGGGGATCGAAAGCGCTGCCGCCATGGAGGGCGAGCGGATTATGCGAATTGTGGTTCATCCGCTCTGGCAAAACCGGGGGATTGGGCAAACGCTGGTCAAACATATCCGCGAAAGAGCGGCGACTGAAGGCTGTCTCTTATACACATCTCCGAGCCCACGAGACCTCTCTACATCT
>CAJXVN010000229.1 GCA_913060775.1 uncultured Gammaproteobacteria bacterium | reverse complement strand
TCGTCGGCAGCGTCAGATGTGTATAAGAGACAGGCGTGGCGTTGATGGTCGGCGGGCATTACACCTATGCGGAGGTGCCCATCGGCGAATGGTTCCAGTCGGCGTTTGGTTGGCAGCGTAATAACTACGATAAGTTCGGTCACCTGTTACAGGGGCTGGTGCCCGCTCTGGTTGCTCGTGAAGTTCTGGTTAGATTGAGCGTGGTGCCGACCGGTCGGTGGCTGGACCTGTTTGTCATTTCTCTGGCGCTGGCTATCAGTGCTTTCTACGAATTAATCGAGTGGTGGGTGGCGCTACTCAGTGACCAGGCTGCAGAGTCGTTTCTGGGCACTCAGGGGTATGTCTGGGATACTCAGTCAGATATGGCAATGGCCCTTTTAGGGGCTCTCATGACGATTCTGCTGCTGGGGAAAAGGCACGATCGGCAGCTGATTGAGATTGATCAGGCCGATAACGGATAAAATTGATTTAACTCAAGGCTGCCTGATCGTGTACGTCGATCATAAAAGCAGGTAGCCGGTGATTGCGGTAATCAGATGCTCAAACCAGGAGGTGATGATGAAGACCGTCGAAATTCAAAAAATTTTAGTACCAGTGGATTTTTCTTCTGCGTCGCTGGGGGCGCTTGCTCATGCTGAGGAGCTCGCTCACCGCACAGGCGCCGAGTTGCATTTGCTCTATGTGATTGAGCCGGTGGTCGCGCCAATGGAATTTAATACAGCGGCCATTATCGAAGCCAATCAGGCTGATCGTATTAACTCCAAGCTCGCCGAGCTGCGAGACACGGAGGTTCGTCACGGCGTTAAAGCAGTGACACTGGTCGCTGAAGGAGAGGCGGCTGCGGCAATCGTGCGCACGGTCGAGGAGCAGGATTTCGATCTGGTGGTAATGGGTACCCACGGCCACTCCGGATTTCGTCATCTGCTACTCGGCAGCAGGGCTGAACGGGTGGTGCGGGGTGCGAGCTGTCCTGTGCTGACGGTTGGGCCGATTGATGGCCGTGATCAATAATTGGGAGATAAGGTATGAATAAAGTAGCAATTAAAAACATTCTGGCCCCGGTTGATTTTTCGGACCCGGGTGTCCGTGCGCTTACCTACGCGGCGCAGATGGCGAACCTGTTTGACGCAACGGTCCTGATGGCCTATGTCATTGAACCGGTGCCAATGCCGGCTGAGTTGAGTATGGCGTCAGTTTACGAACCAGACCTAGAAGATCGCGCACTGGAGCGGCTGGCGTTGATTAGTGAAACCCACTTCGCTGACTGCCACCGGGAGACGCCGATTATTCTTCATGGTCATCCGGGGACTGAACTGGTCAAGTGCGCATCGACTCAGGCAATCGATCTGATTGTGCTTGGCACCCATGGTTATAGCGGAATCAAACATTTGCTACTGGGCAGTACGGCCGAATACGTGGTGCGTTCTTCGCCCTGTCCGGTGTTGACGATCAGGCATGATGAGTGACCAATCCCTGGGTCTGACGGTTTATCGGGGTTGAGTTCACTCGAGTTGCAGTTGATGTAATGATTGTGTTCGCGAGCCTCTGCCCCCGGGAATAATTCCGCGATTAGCTTCTCCTGTTGCAGCGGTGTGTACTATAACTATTTCGAGAAAGGATTCTGGACGCTGGAAATAATGGGGAGAGGCATGGAGGACTTTAACGGGAGGGTGGATAGCCGAGCCATTTTAATCGGTACTCTGCTAATGGTAGCGGTGTTTTCAGGGTTGCCGGTTAATGCCCAAGGGGGGGCAGCCCCAGTTACCTCTGTGACGATTCAGTCCGGCAAGCTACCCAGTGAACTTAAACTCACCGGGTCGGTTGAAGCGCGACGCCATAGCGTGCTTTCTGCGGAACTTGCGGGCCTGGTTAGCGAGTTACTAGTTGACGATGGCGACCAGGTAACAGCGGGAGACCCGCTGGTAAAACTGCGTGATCAACCGACCCAGCTGGCGGTGGATTTTCAGCGTGCCGGGCTAGCCCGGGCGGATGCCGGGGTTAAACTCGCTCGACTTAAAGAACAGCGCCAGGGTGAACTACTGAAATCTCAGGCAGCTGCCCAGGATAGTTACGACATCGCTGAAGCGGAACTCAGGCGTGCAACGGCCGATCGTACTGCCGCCCAGGCGAGCTTGGCCCTGGCAAATGATGAATTGAAACGTCATCTGATAAAAGCGCCCTTTGCCGGTGTGATTAGCCGTAAGCAAACTGAAGTGGGCAGCTGGGTGCGCCCCGGTGATCCGTTATTAGAGTTAGACGAAATGGCTGTCTTGCGAATTACCGCACCGCTGCCCCAGCGCTATTTTTCGCAGGTAGCAGAAGGTGCTAGCGTGGCGCTGGAATTCCCGGCGCTGGCCGGTGAAACAATTAATGCGCGGGTGACTCGGAAGGTCACTGCCGCCAATCCAAATAGCCGAACTTTTCCGTTATTAATTGATTTGCCTAATCCGGCTAATCGATTGGCGCCGGGTATGTCGGTTGACATCCACATCAGTCTGACCGGTAGCGATCAACCGGTGTTGCAGGTCCCGGTTGATGCACTGGTGCGTCAGGCAGACGGTACTACCCTGGTGTGGAAAATTACCGGTGAGGGTGATCAGTTACAGGTTGCGCCGGCGCCGGTTACCACCGGGCGTGCTGCTGGCGGTCTGATAGAAATCACTGGCGGACCCGTGGCGGCCGGTGACCGGATTGTTGAACAGGGCAACGAGCGAATGCGGCCGGGATTAGCAGTGCGTATTCTCGCGGAACATTAGCGCTAACAGGGGGAGAGCCGATGTTTCGTGCCGCAATTAATAACGGTGTGATTGTAGCGGTAGCGGCGCTGGTACTGACGGTGTTGGGGCTGGTATCGATATTTCGGGTGCCGATTCAGATGATCCCGGATATGGACATGACCACCCTCACGGTGGAGACCGTCTGGCCCGGCGCAACACCCCAGGATGTCGAGCGGGAGATTATTGTCGAGCAGGAGGAGTTTCTTCGCACCCTGCCAAACTTGCAGAAGATGACCTCGCTCGCGAACACCGGCATGGCTGTGGTGGAGCTGGAATTTGCGCTGGGTACCGATATTAATGAGGTGTTGATTCGCACCAACAACGCCCTGTCCCAGGTGGAGGATTACCCGCCAAATGTGGATGAGCCGCGCATTCTCACCTCGGCATTTTCCGATAACTGGTTTATTTTCTATATCGCCGAACCGGCAGCGGGTAATCCGCTGGGCATCGATATCCAGAACCAGCTTGATTACCTGGAAGATCATGTAAAAACCAGAATTGAGCGGGTGGCTGGGGTTTCGGAGGTGCGCATCGATGGGGGTATGAATCGTCAGGTGCGGGTTTATATAGACCCGGCCAAACTGGCTGAACGGCAGATTACGTTGAGTGAGTTCCGGCAGGCGCTGCTGCGCCGCAACCGTGATGTATCCGGTGGTGACCTCGATGCCGGTAAGCGTCGTTACCTGGTGCGCACCATGGGCCGGTTTGAGTCAGTCGCTGAGATTGAAAATAGCGTTATTGCCCGGCGAGACGGTGAGCTGATTTACATGCGCGATCTGGGCTACGCCGAAATGACCGTGGCCGAGCAGCGGAATGTATCGCGCTATAACGGTGATCTGGGTCTCATGGTCAGCATTAAGCGGCAGCGTGGCGCGAATATCATGGAAGTGGCCGACGGCGTGGCTGCCGCCGTCAACGATCATATCAATCCAGACCTGATGGAGCCGCAGGGGCTCTATCTTCGGTTTCTGCACGCCGACACTATTTATATTAAGCAGGCGGTTGGGGTGATTGCCTCGAACCTGGTGCTCGGCGCGCTGCTGGCGCTCGGCGTGCTTTACCTGTTTCTGCGCTCGGCTTCTTCCACTTTCATCGGGGCCGTTGGTATTCCAATTTGTACCATTGCTGCGTTTCTGGGATTGCTGGCGACCGGTCGTACGATTAATGTTATTTCGCTGTCCGGCGTTGCTTTTGCCATTGGCATGACACTGGATAACAGCATTGTGGTACTGGAGAACATACAGCGTCATCGGCAGATGGGAAAGGAACGTTTTGATGCGGCACTGGCCGGGGTGCGCGAGGTCTGGACGGCGGTGCTTGCGTCGACGTTAACCACCATATTTGTGTTTGTGCCGCTGATGACCATGCAGGAGGAGGTCGGTCAGCTTTATTCCGATATTGCCATCGCTATTTCCGCGTCGATTATTTTCTCAATGATGGTCGCTATTACCCTGGTGCCCTCGGCGTCGGCTAATTTGGCGGGGGGTGGTGACCCCGTCAGTCATCCCACATTTCTGTTGAATCGAATTGGTAATCGCTTCAATCGACTGGTGATGAGGGTCGTCGAGTGGCTCATGCAGGGGACCGAACGGCAGATTATTCTCATTGCCGGGGTGTTGCTGCTGGCCATTGCGCTGGTCTGGGCACTTACCCCAAAAGCCGAATACCTCCCGGAGGGTGAGGAACCCGTTACCTTCACCCTCATGTTTCCACCCCCTGGTTACAACCTCGAGCAGATGATCGCCATCGAGCAGCAGATGCTCGATACCTTTGTTCCCGAGGTGGACGTTGATCCAGAGCTTTTTCACCGCGGAGAGCGACCAGCACCAGCGGTGCGCTGGTTACTCAGTACCGCCAGTCCAGCCAATGTGTTCATGATCTGTCTCTTATACACATCTGACGCTGCCGACGAAGAGGATAGTGTAGA
>CAJXVN010000228.1 GCA_913060775.1 uncultured Gammaproteobacteria bacterium | reverse complement strand
AAAGAAGATAGACGCAGCCTGACTCAACTCGAAGTCGCTGTTAACACCAGCGGCTTTTTTTTTGCCGGTTTACGCCGGTTTAGTCGCCAGGAGAGGATGCAGTGGCACTACTGGAAAGTTTTAGCCGAGCCGGTGAGGGCGCGTCTCGCATTGCGGAGAAATATATCCCGGAGGCCTGGGTGGTTTGTATGGTCCTCACGGTGGTGGCCTTCGCGCTAGCAATTTTTGGTGCTGGCTCCGGGGTCGAGGAGTCCGTACTTGCCTGGGGTAATGGCATGTGGGGCTTTCTGCGCATCACCATGCAGTTCTCCATTTCCATACTCGCAGCCTATGCCTGCGTGATGTCGCCCCTGGGCTTTCGAGCTTTTGACAAACTCGCCTCGATTCCTAATCCAGAGAAACCGCTGCAGGCGGTGCTGTTGATGGCGATTGTTACCACCCTGACCGGTTATTTGAACTGGGCGCTCTGTTTCGTAGTCAGCGCCATGTTCATTCCCTTCCTGGCGCGGCGCAACCCGAATACCGATGTACGGGTGATGTCCGCGGCTGCCTTTATGGGTGTGGGCACGGTCACCAATGCAGGGCTATCGGGGTCGGCGGCGTTGATTGTCGCTACCCCGGATAATCCACTGATCAATCCGGCGGTCGGTGAGCCGAGTCTGGATCGGCTGATTCCAATTACCGAAACCATTTTTTCCAGTTTTAATCTGACCGTGCTTGCGGTCATCAGCGTGGTCAGCGTGGTGGGTGCGGTGCTGCTGCATCCGCGGCCGGGCATGCGTGTGGTGACTTTTGATGAAGAGCGAATTAACCGGATATTACCGACCCCGCCAGAGCTGCCGGAGCGTCGTAACTCCCCGGCGGGATGGCTGGAGAACCAGCGTTTCTGGTGTTACCTGGCCGGAGTCTTGATGCTCTATACCCTGGGGCATTCCATCGCTACAAAAGGCTTTGGCGCCAGCTGGAATATCAATGCGTATAACGCGGTGTTTCTGGGTGGGGCCATGTTGCTCCACGGCAACCCGCTATCAATGGCCGCCTCGGTACGTCGGGGACTGGACGCTGCCTGGGGCATTATTTTGCAGTTCCCTTTTTATGCAGCCATATCCGGTCTGCTAACCGGCACGGCGCTGGGTAGCTGGCTGGGCGGGTTATTCGTCGCGTTTTCCAGCCAGCAAATGTTTCCGCTGGTGGTTTATGTCTACTCGGCGGTGATGAATTTTTTCATTCCCTCCGGCGGTTCCAAATGGATGATCGAAGCGCCCTACCTGCTCGAGGCGGCCCAAACACTGGGGGTGTCGGAAGTGACCGTCACCATGGCCTATATTTATGGCGACACCCTGACCAATTTGATTCACCCTTATATGGCGATACCGATTGTCGCTATCACCGGCCTTAAATTTGCCGATTTTGCCGGCTACGCGTTTATGGTGGGTGTGCTGTTGGCGGTGGTGATGACCGGCGCAATGTTGCTGATACCGCTTGATCTCTAGATAATCTGAAATAACGGAAAGGTAGAAGTCATGAACCCAGTTCTTCCCCTCGCAACAGTCAACCGGGTGGGTATCACCGCCGTCAATGCCGAGGCGGTACTCGAGGCTTACTCCCGCTATTTTGGGGTTAAACGGTGGGAAATCCGTGAGATTAGTGGTGCCGGTTATCGCTATCGAGTTGCTGCCGGCAGCGCCGGGCCAGTGGAACTCGAAGTGGTGGAACCGCTATCCGGTGAAAGCTTTTACAGTGATTTTCTCGCCAGTCATGGGGAAGGGCTAAGCCACATTGTTGCCACGGCAGAACAGCCGGTCGCCGATCTGCTGCCGGGGCTTAAAGGCGAGCAGATTGGCGTGCTGCAGACCGATTCGGCAGACCAGGGTGATCGCACCGTGCTTGACAGTCGCGGGGTACTTGGCGGGCTGGGGATTGTACTGGTCGAGGGTCACGGTGATGGCAGCGAACCCTTGAAAGTTGTTGAATATGCTCACGATGCAGTGCTGCCGGTACAGCAGCTCTATCAGGTGTCGGTGATGGTCAATGATCTTGAAGCGGCTCAGCAGCAGTATGAAAAAATTCTGGGCATCAGTGCCTGGGTACCCATTGGTATCGATACCAGCGCTGGCGTCGAAGGCGCTACTTATTACGGCGAGTCGGTCGAACATACCGCGACCCTGGCTATTGGTCGCCGTGGCCAGGTCTGCATGGAGCTTGTCCAGCCGCTCGAAGGGCCCACCGTCTATCGCGATGCCATCGCCAGATATGGCGAGACCATGCACCACATAATGGTAACCATCTGTTCGCCCGAGGAGCATCAGCAGGCCATTGATACCCTGGCGGATGAGGGCGTTGTTGTTAGCCAGAGTGCGGCAATTCCGCCGCTGATGGGTTTTGGTTATTTCGATGGCGGCCAGCAAATGCCGGGTATGTTTATCGAGGTGATCACGCCCCTTAGCGAAAACTGGCTAGAGATGATGTTTCCCGATAAGGAAACCGCGCGCATTGTCGTCGGCTCGTTGGCTGATTGATTTGTATCGGCCAGTGAATTGAGTCAAAAAAAAAATCAAAAACGTATGAACAGCTGCTATTTTGAAATCCTGAGGAGGAAAAGCAATGATTGAAGAAAATTTAACCAATAAAGAGCGTTACGCCCGAGGTATCGAAAAATTAAAAGAGCTGTCTGGCGGCTCCGAAACGGGGGGAGCCGGTGGTGAGATGGTCGGCTGGCTCGACACCATCGCGCCAGATGTCAGCAAATATGCGATGGAATTTGTGCTTGGCGACGTGCTCTCTCGCCCGGGACTAGACACCAAAACCCGGGAAATGCTTAACGTCGCGGTGCTCACGGCAATTCAGGCACCCATTGAGCTGAAACTGCATATCCATTGTGCGCTGGCCGCCGGCTGTACCCGCGATGAGGTGATTGAAATTATCAGCCAGCAGATTGTTTACGTCGGTTTTCCAATTGCAATCAATGGCCTGCATGCAGCCAAAGAGGTGTTCGACGAGATCGATGGCAACGCGGAGTAACGGTCGGTTATCCCGCAAACCGGTCTGTGTAATAGACTGCTTCTACCAGCGTCGAGGGGGAGGAGAAACCCATGCAATACGTCATCATTTCCCGGTTTGATCCCGATAAAACGGCCAGGTTGCAGAACGACCTGCCACCCGGTGCGTTTGCCGCCATCGACCAGGCCACTAAAGATGGCAAAGTGCTCGACCTGAATGAATTAACTGGTCTGGGCGTGAGCAGTGACCTGGCGAAGGTGCTTGTCGATCATTTAAGTCATCTGACCCAACTGCGGGCCAGCGGCGGTCTGATTAGCGGCGGCCCCTGTGAAGGGTTCAAAAACGCCATCAATGTGTTTGAGGCCGAGTCAGAGCAGCAGGCACGTGAATTACACGATGCTGACCCCCTGGCCAGGTATGGGTTTTTTGCCGTTGATCAGGTTTACGGCTGGAATCAGGTGTTTTGATGGACCATCCGTATCTACAGACTATCGACCGGTATTACCACGGCTGCAACACAGCCGATGAGGCGTTAATGCGCTCCACCTTCACCGAAGATGTGGTGCATTACTACACCCACCACGACCCGGTGCGTGGCTCTGCAGCGCTGGCCCATTACTGGAGTTCCATGCAACCGAAAATTGATGGTCACTGGACGATCGATCACGGCATCGTCCACGGCAACGAGGCGGTCATCGAATGGTCGATGCGCTGGACGCCGCCAGGGAGCAGCGACACCGAGATGATCCGTGGTGCTGAATGGTATTCGTTTGAAGATCAGTTGATCGCCGAAATTCGTGCCTATTACCTTAATCCACGGGCGCCTTATCCCCACACCGATTTTGAACTGCTCGGTTTTGACTACGATGCTCGGGGCTATACGCTTAAGTAGAGGACGGCTTTGGTGAGGCTGGCTGTCAATGCTCACAATCCTCTGAACCGTATTCCGTTTTGTAGGAGCGGCTTTAGCCGCGACAGCGGAGGTAGTCGAACACACCGCTGTCGCGGCTAAAGCCGCTCCTACAGAATGAAGGTCGATTGCCGGAACCGCCGAGTCGCGACTGAAGTCGCTCCCACAGGTGTCTGGTCTGCGCTAACCGGTAATTTTGAGTCTGGCCAGGTAGCCGAGGACGGCGTCGGTCATTTCTTCCAGCGACTGCTCGGACGGCGTAATACTAAAGGCCGCATCCACGGGTGCATCGTAGGGGCCGTTAATTCCCGGCAGGTTGCTGATCTCGCCATTGCGAGCGCGTTGATAAACACCGGTGTTGTCTCTGGCCTCGCACTCTTCAATGGTCGCCACGACATGAATTTCGTGAAAGCTGTCCGCGCCAGTGATCTGCAGGGCCTGCTCCCTGTCGTTGAAGGTCGGTGCGGTGATCGCCACCAACGTGATTACCCCGGCATCATTCAGTAAACGGCACAGAGCGGCGGCGCGGCGAACATTCTCGCTACGATCATCGCCACCAAAGCCCAGATCCTGACTAAGATCCTGGCGCAAATCGTTACCGAGTATTGATTTCGCCTTCACGCCCAAATCAAACAGCGCTTTTTCCAGCCCCAGCACCAGGGTATCGGCACCGCTTTTAGACAGGCCGGTGAACCAGATAGTGGCGGCCTGGTGGCCAAGCTGAGCGGCTCTTGCCGGTCTTGTCACCAGGCTTTCACGCCTGTCTCTTATACACATCTCCGAGCCCACGAGACCTCTCTACATCTCG
>CAJXVN010000227.1 GCA_913060775.1 uncultured Gammaproteobacteria bacterium | reverse complement strand
GAGATGTAGAGAGGTCTCGTGGGCTCGGAGATGTGTATAAGAGACAGCTCCATAAGAAGCAATCTAAAATAAATTCAATAAATGGCGGGATACTCCACGGTGAGACATACCCCGTCACTCACATAAATAAGTTTGCTGCTCCATTTTTCAAGGGGGATTTTCAAAAAATTTTGCCAGTGGTTTATGAAGCCCTTCCTTGAGTGTTGTCGATAATTGCCAGGCAGGAGAGGGCAGGCCGGCTCGTGCGAATCCGAGCGACGATGGGGTGCCGGTTAAGGACTGGTCTGATCAGCAGAACAGCGGTGTTTTGCGCGTTAATGAGTTGTTCGAAAAACGCGAAGGATTTCAGTCGGCAGACAGGCCGCTTAAATCAGCTCAGCTGCAGGCGTTTTAATAGCCGGTAAAAATTGCTCCGGTCCATCCCCAGCTGGCGAGCAGTCTGCGCCTGGTTGCCTTGGTTCTGTTCCAGCTGTTCTGCAATCCAGAGCCGTTGAAACTGATCGATACCTTCTTTCAGCGTCAGGGCCTCGCGGTTGGCAACAGCGGCTGCCGTCGGGGCAGCGTTACTCACCGGTAAAGGCGTGGCCGGGGACGCATTGTTTTCAGCACTGATATCCAGATGTTCTGGCGTAATGGAAATAATCGAGTGGTCCTCCAGTCGATAATCACCGCGCGCCTTGAGTAGTGCGCGGCTAATGCAGTGGCCCAGCTCACGCACGTTTCCGGGCCAGGAATAGGCCAGCAAAATAGGCTCACATTCCGGGGTGAGTCGCGCCCTGGGCAGTCCCATTCGCCGACTGTTATGCTCCAGAAAGTACCCGCACAGCAACAGAATGTCCCGCCCCCGGTCCCGTAACGGCGGCACATAAATCGGGTAGACACTGAGCCGGTGATACAGGTCTGCGCGGAAGCGCCCGGCCGAGACCTCTTCCTGCAAATTACGGTTGGTGGCTGCCACCACCCGAACATCCACCGTAAGGTTCTGGTCGCTGCCGACGCGCTGAATTTCGCCACTCTGCATGACCCTTAATAATTTGGTCTGGGTAGCCAGGGGAATCTCGCCGATCTCGTCCAGAAATAGCGTGCTGCCGTCTGCCAGCTCGAATTTCCCCGATCGTGCGTCTGCGGCCCCGGTAAATGCCCCCTTAACATGGCCAAACAGCTCGCTTTCAACCAGGTTTTCCGGCAGGGCCGCACAGTTCACGTAAATCAACGGGCCTTCCCGGCGGTGGGACTGGTCGTGAATCGCCCGGGCCACCAGCTCCTTACCAACTCCGGTTTCCCCGCAGACCAGCACGGTCAGATCAGATGCGGCCACCGTTGAAATTTCCTTTTTTAAATCCTTGATGCTCTGGCTTTGGCCCACCATGGATTGCTGGACATTGGCCTGCATCTCCCGCGCGATCTGGTGCTCATGTTGCACCTGGTGTTCGAGTTTCTGAATCAGATCCGCGGCTTTTACCGTTGCTTCGGCCAGGTGGATAAACACGCTCAATTGCGCAGTGTCGAGGGTGTCAAAAGCGCCTGGATCAAGCGCATCCAGGGTGATTACCCCCCACGGGTTGTCATCAATATAGAGGGCGCATCCCATGCAGTCATGAACGTGAAGATCGTCGCCGGTCAGTGGAATGAGTCCGTCATAGGGATCGGGCAGCGGCGTGTCGACCGGGAAACGGGTCGGTTGGCGACTGCGCAGAATACCCTCCAGACGGGGATGCTCGGCGACCTTGAATTGCCGGCCCATGGTCTCTTCTGCAAGTCCATCAGTGGCGAGCGGAATCAGGACATCGCCGTCCAGCCGTAACAGGGCGGCGGCATCACAGGGAAAGGTGGTGCGAAAGGTGGTCAGCAACCGCTGGTAACGGTTCTCCGGTGATAAATGCCGGGAAAGGTCGGCAACGATATCGATGAAAGGTTCGGCAATCTGGTCTGTTGTCATATTTACACCATTGATGTCTAAATGACATCTTACCCGCTGATGTCATAAATACAACAGATAGTTTATGGTTATATAAAATAACCAGTTATTAATTGGCCTGCCATTTGCTATGCAGTGGGTAACCGAACCTTTGCACCACCCATTGATGGATCAAACCCAGGAGTCGAAAAAGATGGTCAGCCAACAATCAAAAGACATCATCGCAGCCACCTTACCCGCAGTTCGTGAGAACGCGATGAAAATTACCAGCACCTTCTATCCGCTGATGTTTGAGCGTTACCCCCAGGTCAAAGCCTACTTTAATGAAAACCATCAGCGCGAGGGCACCCAGCGTCAGGCCCTGGCCAACGCGGTGGTGGCCTACGCTGCCAACCTCGATCGGCTGGAAGTGCTGGGTGATGCGGTTTCCCTGATTGTGCACAAACACGCCTCCCTGACCGTGCTACCGGAACATTACCCCATCGTTGGGGAATGCCTGCTGGAGGCGATTGCCATTGTTTTCGGCGACGCCGCCACGGACGAGGTGCTGGGCGCCTGGGGTGAAGCCTATCAGCAACTGGCGGAGATTCTAATTAACGCTGAGGAGGCCGTTTATCAGGCCAACGAGCAAAAAACAGGTGGCTGGCGCGGTGAGCGGGAATTCGTTCTGGCCCGCCGGGAAAAAGAGAGCGAAGTGATCACCTCCTTCTACTTTGAGCCGGCCGATGGTGGCCCTCTGGCAGATTTCAAGCCCGGCCAGTATATCGGCATCACGCTTAACATCGACGGTCAGGAAGTGCGCCGTAATTACAGCCTCTCCAACTCACCGGGTGAAAGTTACTACCGCTTGAGCATCAAGCGCGAGAACGACGGTCAGGTCTCCGCGTTCCTGCACGACACGCTGAACCTGGGTGACAAAATCAAGCTCACGGCTCCGGCGGGTGATTTTGTGCTGGAACAGTCGGCGCGGCCTTTAATGCTACTTACCGGTGGTGTGGGCATTACCCCCGCTATCAGTATGCTCAAACCGGCGCTGCAGAGTGGGCGTCCTGTGCAGTTTTTCCATTGCGCCACCAACGCAAGTCACCATGCGTTTAAGCAGCAGGTGGATGATCTGGCCAGCGAATATGACAACCTGTCGGTTACCTACTGTTACAGCGCCCCTTCGGCAAGTGATAGCAGCCATCTCACCGGTTTCATCGACCAGGCGATGATCGAACCCCTGGTACAGGACCCAGCAGATTTAGATTTCTATTTTCTGGGTCCAAAGCCGTTTATGGAAAGCTGTCATCGCATTGCTAAAGGGCTGGGGATTCCGGAGGAGCGGGTGCGGTTCGAATTTTTCGGGCCACTGCAGTCACTGGAAGCCAGCAGTGTGGACGAAGAGGTAGCGGCCTGATCATCTCTCATTGTCCATTCGTTTAAAAACAGCCGTTTAACCAGTGAGCGTTGTCGACAGACCATCGGCGACGCTCGCTGGTAAGGTGGTTACTAACCGGGAAGTGCCGGTTTAAGATCACCAGGCGTTATCGTTTTCAGCAAGCATCGCCCGAATGCGAAACGTGGCCTTTTAATGGGCTTTTTTCTCGTCCGTCAGCCTTAGCTCAAACAATAATGCTGACGGTACCGGCGGCCCCCAGGCCGGGCATGACCAGCAGTGATTTGCGGTTTAAAAATTTCAGTTCGCCATCCACGCGAATCAGCTGATGTTCGTACCGACCCACGTATTGAGTGGCTGTGCCGTGACGACTACGGTGGATTGAGAAACCGGCGGTGACATCGATCACGCCATCCTGCTCGCCGTGGACCAGCACGTTAGTGACCAGTCGCTGGGTCATGGAGTGGGGCTGTTCGGCGTGTCCCTGGGGCAGGTTAAACCGCTTGGCCCGAAAACAGAGCTGGCGGTAATCGTCGTCCACCAGATAGAGACTGGTCACCGAATCCAGGTGGTGGCCGTCGGTGCTGGGTACCTGATAGCGGGCCCGGGGATCAAACAGTGCTATCCAGCGGTCCAGTTGCCAGGTGTCCAGTAGCCAGGCTTCAGTGGCGAGAAAGGTTTCGACTTCACTGCTCTGCACGGGCTGGTTGGCGGGTGGGGATGACGGCTGACTGTTCATGGCAGCTCCGAGAAGTGGGTAATACCGAGGTAATCCTGCCAGGCATTAAAAAAGGCGCGGGTCATAAAGTCGGATTCCCCCGGACTGGTGAGGCCACCAGCAATTTCGGCGGCAATACCTTTGGAGTAGTTAACCCAGGGCATTTCCCGATAGGTGGCAAACCCGCGCTGCGAGGCCTCCATGCCTTCAATGTCGTCGGGGGTGGCAAACCCGCCGGGGCCGAGGAAGGTTAAAAACTGCTCATTTCTCACCTGCGCCAGCTCGGGTGGATCATCGGCCGGTGCAATTTGCCAGGCGGTCACCTCCATAAAATCAACGGATACCGGCTCGGCCACGCGGATAGTCACCCCCATAATGTCGTTAATGATCAGATTGGGGAAAATCACCAGGTTGCGGTTTTTTCGGGCGAGGCGATCCCCCAGCTCCGGGCCGAGTCGTTCGATTAATTCCGCTCTGCGGGCTTCGATCTGCGCATTAACTTCCTCACTCCAGGAGGCATCCGGTTTGCCCTGCGGTCGCCCCCAGGGCGCTTCGTATTCGAACACGGTGTGGCCGTTACCGAGCACGGTTTCATGAAAGTCGCGGATCGGGTGGCCCATCTCGCTACCGCGTTCCTGCAGGTACTGCAGGTAAGTGACGTGGGTGGGCAGAAAATGATTGCCGTCGATCACATTCACCGGCAGCATTTTCCAGTTAGCCCGGGTGCCGTATTCCTGTCTC
>CAJXVN010000226.1 GCA_913060775.1 uncultured Gammaproteobacteria bacterium | reverse complement strand
TCTACACTATCCTCTTCGTCGGCAGCGTCAGATGTGTATAAGAGACAGCTCCAGCCCAACCCTTAACGCCAGCGACTACGATCATCAGTCATTTGTCGACGGAACAGAGCATCGGGCCGATGCTGCTGACCGTTAACTCAATACCATTCTCCATTGATAAATTCCTATACACCCAGTCGGGTGGCTATAATGCGCGCTTCAGCAGGCCAAGTATGAAAACGGGTCACCGATAAGCGTCGGTAGCCACTGCAAATGAATAACAAGCCGGTGTAGCTCAGCTCGGTAGAGCAACTGATTCGTAATCAGTAGGCCGTAGGTTCAAATCCTATCACCGGCACCATTACAACAAGGGACTTAACTTTAAGACTTGAGGCGCGCGGTCTTACTGCGCTGGCAATACCTCTGCCATCTGCCTGGTGGCAACCTTGAACCGATCAGTAACAGGTCGTTGCTTATGAGCTGGATTAAGAAAATTATTGGCAAGAAGGGTGATGCGGAGTCGACCGAGGGGTCGAGCCGCATCAAGCCTAATGACGACGAAACCGTACTCTTCGGTAATGACCCAGCCTCTTCCCCTTCCGATATCCCCTCACGCAGTAGCATGATCAGCGAACTGGCAGGCCTTGATCCCGAGTCTTCTGCCGACTTAAGCAGTGATTTTGACAACGCACCCGATAATTCCAAAGACGAACCTTCTTCCGAGTCGATTAGCCTGGACTTTGATCACGATTCCGGGGAGCCGGAATCCGGTCTGTTAAGTCAACCCGATGGTACGCCACGGGATTTCGATTCTGATCAACAGGAAACCGCGATTTTTAATGCTGACCAGCAGGAAACCGCTATTTTTGGTGACGAAGATTTACCGGCTCCTCCCGACCTGGACTGGCAGGACTCATCGGATCAGCAAAAAACCGCCGTATTCAACAACGACCCGGCAACTCCATCATCTGAGCCCGCGTCGGCTGGGCAACCAAGCGCTCCGGCTACCCCGCCCCCTGCGCCTCCCCATTTACCAGAGCTTGAGTTTGATTCAGACTCGGGGCTGGGACCTGCTTTCGACGCGCCGGTAACACCTGAACCTGCTTCTGCCGAGCCAATGGTGAGCACCGGAAACCCCGGTAACACTGGCACAGCCTCTTCCGGCAAACCGGTGAGCATGATCGACCAGATGGCCGGGGGGTTTGACCTTGACCTGGGTGAAGCAGAGGAACCAACGTCCCAGGCCTACCCGATAACGCCACCGCTGCCCGCCGACCCTTTACCTGATGCCAGCGATCTTGATGAAACTGGCGAGCACTCTTCTCCGATTTCGGATTCATCGGCGTCTGATCTGGCGGCAACGGCCCAGGGGGAGGACTACTTCGACCAGCTGGCAACCGCCAAACTCGACCAACCGCCGCCTTTGCAGCCCGATTTTCCCAGCGAGCAAACGTCAAACCCGGAACCTGTAGAGGAATCCGCCGATAATTTCGACGCCACCGTCATCACCACCGCTGCCAGCACACCGGCAATGCCCGCCGGCGGTGACTACGTTACCGGCTGGCTGGTGATCGTTGACGGCCCGGGCAAAGGCCAGTCTCGTCCTATTCGCTCGGGCATGAATTCGCTGGGGCGCGCGCCTGACCAGGACATTCCTCTCTATTTTGGGGCCAAATCAGACGGGGAAATCAGCCGCCGCGACCATACCCGCATTGTCTACGACCCTCGCAGCAATAATTTCAAACTAATGCACGGCGCCAGTCGCAACCTCACCTACCTTAACGATGAGGCCGTACTGGAAATTACTGACCTGAAAGCCTATGACCGTATTGTGGCGGGTAAAACAACGCTACTATTTTTACCGCTGTGCGGAAACATTTTCCGCTGGTAACTGGCTGCAGAATGGCTCTACTGCTCGTTTGCAGCTCCCATTCCCTTTACTGTGACCACGCCTAAACATGTCCGAAATACTGACCTATCCTGTCCCCGATGAAACCCGGGCCCGTGCCTTTATTAATAACGACCGCTACACGGACTGGTACCGACAATCTATCGACGACCGTGAAAACTTCTGGGCAGATCGTGCAAACGAGCTAATTGACTGGTCAACTCCGTGGAACAAGGTAGTAGAAGAAGATCTCGCCGCCGGCCAGGTCAAGTGGTTCCTGGGTGCCACCACGAACGTTGCCTACAACTGCCTGGACCGTCATCTGGCGACCCGTGGCGACCAGACAGCCATTATCTGGGAAGGTGATAGCCCGGAAGTAGCTCGCAACATTAGCTACCGCGAACTCCACGATGAAGTCTGTCGACTCGCCAACCTGCTCAAATCCCGTGGCGTCAACAAGGGTGATCGAGTCTGTATCTACATGCCGATGATTCCCGCGGCCGCCGCAGCCATGCTGGCGTGTACCCGCATCGGCGCGGTGCATTCGGTGGTTTTTGGTGGGTTTTCCCCCGATGCCCTGCGCAGCCGTATTCTCGATTCTGACTGCCAGACGGTTATCACAGCCGATGAAGGGGTTCGTGGCGGACGTAGCGTGCCACTCAAAGCCAACGTCGACGCCGCCCTCGTTGAATGTCCCAATGTCCATACCGTGATTGCCGTTAAACACTCGGGAGCAGACGTCGACTGGAACGAAGGTCGCGACATCTGGTATCAGGATGCCATCGCCGCCATGAGTAACGACTGCCCTGCTGAGCCGATGGACTCAGAGGATCCCCTGTTTATCCTGTACACCTCCGGTTCTACCGGCAAACCCAAAGGAGTTCTGCACACCACCGGTGGCTATATTCTTTACGCCGCCATGACTCACAAATACGTTTTCGACTACCACGACAACGACGTCTACTGGTGCACTGCCGATGTCGGCTGGGTTACTGGCCACAGCTATATCGTCTATGGCCCGCTCGCTAACGGCGCCGCGACGCTAATGTTTGAAGGCATCCCCACCTACCCCGACAGTTCGCGTTTCTGGCAGGTGATCGACAAGCATCAGGTGAATATTTTCTACACGGCGCCCACCGCGCTCCGGGCCTTAATGCGCGACGGCGATGAGCCGGTCAAAAAGACCAGTCGCAAGTCCTTGCGGCTGCTGGGGACCGTCGGTGAACCGATCAATCCTGAAGCCTGGGAGTGGTACCACCGAGTGGTCGGTGAAGAGCGTTGCCCCATCGTCGATACCTGGTGGCAGACCGAAACCGGCGGCATCATGATCACCCCACTGCCCGGTGCAACCCCGATGAAACCTGGCTCGGCAACGCGACCATTTTTCGGCATCGAACCGAGTCTGGTCGATGCGGACGGCAATGAACTGAGTGGCGCAACCAGTGGCAATCTCTGCATCAACCAATCCTGGCCTGGGATGATGCGCAGCGTCTATGGCGATCACCAGCGCTTTATTGACACTTATCTGAAAACCTACCCGGGTAAATATTTCACCGGTGACGGGTGTCGTCGTGACGAAGATGGCTATTACTGGATCACCGGCCGAGTCGATGATGTTATCAACGTCTCCGGTCACCGCATGGGCACCGCCGAGGTCGAAAGCGCCCTGGTGCTGCACCACGATATTGCAGAAGCGGCCGTGGTGGGTTATCCCCACGACATTAAAGGCCAGGGAATCTACGCCTACGTGACGCCCATGGCCGGCGTAGATCCGAGCGAATCGCTGCGTAAAGCGTTAATTCAACTGGTGCGCGACGAAATTGGCGCTATCGCCAGCCCGGATGTCATCCAGTGGGCGCCGGCATTGCCAAAAACCCGCTCTGGCAAAATCATGCGACGGATATTACGAAAAATTGCCGCGGACGAGATCGATACCATTGGCGACACCAGTACCCTTGCTGATCCGGCGGTGGTCGATCATCTGGTAGAAAATCGCGGCGGTTAACGCCGATCCGAGTGACGATTAGCGCTGCAGCGCGCGGATAATTTTGCCGACCACTTTAACGGTTAGATCACCCTGCGGGTAGCATTTGCAGGCCAGGGCATAACCTTCGGCCTGCTCCTCCTCGCTAACGTGGGCGCGACTCATTTTGCCGGTGGTGTATTCGCCCTCAAGCACTCGTACGCGGCAAATACCGCAGCCACCGCCAAAGCAGCCTTTGGGGATACCCTTTTTACCAATTCTGGACATGGCTAACAGAACCGGGAGTTCTTCGTCACACTCGAACTCTACGTCGGTGTCGACAACCTTTATCTGGTGCGGTGACAATTTATATTTTCCAATCTGGTTGGTTAAGGCTAGTTGCGCTGGTTAAGGTAGAATGCGCGCCTTTCCAGTGAATTTCTTTTTACTATTTTAGACCTTAATACCCTACAGGACGCGTAGTTTCATGGCTTACGAAAAAATTATTGTACCCACCGATGGTGAAAAAATAACGGCCAACGCCGACAACAGCATTAACGTACCTAACAACCCGATCATTCCGTTTATCGAAGGCGACGGCATCGGTGTCGATGTCACCCCACCGATGATCAAAGTGGTCGATCAGGCCGTCAATAAAGCCTACAAGGGCGAACGCAAAATCGCCTGGATGGAGGTCTACGCCGGCGAAAAAGCCGTAGCTACCTACGGCGGCGAAACCTGGATGCCCGAAGAGACCCTCGACGCCATGCGCGAATTCCTCGTCGGCATCAAGGGCCCCCTGACCACGCCAGTCGGCGGCGGTTTTCGCTCCCTCAATGTGGCCCTGCGTCAGGAACTGGATCTTTATACCTGCTTACGTCCAGTGCGCTATTACACCTGTCTCTTATACACATCTGACGCTGCCGACGAAGAGGATAGTGTA
>CAJXVN010000225.1 GCA_913060775.1 uncultured Gammaproteobacteria bacterium | reverse complement strand
GAGATGTAGAGAGGTCTCGTGGGCTCGGAGATGTGTATAAGAGACAGGGTTGATATTCTCCTCGATACGATTTTGATGGACCGGCGCACTGCCGGGATCCACCCGGCGCAGATCCGCGTTGGAACTATCCCAGCGCCGGACCATTTCGTAGAACATCTCTTTGATGCTGCTCTGTTTGGGCATTCCCAGCAGCAGGGCAATATTGGCAAAACTACCATGGACCCCGGCAACCATCCGCTTCCCCGGGTAACCGGTAATCTTGTCGAACAGGATAGCCGGCTGGGTCATAAAATCGCGGCCACCGGCGGCAATGACGTTACGAATATCCGGCTCCGGCATGACCGCTTCGGGCCAGGTGATGAACTGCTTGTGCCGGCGTAGAAACTCCAGATAATCACGTAGCGATCCAATGCTCGCCACGCTATCGATATTGGTGTCGTTAAGCTTATTCATCACCTACCCCTCCCGGTAATTATCCAGTGGAACCACTGAAAAACTCTGTGCCCGGAACCACATGTTCCGGGGCAACCCAGCACAAAACAGAGGGTCACTCAGAAATACTGCTCTGAGTCACCGCACCCACAATTAATCGCTTTGCCGCTGGATTCCATGACCAGGCGCCTGACTATCTGACGCGCCCTGGACAGCGCAGTGTTGTTTCGTAGTTCCCTAAATCGACTTCAAGTAAAGTTGACCGTGGCACCACCGATGCCGCCAATGGTCACGCGCATGGTGTCACCCGGCTGCGCCGGCACCATGTTGGCCAGTGAACCAGACAAAATCACCTCACCGGCTTTTAACGGAATCCCCAGGGCACCCAGGGTGTTGGCCAACCAGGCAACGGCGTTAAGCGGATGTCCGAGGGTTGCCGCACCTGCACCAGTGCCAACAATCTGGCCATTTTTTTCCAGAATCATGCCGCAGGTTTTCAGATCAACCTTATGGGGGGAAACCGCATTGTCACCCAGCAGGAAAGCACCGGCTGAAGCGTTGTCCGCCACCGTATCCTGAATCTTGATCTTCCAGTCGTCGATGCGCGAATCGCAAATTTCAAAACAGGGCATCACGAAATCAGTCGCCGCCAGAGCATCGGCCGCGGTCACACCCGGTCCCATCAGTTCTTTCTTTAAGACGAAAGCTATCTCGCCTTCCATCTTGGTCTGAATCAAGGTGTTGCTGATAGACACTTCAGCACCGTCGTTGTAGGCCATTCCCGACAGCAGATGGCCAAAATCGGGCTGATTAACGTCGAGCATCCCCTGAACAATCTTGCTGGTCGCACCGATTTTTTTACCGATAACAGTATCGCCGTCGTTATCGATCCGACGTTGAACAAACCCTAGCTGGATAGCGTAAGCATCTTCAATGGTGATGTCTGATTCGCGATCGGTGATCGGCGCAACGGTCTTCTGCGCGTGTAGAGCGTCGTAAAGCTCCTGGCTGTAGACATCAATTTTGGACTGGTCCATGGTAGGTTCCTTTTTTTAAAGTTTGATACAGATGTTTTTCAGTTCAGAATAAAATTCCAGCGAATGAACGCCGCCTTCACGGCCGATACCGGAATTTTTCATGCCCCCAAAAGGCGTGCGCAGATCGCGTAAAAACCAGGTATTAACCCAGATGATACCTGCTTCCAGTCCTGCGCTCATGCGATGTGCAGTGCCCAGGTTTTGTGTCCAGACAGTGGCACCGAGGCCATAGCGGGTGTCATTAGCCAGCGCCAGCGCCTCTTCCTCGGTATCAAAGGGGGTGATCGATACCACCGGACCAAAAATTTCCTGACGTTGCGCCTTGCAGTCCGGGCCCAGACCGGTGATCACCGTCGGCTCTATAAAGACCCCTTCGGCCAGATGATCGGGCAAATCCTCCGCCACCTTACCGCCACACTTAAAAGTCGCACCATCGGCCCGGGCTGACTCAATAAAACTCATGACCCGTTGAAAATGTTCTCTGGAGACCAGTGAACCCATGGTGCTGGATGGGTCGCTCGGATCACCGACCTTCACGTTGGCCTTCACCTTAGCGACCAGACCCGCCACAAACTCGTCAAAAATAGGTCGCTGCACGTAAATTCTCGATCCGCAGAGGCAGACCTCGCCCTGATTCGCGAACGAGGAGCGCAAAGTGGTCGTCAACGCCTCCTCGAGATCGGCATCGGCAAAAACGATGTTGGGATTTTTGCCGCCCAGTTCAAAAGAGAGTTTTTTCAGACCATCTGCCGCTGCCCGCATGATGGTTTTACCGGTGGTTGTTTCACCGGTAAAAGTGATGCCATCCACATCCGGATGTTCCGACAGCGCCGCTCCAGCGGAATCTGCGCCGTACCCCTGCACCACATTAAACACACCGGGCGGCAGAATTTCATTGATCACCTCGGCGGTGAGCAGGGCCGTCATTGGCGTCTCTTCCGACGGCTTCATCACCACCGTATTACCACTAGCCAGGGCCGGGGCAATTTTCCAGGTAGAGAGCAGCAGCGGAAAATTCCACGGTGAAATAATGCCAATCACCCCTAGCGGCCTGCGCAGGGAGTAATTCAGGGCACCGTCCATTTCCCAGGTTTCGGTGGCCACGTATTTAAAGTGCTCGGCGAACTGGGTGAAATTGGCACTCCCCCGAGGCACCGCGGCGGTACGCGCCAGCGTAATCGGCATACCATTATCCGCCGACTCTGCCTGAGCAAATTCCTCGGCACGGGCCTGAATACCCTCTGCCACCTGGCGCAGTAGTGCCATGCGCTGATCGAGCGGCATGGTTCCCCAGGGGCCTTTGAGTGCCGCGCGAGCTGCGGACACCGCCGCGTCAATCTCGGCTTTTCCACCTTCGTGGACGCGGGCAATCACCTGGCCGGTGGCAGGATTAATGTCATCAAACATTTTGCCACTGGCCGAACCAACAAACTCTCCGTTGATAAGGTGTTTAATCTCTTTCATTGATATAGCTTCCCATCCATTCGATCGTTACCCTCCTGGCAGTACTCCGATAGCACAAAGGCCGGAACTGATCCGGCCTTTGTGTTGAGTTAAAAACCAGGCGATTTACCCAGGTTCAGCAGCCAGCCCTGCCAGGACAAGTCCCGCCCGAGCACACTCTTCATCCTGTTCTTCGCTACCGCCCGACACACCGATGCCGGCGATAAGCTCTGCACCCTGATAAACCGGTACACCGCCACCAAACACGACTAATCGGTCGGTGTTTGGCAAGCCAGCGGTGATCCCCGGAGAGTTCATCTGTTCGACGAATCCCCACCACTGGCTGGTCGGCATACCAAAACCGGCGGCCGTCGTGGCCTTGTCAGCGGCAATGCCCTGGGAGTGAAACGGGGCCCGGGGGTCACGTCCGGCCGCGATCTGATTTCCACCGCGGTCCATGATCACCGCACAGATTGCTATTTCGAGCTCCTGCGCTTTTTCAAGGGCCCCGCGAACCGCCGTTAAGGCCGCGTCCCAGTTCAGATTGGTCAGTTGAATCGTAGACGACATAAAGCCCCCTTTAAGTATTGGAGCTGACGAAGCTCTCTACGATCTCGTGACCGTAGTAGAAAATTGCCTTAGGCACTTCGGTGTGATCCCAGATGATAGTGGGGTGATCCGGATACCGGATGTAACCACCATGGAAGGTTTCGTTGCGGTTGCCGGAGGGATCAAAAAAGTAGATGGTGAGACCGCGGGTCAGACCGTGACGTCCCGGGCCGTACTCCACCGGGATGTACTTTTTCGACATGATGTCGGCGGCGTGACGGATCTCATCCCAGGATTCCAGGTGAAAACTGACGTGGTGCAGCTTGTCTTTAGAGTCTTCATGAATCACCGCGATATCATGGGCTTTGTTACTGCAGGCAAAAAATGCACCCGTCACCACACCGTCGGGTCCCAGTATCGTCTCGGACAAATCAAAATCGAGCAGGTTGACCATGAAATCGACGGTCTCCGGCACGCTGTCACCATTCACCAGACAGTGGTCAAAACGACTTGGGTGCATACCTTTCAGTCCATCGGGCCAGACATCCGGGTTCACGTTAGGCAAGCCATTACCCACATAATCTTTGCTGGCATAAAGCTCGAGTGTATGGCCCGACGGAATCTTGAAACGAACCCGTTCGCCACATCCCTTCAGGTCGCCCTCGGCTACCCGCTCAACGGCCACACCCGCATCGGCCAGCTTTTTGGCGTAGTGCTCGAGCGTCTCGGCGCTATCAACCTTGAAGCCCATAAAATCCAGCCCTGGAGCATCGGCTTCACGCAACACAATACTGAACACGTCATGTTCGTCCCAGGCTTTCAGATAAACCCGGCCCTGATCATCGCGCTGGGTTTCAATCAGCCCGACCCATTCAACATAATGTTGTAGCGCCGCTTCCATATCCAGCACACGAAGAGCCGCGTGACCGGGACGTAAAATACCGTTTATTGCCATGATTTAAATCCTCTTAAAGAAATCAGAATGGTCTACTGAAACAACTTGCCAGCGGTCTCGGCCACTTCGGCTAACCGCAATAATTTACTGCATTCGAGAGCTATTTGCGACCGACAGCCCCCTACTCGTTCCCGTTATTGCTAAAGATTACAAACATCCAGATCAAGACCGGCGTTTTCCAGCTGGTGGGAGTTGGTCAGCACCGCGGTGTGGGCCCGCTCAGGCGTTAACCAGGCAGCAGCAACCCGCTGCAGATCAGCCTGAGTGACTGCCAGCACCTGATTGCGATAATTGCGACGAAAATCCGCCGTCTGCCCGTATAGCTGGGCAAAAAAGGCCTGTTTGGCCTCGCCGGCTGGTGAACCGGGTTGATCGATCCGGCTCCTGTCTCTTATACACATCTCCGAGCCCACGAGACCTCTCTA
>CAJXVN010000224.1 GCA_913060775.1 uncultured Gammaproteobacteria bacterium | reverse complement strand
GTTATCCGCTCAGCGGGCAAACCTGACGACGCCCATGATTGACCAGATCGCTCGTGGCAGAAAAATCACGTCTGTTAACCCGATGGTTAATCCGTATTTTGAATCATGCCAATTGGGTAGCATAATTCGCTGAAGTGCTTTCCCGAAAAATTCCTCCTGTTCATTGGTCATCGCAGGCGATTACCCGGTAAAAGACGGCGCCCCTGGGCGACAAAGCACGCCATCTGCTCGATGGCCGACAAACGGCTCATCTAGCCTGTTCCTTCATCGATTCTGGCGTCCGTTTTTTTGATGAAAACTCCCTGGTTCGACCGCACCAGCCCCCAATTGGGCTTCCGATTCTGGGGACTAGCGATCCCGTTGATCCTTTCCAATATATCGGTTGCACTCCTGGGACTGGTTGATACAGCGGTTAGTGGTCACCTGCCCGGTGCCCACTATCTGGGTGGCGTGGCGCTTGGTGGTAGCGTCTTCAGTTTTCTTTACTGGGGATTTAATTTTCTGCGGATGGGGACCAGTGGTCTGGCAGCCCAGGCGGTGGGTCGAAATGACCCCGCGAGCATTCGAACGACGCTAGCGCAGGCGTTGTTGCTGGCCGGGTTTTGTGCCGCTGTGCTGCTATTGCTGCAGCAACCGATCATCGATCTCGCTCTGCATCTGTTCGCTCCCAGTGCAGCGGTAGCCGAGCAGACAAGGCTCTATTTTTCAGTCCGCATCTGGGCTACACCCGCAGCCCTGGCCAACTTTGTGATGCTCGGCTGGTTTATCGGTCTGCAGAAAGGCCGTGCCGCCCTGTACCTCCTGCTAACCGTTAACGGCGTTAACACGCTGCTGGATATTTGGTTAGTGATCGGGCTGGGCTGGGGTGTGGAGGGGGTGGCCGCGGCTTCAGTGGCGGGGGAGTTTTCCGGTAGCCTTCTGGCGCTGTTCCTGGTGCGAACCGTTTTGCCTCGATATCCCGGGCAGTGGCGAATGGCTGACCTGATGGATCCAGCTAGCTTGAAAAAATTGTTTCACACCCATCACCATCTGTTTGTCCGCACTATGGCATTGCTAAGTGTTTTTGCCTTTGTGAATGCCCAAAGTGCGCGAATGGGGGACACGGTTATCGCGGCGACGGCGGTCGTGATGAATTTCTACCTGCTGGCTTCCTTTGCACTGGACGGGTTGGCGAATGCAGCGGAAGCACTGGTGGGCGAAGCAGTCGGAGCCAGTAACCGGAGATATCTGCTTCGGGTCGTTAAGTTGTCGATGGTCTGGGGGATGGTGGTGGCGTTGTTTTTTTCGGCTGGCTATCTGCTGGCAGGGCACCATCTTTACGCATTAATGACCGATTTACCCGAGGTGCGCCGGTTACTGTCAGAGTTGCTGCCCTGGGCGATGGTGTTGCCCCTTGTCTCCTTTGTCGGCTTTTTGATGGACGGTATTTTTACGGGCGCTACCTGGACGCGGGATATGCGAAATACGGTGCTGATTTCAAGCGGACTGGTATTTCTGCCTGTCTGGTATTTAACCTTGCCGATGGCGGTTCATGGATTGTGGCTGTCATTTGTACTGTTTAATCTGGCGCGGGGGGCAAGTCTTGGTGCCGTTTTCTGGTGGCGACTACGCAACTCAGCTGCGTTAACCGGTTGATTTCTAAACCACGAGGGTTTTGCGGATAAGATCGTGGAATGTTCTCACGAGTTGAACGACAGGGCGCTGAGTCGAACGAATTAAAGGGGCGAATTCGAGGCGTGGTGAAAATTAGCGGATCCCTTTGCCGATAGAAAGGGGCACCTTGCATCTGGCAGCCGCCGGGCGTTTATTTAACGGTAACTCACGACGATTGATCGTGGTCCAGATCCATTTCGGCGCTAAGCTCCCAGGCAAACAGAATGACCTGGGCGATGGCTTTGTAGAGGTTTTCTGGAATTTCATCCCCGAGTTCTAGTTGGGCGAGTAACCGGGTTAGTTCGGGGTCCTGGTACAGAGGAATCTGATGTTGCTGGGCCAATTCAATAATGCGGTTACCGATGTGTCCGCTGCCTTTGGCTACCAGTTGTGGTGCTCCGGAAGTTTTCGGGTCGTAGTGCAGGGCAACTACTTCGGCGGCAAGATCGTAAGGTTCAGCCATTATCCATTCAGGTCGATCAATGGCCGGGCTGCGCCATTAGGGGGGACGATTAAATCTGTCGGTTGCGGAGCCGGAGTGGCCGTCAGGTGGCTGTCCGTCATGCCAGCGGCATTTAAACGCTCAGTAAGTTGATCAAATCGGCTATCCAGCAGGCCGAGAGTCTTGCTCTGATCCGCGCGAAAATCGATGCGCAGATTGGTAGCGCCAAGACGAATATGGCTCTCTAGTTTGCCGATACCCGGCAGATCAAATTTCAACGTGACCCGCCAGCGATGCTCGGCATCGGTTGCGGGTGCGAGTTCGGGGTCGTCGCCGTTGCGGTTTCTGGCGTCGTCAGAGGGGTCTTTATCAATTGCGATTTCGACCGCGCTTGCACGCTCTGCGTCTTTTAACACAAGGTCGGTTGTCAAAACCCTACGGCCGGTTTCGTCGTTGATGGTGGCTAACTGCTGGCTCTCTACTCGAGCGAGCGCACTGGTGGTGATCTCGTTTAGTTGACTGGCAACCCGACGAGCCGTCTGGTTTTCCACCGGTTGTGAAGTCGACGTAGTCGCCGCTTGCAGCGTGCGCAGCAAGTTAGCTTTGATGTCATGGGCTGACGACTCAAGCGGGCGTTTGAGCAGGTTATGTTCAAGCAAGACGCCGCTGTTGTTAATGGCCTGTACCAGTCGTCCAGGCTGGAGTAGCTCCTGGGGGGCGCTGGACGACAGAAGTAAGGCTTTTAAGGTGTTCTGCAATAAGGTGGAGTTAGCACTCGATGGCAGTGTTGTCAGCCGCGACAGCAATTCGTTCAGGGGCTGCTGGCGTGGTAGAGCCCAACGCAACGCCTGGTCAACAATCGCCGGGTGCCGGCTGCTCGGTGATGCAACCATGGAGGTTTGTATAGGGGGTTGGTCGCCACCGGAACTGAGTTTAAGCAGAAGTCCCGGGCCGCTTCGGTCAACCGTCGCGACCAGTCGTTCACCGACCGTGAGCGGCAGATCGCTGCGAGCAGCCAGTTGGTGGCCGCCCAGATTTAGCAGGAAAAGGTTCGCCTGGAGTTGCGCGGCAACCCTGACCGTCACGGCTGACCCATGACTCAAATTAGGCAGTTGCGACAGCGCGGTTGAGGACTGTGCCTGTAGCCGGTTACCGTTTCGCTGGGCGAGACTGTCTGTCGGCCGAGAGGTTGATTCCAGGGGCGTAAACGGTGTCATGGATTGTTAGTCGGTCGAACCTTTAAAACCTGAACAAATTTCTCTTGAAATAACCGGGGTTGCCCTCATATGGCAGGTATCTCAGAAAAAAGCGTTACGCTGAGAATGAATTAAGCCAGGAGCACCAGGGTGCCTTCCTTATCCAAGCGTTATGGAGCCAAGTCCACAATGAGTGAAACCATCGAAACCCGGGTTTTTGAAACCGAAACCAGTCAGATGTTAAAGCTGATGATCCATTCTCTTTATAGTAATAAAGAGATTTTCCTGCGAGAGCTGATTTCCAATGCCTCTGATGCGCTGGATAAGCTGCGTTACGAGAGCTACCAGAATACCGATCTGCTTTCTGGAGATGGTGATCTAGTTATTCAGGTTGATTTTGACAAGGAAGGCAAGCGCGTCATCATTCGGGACAATGGCCTGGGAATGAGCCGTGATGAGGTGATCGGGAACATCGGCACTATTGCCCATTCAGGTACCGCAGAATTTGCCAAAATGCTTGCGGAAAACAAGGATGGCGAAACAGACGCGAACATGATCGGCCAGTTTGGGGTCGGTTTTTATTCGAGTTTTATCGTCGCTGACAGAGTGACAGTTGAAACCCGGCGCGCTGACCTCGGTGCGGATGCCGGCGTTCGGTGGGAATCCACCGGTACCGGTGAGTACACCCTCGAAACCATAGATCGGGCGGAGCGTGGTACGCAGATAACTCTGCACCTGCGTGACGACTGCGAGGAGTTTGCCGACAGTTATCGACTCGAGAGCCTGATCCGGAAATATTCAGATCACATCACCTTCCCGGTCGAGATGTTGAAGGAGCCTGTAGTGCCGCCTTCGGCCGAAACGGATGATGAAACCGATGCCGACGCCGAAGAAGCCGTAAAGCCCGAGCCCGAATGGACGGCGATCAACAAAGCGACAGCGCTATGGGTACAGCCCCGTAACGAAATCGGTGAAGATGAATACGATGAGTTTTATCAGCAGCTTAGCTATGACTTTGAGAAGCCGCTGGCGCGAGTCCATAGCCGAGTAGAGGGAAAACAGGAATACACGCTGCTGTTATACGTGCCGACTAATCCGCCGTTTGATCTCTATGATCGGGATCGGCGCCACGGTATCAAGCTGTACGTCAAACGTGTTTTTATTATGGACGATGCCGAGCAGCTGATGCCGGCGTATCTGCGGTTTGTTAAAGGCGTGATTGACTCCGATGATCTGCCGCTAAACGTTTCCCGCGAGATTTTACAGGGTAATAAGCTGGTCGATTCGATTCGCTCCGGCGCGACCCGCAAAGTACTCGATTGCCTGAAAGATATTGCCAAAGATGATCCACAGAAATACCAGACCTTCTGGGACAACTTTGGCAAGGTGCTCAAGGAAGGGCTGGTGGATGATTTCGCCAATAAAGAGCGCATTGCCAAACTGTTGCGGTTTGCGACAACCACAACCGAAGGGGTGCAGCAAAACGCCAGCCTGGAGGATTATCTGGGTCGGATGTCCGAAAAACAGGAAAAGATTTACTACATCACCGCCGATAGTCATCAGGCCGCCAGCA
>CAJXVN010000223.1 GCA_913060775.1 uncultured Gammaproteobacteria bacterium | reverse complement strand
GGGCCTTCATCGACGGATCCGAAAAATCCAGTGGGACAAGAACGTGTTTGGCGCTAAGTGTGCTCATTCCTCAATCTCCTTTTTATTGGTTGCTCATTTCTCAATAGATACTAGCCCATTGGTCAATAACCACATTGCGTGAGGTCAACTCGGTAGTCAATGGTTAGGGTTTAAAGTTGATCCAAACCAGGAAGTCAGTTAGCCGAGTAAGGGTAAAATAGACGGCTTGCCAGTGGCTGTCGTAATGGATTGATAGCGTGGCTGGTGGGAGAGGGCCTGAAGTTAATTATCTTGTAAAGGAGTTACAGATGTTGAAGCGCTTATGTTCTGTCCCATTGCTACTGGGTGCGTTGGTCGTTAGTAACGCGGCTAACGCGGATGAACTGGAGTCGTCGCTGGCAGCAGCCGGTTGCGTTGCCTGCCACAGGGTGGATGTCCGGCTGATAGGCCCCAGCTATAAAGAAGTGGCAGAAAAATACCGTGGCGATGAGACGGCGGCGGCATTGCTGCTGACGAAGGTCAAGGAGGGTGGCAGTGGCACCTGGGGACCGATTCCCATGGCCCCCCACGCACACCTTACCGACGACCAGATTAAACCGCTAATAGCGGGCATCCTGGCGATTAACTAGCTTTTATATAATCGACCTTCGTTTCTTCAGCGAGCTGGTCAGATTCGGCGCTACTCCGGCCGGACCTGATCAGCCCGCTGGCGTTTTTCGAACATGTCTGCATCGATCATTTCGCGGGCATCGTGGCCCAGATGCAATGTTTCGCCGCCATCAACGTAGAACTCTTCGCCGGTAATAAAGCGCGCCATCGGGGATGCCAGATAGACCACCATATTGGCAATGTCGTTGGGCTCGCCCATGAGCCCCAGCAGGTTTCGGTTGGTGGTCGCCCATTGATCCGATGGAATCGGATACTGACCCATGCCACTGGTCTGGATAGTGCCAGGGGCGACGCAGTTGAGCAAAATTCCGTGTTCAGCCCATTCCACGGCCAGTGTTTTTATCAGGCTGGCCACGCCGCTGCGAGCCGCGGCAGTGTGAGCAAAACCGCTGAAGCCGGCACGGACCGCGGCGGTAATGCAGATTACCCGCCCACCGCGGTCTAACATAAACCGGTCCGCCGCCAGTTTAGTCATGTTCCAGGTGGCAATCAGGTTATTGCGAACCACCGCCTCAAACCCCTTCGGTGTTATATCTTTTGCGGCAGAAACAAACTGTCCACCGGCATTGTTTACCAGCAAATCAAGGCGACCAAACTTCGTTTCAATCGTCTTTAAAACATCCTCAATCTGATCAACCTCTCGAGTATCGCCGGCCAGTGGCACGGCTTCGTAGCCCTCCTGAGCCATTAATTCGCAGGTTTCCTCCAGCGGTGCCAGGCGACGACCCATGACGACGACCTGGGCACCGCAACGGGCGAGCTGCAGCGCCGTTGCCCGGCCGATGCCGCTACCCCCGCCGCTGACCAGTGCCACCTGTCCAAGGAGTAGATCGGCGGCAAATCCATTGCCCGTTTTTGTCAGTCGCCCGGTTGTCTCGGCGGGGCGTTGCTGGTCGTCTGCGTTACTCATAGTGGGTAATTTCTCCTGATACGGGCTCGTGTAGATAGCTGGCGCTAATTGTTGTTATTACTGAACAGTGAGTGGAACTTCTGCGCTCTATGAGGGGATGGTTTTGCTGTTTAACTCTGTAATATACCGACCACCAGTCAAACAGGTCGACTAATTCCAGCAAGGGGGAAGAATGCAGTCAGCAGTGGATACATTTCAGGGGGATGGTCCCGATCGGGAATTCCAGAATTATCTGGGCAGAGGTGAGTTTCGGCTGCAGCAGTGTCAGGCGTGTAATGAGACTATTTTTTACCCGCGGGTGCTCTGTCCTCATTGTGGTGGTTTTGACCTGCAATGGCGTTTAGTGAGCGGTGAGGGCGTGGTTTACTCCACTACCGTCGTGCGTCGGCGGGAGGAGAAGGGCGGTCCCTACAATGTGGCCATTATCGAGCTGGCTGAAGGCCCCAGAATGATGAGCCGGGTTGAAGGGATAGCGGCGGACAAGGTAAACATCGGCAGTGCGGTGAAAGCACGAATAGCCACCGAAAGTCAGCCGCAGGGTGAACGCCATATCGTGCTGTTCGACCTGGCGGAGGCCGGTTCCAGTGGCGTGGCGAATGCTGGCGGAGGAGCAGGCTGATGGGGCATTCATTAAGGGGTACCGCTGCCATTGTCGGTGTCGGCCATGCTGGCATGGGCGAGGCGGCAGGCGGTCGTAATGCACTGGATATTCTGGGCGATTCTGCGCGGGTGGCACTGGCCGAGGCTGGCCTCACTATTCGTGATGTTGATGGCCTGTTTACCGGCTCGTCATTTCATTTTATGCCGACGCTCTCGACGGCTGAATACCTGGGTATTCAGCCCAGTTATTTTGACGGCAGCATGATCGGTGGGGCGTCATTTGTTAACTACCTTTCCAGTGCCGCATTGGCGCTGGAAGCGGGACTCTGCAATGTGGCGTTGATCTGCTACGGCAGCAACCAGCGCACCAGTGTTGGCGGGCTGGCGACCATGTCCGAACAGCAACCTTATGAGGTGCCCTATGCTCCGCGCTATCCGATCTCCTCCTATGCACTGGCGACGGCGCGCCATATGTACGAATACGGCACCACCCGGGAGCAACTGGCCGAGGTGGCCGTGGCTGCGCGACGTTGGGCGCAACTCAATCCCGATGCGTTTGAGCAGGCCGACACTTCGGTTGAGGAGGTGCTGGCGAGTCGCATGATCAGTGATCCATTGACGGTCAGAGACTGTTGCCTGGTAACGGACGGCGGCGGTGCGATTGTGATGGTTCGCGCCGAGCGGGTGGATGATTTCGAAAAACCACCCATTTATCTACTGGGTGGTTCCTCCGCCACTCGTCATCGACAGATCACCAGCATGCCTGATCTTACCGAGACGGCGGCGGTTGAATCGGGCCAGCGGGCGTATGAAATTGCCGGCGTTGGCCCCAAAGACGTTGATGTACTGGGGCTATACGATGCCTTCACCATTAACCCGATTCTGTTCCTGGAGGACCTCGGTTTTTGCGCCAAAGGAGAGGGGGGTGCCTTCGTTGCCGAAGGCCGCATTGCGCCCGGTGGCGAGCTACCCGTTAATACCAACGGTGGCGGCCTTTCCTGTTGTCATCCCGGCATGTACGGCATTTTCCCCGTAATCGAAGTAGTTCGACAGCTAAGGGGCGAGGCGGGTGAGCGGCAGGTGAACGGTGCCGACATTGGCCTTGCTCATGGCAATGGCGGAGTGCTATCGGCACAGGTAACTGCCATTCTCGGTACTGCGGCGACGCTTTAACCGGATCAAATTTTCATCTCCAACCTAATCTGATTTCTCAGGAGTCAACATGACAGATGCAGCAAACCTGCCCG
Organism: uncultured Gammaproteobacteria bacterium; assembly: GCA_913060775.1. Lineage (GTDB taxonomy): Bacteria > Pseudomonadota > Gammaproteobacteria > Immundisolibacterales > Immundisolibacteraceae > QNFC01. Next base: position 1,493 of record CAJXVN010000223.1, on the reverse strand, counting down.
CCGATCTTCGCGGCAAAGTGATTGTAGTGACCGGTGCCGGTGGGGGCATTGGCAAGGAAATAGCCCTGGCATCGGCCCGCGCCGGCGCCCAGGTGGTGGTCAATGATATTGGCGGCGATGTGGCCGGCGAAGGTCGCGACGCCAGCCCGGCTCAGGAAGTGATTGCAGAGATAAAGGAAGCCGGAGGTCAGGCCGTGATTAGCCCGGACAGTGTTAGCGACTGGGACGGTGCCCAGCGCATCATCGAGACCGCGCTGGATACATTCGGTCGGATCGACGGAGTGGTCAACAACGCGGGTATCTTACGCGACAAGTATTTTCACAAGATGGATCCGGCCGATTTCGAAGCGGTGGTTCAGGTCCATTTGATGGGCAGCTTTTACGTTAGCCGGGCGGCGGCCACCCATTTTCGTGGTCAACAGAGCGGTGCTTACGTGCACATGACCTCCACGTCCGGGCTGATTGGCAATTTTGGCCAGTCAAATTATTCCGCCGCTAAACTGGGCGTCGCCGGACTTTCTCGCTCGATCGCCCTGGACATGGAACGCTTCAATATTCGTTCCAATTGCATTTCGCCCTTCGCCTGGAGCCGCATGATCGGTTCTATTCCAACCGATACGCCGGAACAGCAGGCGCGGGTCGAGAAGCTTAAAAAAATGGGCCCGGAAAATATTGCGCCTGTGGCGGTCTATCTGCTCAGTGACGCCGCCAGCGAGGTGAGCGGCCAGATCTTTGCCGTGCGTCGTAATGAAGTTTTCCTGATGAGCCAGTCACGGCCCATTCGGTCCATCCACAACAGCGATGGCTGGACGCCGGATACCCTGGCCGAGCGCCTGGTGCCGGCCTTCAAAACCGACCTTTACCCACTGGAGCGTTCGCCGGATGTCTTTAGCTGGGACCCCATTTGATTAAATGGCCGGTGGTTTAGCTTAACGCGCGAATTTCCTGGTTAGCTCGGCGCATTTTTCGGGAGAGCTGTTTGCCCAGGTTTTGCAGGAGCTTGATTTTAATCGTTTCTGCCAGGCCGGTCGGTAGGCTATCCAGGGCTTCGTAAACCAGGCTTTGGCAGGTAATGTCGGTTTCTGCCACGATATCGGCAGAGCGGGTTTCGTGGTCCAGCATGGCCATCTCTCCGAAGGACATACCCGGCGCCAGACGAGCCAGGCGCCGTTTATTCCTGGGGGCCAATCGGAGAATGACACTCACTTCTCCCTCGGTTAAAAAATAGAGGCATTCTGACGAGCGACCCTCGGTAATGACGGTTTCACCGCAAAAGAATCTCACCGTGGTGAGTTGCTGTTCCAGCGCCGTAAATTCTTCGTCAGTGAATCCGCTCAGCAACTCCTGGTCTCTCAGATTAGCCCGTAAGCTCTGGTCGTCGGATGGTTGTAAATGGTTGATTAACCGGTCTTCACACCACTCCAGGGCATGATCAAGGTCAGGAACTGTCTCTTATACACATCTGACGCTGCCGACGAAGAGGATAGTGTAGA
>CAJXVN010000222.1 GCA_913060775.1 uncultured Gammaproteobacteria bacterium | reverse complement strand
TACGAGATGTAGAGAGGTCTCGTGGGCTCGGAGATGTGTATAAGAGACAGCCCAGTGGCCGGGTTGAAGTCAGTCTGGTTGGCGGTCGTAGGGGCGATGATTAATCTCGTTTCCGCGCTCCGAGCTGGGAACGCAACTTACAGGGGTAACTCGGCAGGTTTACCAATATACGTTAATTGATTGGGTTTCCCGCAGAGGGGGTTACCCGGTGGCTGGTTAAACCCGGTGCGGGTGCGTCTTCGTTGGTACGTTTTTGCGGGTCACCGAGGTCGGTAGAAGGATGGCCTGCCGGGTTGCTGTGCCGCGCGTTAACGGTAGCTTGAGTGAGTATACTGGCAAGGCTGTGGGGTTCACTGATTGACCGGGGGCCCTGGGGTTGCTGAAGTCAAACGGGGGAGTTTGGGATGGAGGAGTTAGCCGAAACCGGTCGTAGTGGGCCGATGTTTAATGCTAATCGCCTAAAGCTTGGGGTGTTTGGTACCAACGTTAGTAATGGTTGTGCAGTGAGTCTGGCACCCACCAGTTTTGAGCCAACGTTCGAGCACAATCTCGAAATAGCCGCAAAGGCTGAGCATTATGGTTTTGAAGCACTGGTGCCGGTGGGTCGCTGGAAGGGTTTTGGTGGCCCCAGCGATTTCAACGGCACCTGCATGGAGGTCTATACGTGGGCGGCCGCGCTGGCCGCGCGAACGAGTGAAATCGCCATCTTTGCAACTTCTCATGTGTCGACCATTCATCCCATTGTTGCGGCCAAGCAGGCGGCAACGATCGATCAGATATCCGGCGGACGCTTCGGGGTGAACGTGGTCTGCGGATGGTTTTCGGATGAAATGGATATGTTTGGCGGTAGCCAGATGGAGCATGACACCCGATATCGCCATGCCGACGAATGGGTTCAAATTGCCAGACGGCTGTGGACCGAACAGGAGTTTGATCATGAGGGGGAGTTTTTCAAAATAAAGGGCGGCTATTTATTACCTAAACCGGTGCAGAAGTCCGGCCCGGTATTAATTAATGCCGGGATATCGCCGGCCGGCAGAGACTTCGCCGCCCGGCACATGGATTTCAGTTTTACCCTGGTCAACACCCTGGAAGGTGGACGGGAGGTGGTGGAGGACATGCACCAGCGTGCGGCGGCTTACGGTCGGCAGATCGGCATGATCGCTAATGCAGTAGTCGTCTGTCGTGAGACCGAGCAGGAGGCCAGAGACGCTTATCAGCATATTGTCGATAACGGCGACTGGGTAGCGACCGAGAATATTCTTACCACCTTCGGCGTACAGAGTCAGTCAATGGACGATGCCGCCGCCCGGGCTATGGCAGAAAGATTCGTGGCAGGATGGGGTGGTTATCCCCTGGTCGGCACGCCCGAGCAGGTGGCCGAGGGGCTGGCGGAGATGAGCAAAATAGGCATCGACCTGGTGTTGCTCTCCTGGCTTGATTACAACGAGGAGATCAGCTTCTTTGGTGAACGGGTAATGCCATTACTGAAACAGGCGGGTTTGCGCAGCTGATTTCAGGCCCAGTTCCATCATCAAATTATCGTTGCCTGACGTCGCTTTTTAGTCGCACGTTCATGTTCTTTCAGCCAGATGCCGGCCGTTGTTCAGGCCGTCAGTCCAATCGAATGGCGCGGTAGTTAGATGGCGTTGGTGCCCGGGCTCGCCGTTGCAGGCGACCGACTACCAGATCACTGCATTCTGCTCATATTCTGCCGGCAATTTACCCGCCATGGCGTGGGGAATCACGTCGCTGTTGTCGTAGTGTTTGAGTACGATGGGGTTGACGATTTTGAACCAGAGGCTCGGCACAAAACCGGCGAATAGCATGACCAGATTGCCTACCGGATAGCGTGGTGCATCGGCACTGTAACGGAGGATCTGAAACGGGCGGCCTTCGTTGGCGTGGTGGTCGGAGTGGCGATTAACAACCCCCAACACCACGCTACTGATGGCGTAACCGTCGTCCCAGGCGTGGATGGTGCGTGGGGGTTCGAGTTCACCATTGGCAGCAAGGCGCCGGTGCAGGCCGTAGTGCTCCAGATAGTCACCGACGGAAAGCAGCAGCCGGACGGCCCCGTACTGCATTAAAAAGAGGGGGATTGCCACCCAGCCAAACAGGGCCAGCAGGAAACCAACCCAGACCACTTCGCCGAGGGTGAACCAGATCATGGCGTTGCCAATGGCGACTGGGCCGCTGCCTTTGCGGGCGAGTTTCTCTTTTTCTACCCGCCAGGAGGCGAGCCATTTACCCCAGATGTTGCGGCCGGTGAACTGGTAAAAGGTTTCGCCAAACCGGGCGGAACCGGGATCGTCTTTGCTGGCTACGTATTTGTGATGCCAGAAGTTGTGGTAAATCATGAAGTTGGCCATGCCGCAGACGCCGAAGACGAGCACGCCAATGAATCGATCAAACCGGCTTTCGCGGTGACAAAGTTCATGGGAGAGGGTGCCGCCGATGCCGACGGCGATGGCATTACTGATAGCAAGGCCGATGATTTCGTAGGTGGCTAGCGGTTGCGGTGCTACCAGGTAGCCTGTCCCCGCAATCAGGTCGTAACAGAAGAACATGGCAAATAGTTGCGCCGGCAGATAAACCCAGCAGCTAGCCCGATAACCGATGTTCTGCAGGTAACGGGCCTCTTCTTCCGGTGTGGGGTTGGTGGTTTCGTCACCGATGGCCATGTCAAGTATTTGCAAACCAATTACCGCCCAGAAGACGGTGAACCAGTGGAATAGACCACCACCAAGCAGATAACCAACGACTGGCATTAGCGCCAGCAGTGACATCGGTAACAGCCCTACTTTGGTTACAAGTTTGCGTTTGGCTGAAAAAGACGCCGGTGCGGTGGCTTCCATGTTTCCTCTCCCAGGGTAGGACTTTCCAATGGTCAGGGCCACACTGGCCAACCAGAGCAAGTGATTCTGCCTGATGTTAAACGATCGTTCAATTGTCAGTTCGGCACAGAGTCCTGGTTACCTTGTCTACTCTTGCGAATCTTGTTCCTGGCTATAAGGAGTGCTCCAGAAAATCCGGGTCGAGTTCCTGACTGTAGTAGGAAATAGCACGGCCAAGCTCGGTTTCGTCCCAGATTATTGGTTCAAATTCCGGGTGTGCGTCCGTGAGTCGGCCGCCGCTGCATAATTCCAGGCGCACGCCAAACTGGTCGAAAAAGTGAATTGAAAAAGTGTTGCCATAAGCCTGCCGCGTAGGGCCGTAGCGGTCGATATTGATCCCCTGCTCACGAAGGTAAATCCCGGTCACCATGATGTCGTCGGGGTCTTCTTTGGTAAACGCGATGTGGTGCAGGTGTCCGTTTTTGCCGGGAAAAATCGCCAGCTCCTGTCCGCCGACCTCGCGGGACATTCGAAATAACAGGGCAGAAAGTGGCTTGCCGGTTTTATCGTTGATGATTTTTTCGGAAATGCCAAAACCGAGAACATCGGTTAGAAACTCAATAGTAGCTGCCGGGTCGTTGCTGGTCAGCGCCACGTGGTTCAGAAACATCGGTGCAGCAGTCCCGCGCAGTTCTCGGGGGGTGACCCAGTCGGGGGATTCGTATCCGGTGATGTAGCCAGGCTGCTCCATTTCGGTGTAAAGACGCAGGCGCTGACCGCCCGGAATGGTAAAGCTGATCGATTGTCCCAAACCAGCCAGAGCTTCTCCAGCGGCTGCAGGAGTTACCATGATGTCTGCTGCCGTGATTGCTTTGCTGAAATCGTCCAGGTCCTGCTGGTCGCGGACCTGCAGGCCTATTTCAACCAGGCAGTTTTCGGTACCGGATTCCAGAACCAGGTTGTAGGCAAAGCTTTCGTGCCAGCAACGCAGGTAACTGCGGTTGGCCGCGCGCTCGGTTTCCAGCAAGCCCAGTTGATTCTTATAAAACGATCGGGACTTTTTAAGCTGTGGGTCTTGCAGTTTTAGCCAGACGTAACCGATGCGAAAAATACCGCGATGTTTTAGACCCATGGCTGCTTCCATCCTGTTGACCAATTGAATGGAGGAATTGTGGTGGGATCGCCAGGGCGCAGTAGTGACCCAGGTCATGCCGAGTTAATTTTGGGTTTGAGCGATGACTTGAAGTTGGCTCGATGAGTGGCCGTTGCCGCCGGTTGAGCCAGGTCATAGGACTGCCTGCCGCAACCTGTTACTTTGTCACACTAGCGATTTGTATAGGCTAGAATAGATTGTTCTAATCTGTTAACGGGTTTTGAAAGTAGCAGTGGATGTTTGATTCGAATAGAGTCCGAATATTATGTGGATGATGCCGACAGGTAACGGCTCTGCATATTGATAATTAGAGTTTAAATAAAGAGGTAGGTGCTATGGGACGTATGGATAATTTCTCGCCGATTGATTACAGCGAGCTGGTAGAGGAGGACCGCATCCACGGCTCCTTATACATCGACGAAAACGTTTATAACGACGAGATGGACCGAATTTTTCACCAGGGCTGGGTTTTCGTGGGTCACGACAGCGAAATCCCCAATGTGGGTGATTACGTTACCCGCATGGTGGGCAAGCAGTCGGTAATCATGATGCGTGGCAAGGACAAAACGGTGCGGGTGTTCCTGAACCGTTGTCAGCACCGTGGTAACCAGCTGTGTAATGAAAAGCAGGGCAACAAACGGGCATTAGCCTGCCCTTATCATGGCTGGGCCTACAACACCGAAGGCGAGCTTAAGGATGTGCCCTTTAAGGGTGGGTTCGACAAGCCGCTGGAAGATTTCAACCTGGAACAGCCGCGTACCGACGCTTATCGTGGTTTTGTCTGGGCCTGTCTGGCAGAGGAAGGTATTAGTCTGCTCGAGCATCTGGGTCGGTCTACCGAGCTGTTTGACCGGGCCTGTGGGTTGTCACCCGACGGCGAACTAAACCTGACGGCCGGCTGGGATCGCCACCGCTACCTGTCTAACCTGTCTCTTATACACATCTCCGAGCCCACGAGACCTCTCTACATCTC
>CAJXVN010000221.1 GCA_913060775.1 uncultured Gammaproteobacteria bacterium | reverse complement strand
TTATCGGTGCAGGCACGTCCGGAGATCGACGAACGACCAGCACTGGCAAACCGGGTATCGCCGGGGAACAGGGCTCGACCTTTAGCTAGCCACGCACGGTAGGCGGGTTTGTCGCTATTGGCAGTTTGTGCGGCCCGTTCAGCGAACAGATTACTAAACTCAGTGACTAGTTGATCAGCCCGTTCCGGGGAGCGCTGGCGAGCAGCGGTGATGCGCTTTTTCAGGATGTCGCTAGCCTGAGTGGACGGCCCCCGTGCATTTTCAAACTGAGTGGCAAGTTTGGCTAATACGGCTTCGTTCTCATAAAGGTCGTACAAGGATTTTAGTTCGCTCAAATCAGGAGCAACGCTGAGTCCCGCTCTAGCCAGCTTTAATGCCTCCACAAATTTTTCCTGATCGCCCAGCGATTTGGCCATTTCAATATAGGTGGGCCCTAATAATTCCGGTACTTCCTGGGTTACAAACGGATCGTCAGCCGGAAGCAGGCGTTTTAACTTGGCAAGCGTTGCACCTGCTTCGGCGAGATCCCTGGCTTTAGTCTGGGTAAGTAGTGTCTGTTTGTAACCTTCGATTTCCCCTGACCGGGCTTTGGATAGTTCGAGTTGCCGGAAATTAGCCTGGCTCTGAGCGAGGGCTTCGTTAGCACGCTGGAAGGCAGGGTTGTCGGGGAGAATTCGCTGCCCGCTACGGAGCCTGTTTCTGGCTTCCACGAAAAGTTGGGCAGACTGGCTTTTTTCTGCGCTAGCCAGAAAGGTCTGTGCGATCAGGTCTTCTTCCGTTTTTAGTCGCTCGGGTGAATCGGATAAGAGCGGTCGTAACCGGCGCCAGTTTCCCCGGATTTCAGCTTCCCAGGCTGAATCAAAACGAGCGTCGGCTAACAGCGCGTGGAGCGAGCTAGCGATGGAATCAATCCGTGCTGTTTTGATTTCTGCTTCAGCGCTTTGCCGCGCGCTATCCACCTGGGCAAGCAGTGTATTCGTGGCGGAAAGCTCGGGGAGCATTAGTCGGGACGACTGAGCCAGTTCAGTTGCGTTTTCCCATTCTCCAGCGGCGATCAAGGTGTTGACCTGATCTGCCAGTTGGGTACCCAGCGCTGAACGGCCCTGCTGAATTTTTTCGTTGACGGGATCAATCGCTGCGATCTGTTCAAGCAGTTTGATCAGCGGGAGCAGTGAAGTGTTCAAGTTGGTCGCCTGAGCGAGCGTGTTATCGAATTCGTCGCTAAGTTGTTGCGTATCGCCGGTTGCGATCGTTGCCTGACTGCTGTTGGTCAGTTCGGTGGTTAAGGATTGCTCAACAACTCCTTCCGGTTGTGCGTCCAGGCCAGCGCGGGCGAAGCGCTCCAGGTTTTCTAAATTGCCGCTGGCACGAGCCTGCCGTGCTAACGACAGGTAGCCATAAGCAATACGATTGCGCGCATAGAGCAGGCCCGGATCGTCAGCACTCGCATAATTGCTTAGCTGGGTCAGCGCATCCGTAGCTGCATCTAACGCGGCGTTACTGTTCGCACGGTCCCCAAGACGGTTCTCAAAATTCTGTAGCAGTGCCGATACCCGATCATCATAGTTCTGGTTAGCAGTGACTAATTTTTGCTGCTGGCTGATGATTTGGCCGGAGGAGAGCAGGTCGCCATAATCCGCGAGCAGGCGGTACCCTTCTGACCATTGTTTATTGGTGATTAGTCCATTAACGGCGTCGGGGAGAAAGGTCTGAAAAGCCTGTTGGTACTCCGCAAGGATGGAACTATCAGGTGCCAGTTGCTGCAATTCCAGAAGCTCGGCCCGGATTGCATCGTAGCCGCTAACCGTGGTGGGCAACGGCTTAGATTCGAGCATTGATGCCAGATCGGTAATTCGCGCCTGCTCCTCGACCTGCTGTCGGGCGGCGTCGATTTCATCTCGCAGATTGATCAATGAAATATTTTTGGGGAAATGGTCGAGGCCGGCCAGTGCCAGGCTGGATGCCAGGGAGTAGTCGGCGCTGGTGAGGGCTTTTTCGGCTTCAGCCACATAAGCCGGGGGCAGCCGGGGATCATTAAGCAGTGGATGATCCGGGTTGATCTGGCTGACCAGTGCGAGTACGTCCTTGATGTCATCGGTGTCGGCACTTTCCAGCAGGTGTCCGTTCTCAAGGGCGGCGTTAAAACGATTGGTGAGCTGATTGAGTAGGCGGTTTTTACGGCTGTCAATCGTTTCTAACATCCGTTCTATCTGCGCGGAATCTGGATAAAGGGCTCGCGCCTCATCGACCAGTGACGAAGCCAGGGGGAAGTTGTATGAACCCTGGGCATCGTCAATTAGTTGCCCGGTTTGAGTTTCGTAATAGCCGAGTATGGTTTCTCGTGCTGCGGAAATTAGATTGCTGCGTAAAGTCCCGTCGGTTTGCCGGAGTTCGTCAAGACCGGAAACAATCTGTTGTTGGTTGCCACTGGTAAGTAAGGCCATTATCCGCTCCTGCTCCTGTTCCTGCAGGTAGTTGACGATGGTCGACTGCAGGGCAAAAACCCCCACAATGAGGATGGCTGCGATGCTGGCCGCGATGGGTATAAGCCGCGATTTTCGGCGGCGCATACCGTCGATGAACTCTTCAACGGTCGGCGTGCACTCAGCGTGTGAAAATGACAGCGATTTGTTCAGCGCTTTTTGCTGGCGACGTGTCAGGGTTGGGATTGGTTCAGGGACCAGGCCGTTATCACGGGCAAAGGTGGCCCGCTTGCGATTAAAGGGGTGTTTCCCGGCCAGTAGCTGGTAGGAGACGCAGCCCAGCGCATAAATGTCGTCTCGGGGGTCAGGCTCGGAGCCTTCCATGATTTCACAGGTGGCATAGGCGGGAGTGAATGCCCCGAACTGTTTGACATCGAAAACAGTTTTGTCGGCGCCGTCGTCTTCTTCACCGGCAATAGGGTTGGTTACCCGGGCGGCGATACCAAAATCGAGAACTTTGATGGTGCCTTGTTTGGTTAAAAATACGTTTCCAGGCTTGAAATCGGAATGGACCAGATTACGGCGGTGAGCGTAGGCCAGCGCCTCGCCCATGCCCTCGATCATCACCATTGCTTCTTCTTCGGGGAAGGGCTTGCCCTTACGTTTCTTTATGACGACATCCATCGGCTCGCCGTCAAGAAATTCCATGGTCATGTAGACATCACTGCCGACTCGGTCAAAGTCGTAGACGGTCATGATGTTGGGGTGGGCCAGTTCCTGAGTTTTTCTGGCTTCCCGCTGCAGGGCCTGCAGCGCATTAGGGTGCTGCTTAAACTCGTCGTTGAGGATCTTAACGGCCAGATAGGGGTCGCGATCCTGGGCTTCAACCTTGCGCCGGTCAAGTGCCTTATAGACAACACCCATGCCGCCAATGCCCAGACGCTCGACCAGTTCGAATCGTTCTTTGATGACGGACCCTACCCCCAGGGGTTCGCCGTTATCGACCCACGTTGATGGGTCTGACCAGGAACTACCGGTTGTCTGTTTCGCCCCTGCCGGCCAGGAACTATTGGATCCACTGGTTTCTGCAACCACCTCGGTCGCGTCGTGATCAATAGCTACCTCGGTCGCCTCGTCATCTAACGAAACATCAGCACCCTGCTCGGTGAAGTCACCGAGATCTATTGAGCCCTCATCTTCTGTTTCAGTGTCTTTGGGCAGTGTCTTCTCATCGATATCACTGCCCCGGTCGGAGAAAACGGTCTCTTCAAGCTCATTGCTAAGGTCATGGTCGGAATCAGTTGGTCCGCCGGTGTCGGTGGCAGCCAGGGTGTTGTCCTCACCTGTGTTGGTCGATGCAGGGGGCAAGGGGATGGCGTTGGTGATTTCTTTATACGAGGAGATCGTGATTTCGCCCTGTTGCAGGTAGCTTTGTAACAGGTCGGCAATTCGATCACGATTGCTGGGGTCTTCAGAAATAGCTGTCTCGAACTCAGCGAGCAGCTTGTGCAGCGGAAGCTGACCCATCGTAAAAGCTTCGAGCTGCTCCGTGAGCGAACTAATATTCCCCGTCATTTCTGTGTCCTGGTTTTCATAGAGTTAACCAGATTAACGGGACTAATCCCTGGACCTGTAATCTGGATTTGATTTAGTAGCATGGTTTTTCCTGAACCGAATGGGCGATTGTGTGTTGAACCGGTCGTCGTTTTTAGATGGTCATTTAATGATAGCGTGCGAGGGTCGGCAAGCTTTATTGTGCTTCGATTGCGATGATGGTGACGTTGTCCCTCGATCCCTGGTCAAGGGCCTGTTCGACGAGGATTTCCACTGAGTCAGTGACATCGTTTTCTAGCAACACTGCTGCTATTTCTGTGTCCTTTACCGCTTTATTTAATCCGTCACTGCAGAGCAGGAAACGGTCACCCTGCTGCACAGGGAACACATCCACATCAATATAGAGAGGGTCCTGAGCGCCGACTGCGCGGGTAAGGATGTTAAAGGTTGGATGGGATTCGGCATCTTCTGCATCGAGAAGGCCCTGGTCGACCAGTTCTTCAGCCTGGGTATGTTCCTGCATGAGCATTTCCAGTTTCGCACCACGCAAGCGGTAGGCGCGACTATCCCCTGCCCACAATATTGCACAGTGGTCCTCATGTGCTAGTAACGCGACTACGGTGCTGCCAATGGTTTGATTGTCCAGCTCCCTTGCCGAAAGGTCGAGGAGTCGCCGATTAACCTCCAGAAAGCCCTGTTCGACATGGTCAATAAACTCGTTCAGGTTGGCCGGGTGAGTCAGTTTTTGCATTTCCTGAGTAATTAATTGACTCGCAACATCGCCGGCCGCGTGTCCGCCCATACCATCTGCAACGACCCATAGCCCGGCTGACCCATGGTCGAGGCAAGCGTCCTCGTTAATTTTTCGAACCCTGCCAACGTCCGTGCGAGCGTGGGAAACCCAGGTGTGTTTTTGCCACTTCAACTTGATTGCTCCAAAAACGGCGGTTGTTTCAAAATTGGCTTGAGGGCCCCAGAGGCTTTTTTTG
>CAJXVN010000220.1 GCA_913060775.1 uncultured Gammaproteobacteria bacterium | reverse complement strand
GACGGCAATGGCCCGGATCCCCGCTGCCTGCCATTTCTCCAGCTGGTCGATAACCGGCTGCTCATCGAGCGGGGTGAGGAGGTTGCCGCTGGCATCGAGCCGTTCGGTCACCTCGCCCACCTGCTGGTAGAGCTGGTCGGGCTTTTCGATCGCCAGAGCGAAAATATCAGGGCGGCTCTGGTTGCCAATTTCCAGCAGGTCGCCAAACCCCTCGGTGATCAGCAGGGCGGTGGATTCGCCCTTGCGCTCGAGCAGGGCGTTGGTAGCGACCGTAGTGCCGATGCGCAGGGTGGCGATTCTCTCGGCCGGAATCGATTGCTCAGCGGTGAGTTTGAGCATTTGCCGGATGCCCGCTACCACGGCGTCGTCGTAGGCCGGTGAGAGGGAGCGTAGTTTGCGGGTATGAATCTGGCGTTGTGGATCAATGCCGATCAGGTCGGTAAAGGTGCCGCCCCGGTCGGCGGCAAATAGCCAGCTGTTTGGCATGGGTGAAACCTTTAAACGGTTTGGGAAATCCGGCTGAAATGCGGCGAACAGGATCGATTATGTTACCGATCTTTTGTCACCTGCTAAAAAAGTGTTTTGCGACGGTGAACCTTTGTATAGTGGTAAACGTAGTTTTTCTGGAGAGGGGGAAGATAACCATGAACACACCGAGTCAGGAATTACCGCAGATGCGGGTGACCACCCCGGTGCCGGATATGGGCAGCGGGCCTATCCCGGTCGAGCCTTACATCAGCCCGGAGTTTTTCGAGCAGGAACGGGAAAAAATTTTCAAGCGCGCCTGGCTGCAGGTGTTGCGTGTCGAGGAAATACCCCTTGCCGGAGATTACCAGCTGATTGATTTGCCGGTGCTAAACACAGCGGTGATTGTGGTCCGTGGTCAGGACAATCAGGTTCGGGCTTTCCATAACATCTGCACTCATCGAGGTAACTCGGTGACTTTGCAGGAAAAGGGCAATGCCCGCACATTTGTCTGCGGTTATCACGGCTGGGTGTTTAACCTGGATGGCAGTCTACGCGCCCGGCCAGGGGAGGAGTATTTCAGCGATGATACAGGGAAATGCGATCTAGGCCTGCTACCGCTAGCCTGTGACGTCTGGAACGGTTTTGTGTTCATCAATTACCAACCGGAGCCGGCCGTCGGACTGCCGGATTTTCTTGGTGAGATCGGCCGTGACATGGAAGGTTTTCCTTTCGGTGAGCTGAGCCATATTGCTCGCTACCGGGCGCGGGTCAAGGTTAACTGGAAGGCGTTTACCGATGCCTTCCGTGAGGGGTACCACGTTGCTATGGTGCACGGGCAGTCAATTCCCGATTCGATGAATTCACCGACTAACCCGCAGGGTGTGCCCGTATCAGCGCGGCTATTTGGCTCGCATTATTCGATGTCGACCTGGGCTAATCCGGAACACCAGCCCACCCCGTCCGAGGCGTTGGCGTGGAAGCTCGGCATGACCTTCTCGCCCGGGGAGCAGCTTGATCTGGGCGGGGTCAATCCGAGCGGTGATGACATCTGGTGGTTTGATATGAATATGGTCTTCCCCAATTTTTTTGCGGCACTGGGGCCGGGTTGGGTCTTTACCTATCACTTCTGGCCACGGTCAGTAGATGAAACCGACTGGACCATGAATATTTACCAGATGGAGGCCGAGGACTATGGCCAGCGTATCGCTCAGGAGCACACCAAGGTGTTGTTACGCGACTTGCTTTATGAAGATCTGAGTACGCTGGAATCGACCCAGAAAGGTATGTCATCCGGGGTGCTTAAGCAGCTCCATATCAGCGACGGCCTGGAGCTTGCGGTGCGGCAGCAACAGTGGGTGGTGCAGCAGTGGGTGAATGGCGATGGAGATCCGGGCCAGATTTGATTACGGGCCCAGCCAGTTCCCCCATCCTGAACGGAGATTAGCGAGATGAACCAGAAACTACCCAGCCAGTTTGCAGCGTTTGAATCCCTTGCCGTGGTATGGGCCTGCGCGACTGAGCGGGAGCGCCATACACTCAGATTGACCAGCGAATTTGAGCAACTTAAGCAGCTTTACGATGCCGTATTGCCAGAACTGGAGCAAATTGTTGCTTACCTCAATCAGTTTCCGATGGGCGAGTTGCCGGAGCAGGAACAGAACTTACTTTATCTGGCGCTGTCTTGCATGGAGGTGACCCTGGCGGTAGAGGCTCACGGTCAGACGACCGTGCCTGGCGGATTCGACTCGGCCCGGTTTGAAGTGGATTTTTAGTGGCAGTTTCAAGGGTGTTTCTCAGTGTCAGCACCTCTACAAGAGAAAGGCCTGCAGACCTTACGCGCAGTGGAATTTATCTGCCCCGGCCATCGGGCATTTGGGGGGTATAATCGCTGCCCCGAAAAGCGATTATTGAGGAGGTTTTCCCTTAGTGAACCAGCCCGAATCTGTCACTGATACGCCATTTGAAAAGTTACGTAGCGAGCCGGTCTCTGCGCTCAACCTGACTGTGGAAGAGTACCGCCACCGAGTTACCGGGGCGCGTCACTTCCATCTCGCGGCGGAGGACGATAACAACGTTTTTCTGGTGGCTTTTCTGACGGTGCCACAGGATTCAACCGGCGTGGCGCACATTCTTGAGCACACCGCGCTGTGCGGCAGTGAGCGCTTTCCGGTGCGTGATCCCTTTTTTCTAATGCTGCGCCGTTCACTGAACACTTTCATGAACGCCATGACCTCCAGTGACTGGACGGCCTACCCGTTTGCCAGTCGCAATCGTAAGGATTTTCAGAACCTGCTTGAGGTGTATCTCGACGCGGCTTTTTTCCCCAAGCTGGATGAGCTGGATTTCCTCCAGGAAGGCCATCGGGTTGAGTTTGAAAAAAATGATTCGGGTGATGATGAGCTGGTCTACAAGGGGGTGGTGTTCAATGAGATGAAGGGGGCGATGAGCTCGCCGGTCTCTACGCTCTGGCAGAACCTGGCCAAACATCTGTTCCCGACTACCACCTACCACTACAACAGCGGCGGTGACCCCGAGGTCATCCCGGACCTCACCTGGGAACAGTTAAAAGCCTTTCACAGTCGCCATTACCACCCCAGCAATGCGGTGTTTTTTACCTACGGTGATATTCCGGCTGAGCAGCATCAGGCGGAGTTTGAGCAGCGTGTGCTGGCTCAGTTTGAGCATCTCGATGTGGATTTTAGTGTGCCGGACGAGCAGCGCTACGCGGCTCCAGTCGCAGTCACTGAAACCTACGCCCTCGATCCACAGGAAGATGGGGCGCGTAAAGCCCATCTGGTGGTGGGCTGGTTACTGGGGCCAATGGTCGATATCCAGGCCGCCCTGCGTGCCCATCTGTTAAGTCAGGTGCTGCTGGATAACAGCGCCTCGCCGCTGCGTCAGGCGCTGGAGACCAGCGATCTCGGTGCGGCACCGTCGCCCCTGTGTGGGCTCGATGACTCGTCCAAGGAGATGATCTTCGTCTGCGGCATGGAAGGCAGTGAAGCCGAAGACGCAGCCGCCATCGAAGCGTTGATTCTGGAGGCCCTGACCCGGGTTGCGGATGAAGGGGTGCCCCAGGAGCAGGTAGAGGCGATGCTGCATCAGCTTGAATTAAGCCGTAAAGAGGTGGGCGGCGATCGTTATCCCTATGGTCTTCAGCTGGTGTTTAATGCGTTACCGGCAGCGATCCACAACGGTGATGCGGTGGCTGCGCTGGCGCTGGACGGTGCTATCGCGGATTTGCGCAATGATATTGCCGATGATCAGTTTATCCCCCGGCTGGTGCGGGAACTGCTGCTGGACAACCCGCATCGGGTGCGGTTGTCGATGGTGCCTGATCAGGGTTTAGGTGAGGCACGTGAGCAACGAGAAGCCGAGCGACTGGAGCAGATGCAGAAAACCTTTAGCAGCGTAGAAGCCGAACAGGTGAAGCGGCTAACCGATGCGCTTGCCAAACGCCAGGCCGAAGAAGATGACGCCGAATTACTGCCCAAAGTGGGTCTGGAGGATGTGGCGGCCGATCTGGTGATTCCGCAGGGATATAGTGAACCGGTCGCTGGCATGCCGGCGACCTGGTTTGATCGACCCACCAATGGACTGGTTTATCAGCAGGTAATTATCGACCTGCCCGCCCTGAACAATGAAGAGCTGGACCTGTTGCCGCTGCTGGCCGCTTGTCTGACCGAAGTCGGTAGCGGTGGTCGTGACTACCTGCAAACACAGATGGTTCAGGCGGCGGTGACCGGCGGAGTTTCAGCATCGGCCCGGGTGAATAGTCTGGTGACCAGTACCCAGGTAGCGAAGGGGATTTTTGTGCTGTCCGGCAAAAGTCTGGTGCGAAATCAGGGTGCTTTGGCGCAACTGCTGGAAGAGACACTGGAAACCGCCCGGTTTGATGAACAGGAGCGGGTACGGGAACTGATTTCACAGATCCGAGTGGCCGAAGAGAACAGCATTACCGGTTCCGGTCATAGCCTGGCGATGTCGGCCGCCAGTGCCGGCATGGGGCCATCGGCGGCGATTTCTCACCGCTGGAACGGCCTGGAAGGGATTCGGCAGATTAAAGCGCTAGACCGGAACTTGAACGATAAAGCGGCGTTAAGTCGCTTCTGCGAGCAGTTTCAATCGTTACTGGCCCGGCTGGCCAAATCGCCGCGCCAGCTGCTGATCATCAGTGAAGAGGAGTATCAGGCAGAGATAGCGGTCAAACTGGTTGATTGCTGGCAGGGTAAAGCGGTTGCAGATAATCAGCCAGGGCTCGACCTGGCACCGGTGGAACAACGGATACAGCAGGCCTGGACCACCAATACCCAGGTCAATTTTTGTGCCCGTGCTTACTCCACGGTGCCGTCGAATCACGCGGATAGTCCTGCCCTGTCGGTTCTGGGTGGGTTCTTGCGGAATAATTTTTTGCACACGGCAATTCGTGAAAAAGGCGGCGCCTACGGTGGCGGTGCGAGTTATGACAGTGACAGCGGTGCCTTCAGATTTTTTAGCTATCGGGATCCGCGGC
>CAJXVN010000219.1 GCA_913060775.1 uncultured Gammaproteobacteria bacterium | reverse complement strand
TGGGCTCGGAGATGTGTATAAGAGACAGTAAGTACGTTGGCAATGTCGGCGAGATTCCAGACCAGACGTAGAGGAATGGTAGCGCCGATGACTACCAGACAGACGTAGACAACCCGGTAGGGGATAACGGCAACTTCGCCGAATAGATAGCTTGCCGACCGATCCCCATAATAGGACCAGGCGATGATCGTCGAAAAAGCGAACAGGGTCAGGCTAACGCCGACGATCAAACTGCCTGCGCTACCAAGCGTAAGTGAGAAGGCGTGGGCGGATAAGGCGGCTCCCTCAAGTCCCTCGGGCCGGGCGTCGCCCCACTGACCGCTAATGACGATCACCAGGGCGGTCATGGTACAGATGATCAGGGTGTCAATGAGCGGTTCCAGCATGGCTACCAGGCCTTCGCGCACCGGTTCGTCGGTGGATGCCGCAGCGTGAGCAATCGGCGAAGAGCCGAGACCAGCCTCATTAGAAAAGACGCCGCGGGCAATTCCATAACGCATGGCAGTGGCAATGGCCCCGCCACCGGCGGCATTTGGATTTAATGCCAGGTCAAAAATAGTGATCAGCGCCGCCGGAATTTCTGCCGCATGGATAACCAGTATGACAACAGCAGCCAGGCAGTAGGCAGCAGCCATAAAGGGCACAATGATCGAAGCGACCGCGGCAATCTCGCGAATTCCACCCAGGATAACGGCAGCGACTGCCGCCGCCATAATGATTCCGATAAACAGGGGCGGAGAGAGTTCTGCGCCGGCGATTATCCAGACTTGCTGGCCGAGTAAATCAGGCAGGGCGTAACGTAGGCCATCCACGGCGGAATTAGCTTGCACCATGTTGCCAATGCCAAAGGAGGCGATAATCGTAAATACGGCGAATAGCGCTCCCAGTCTGGGCATTTTCAGGCCATTTCTGAGGGTGTACATAGGTCCGCCAGCGACGCGGCCGTTCTGATCAATTTCTCGATACCGTAGCGCCAGGGTGACCGAGGTGAATTTGATTGCCATGCCGAATACGGCGGTCACCCACATCCAGAAGACCGCCCCGGGACCGCCGAGTGCGATGGCAGTCGCAACGCCGGCAATATTGCCGGTTCCAATGGTTGCTGAGAGCGCGGTTGAAAGCGCCTGAAAATGGCTGATCTGGCCAGCAGCGCCGGTGGTCTGATACTTGCCGCCGGTAATGCGCACGGCTTCCCCAACCCGGCGTATCTGCACAAACCGTTGCTGCCAGGTCAGGAAAATACCCGTTATTACCAGCACCGCCAGGGTGTAGGGTCCCCAGAGAATTCCGGAGAGCCAACTGCTCCAAACAAGCAGAGATTCTGTTATTGTTTCCATGCCCTAATGATAGCCCGACTGGTCATTTAATGACCGGAAATCTCGCCCTATTTGCCTCCCTGGGCGGCTAATGATCATGGGTACTCTACGCCGCGACTGATTTCTATTGTTTCATCGGATGGATGGTAAACAGAACCTATGAACCTGCGATCTAATCGGCTTGTTAAACGGTTCACCGGTGCCTTTGTCGATTTGCTGCCCATAGTCGGCGTCATCCTTTTTTTCCAGTTGCTGGTGTTGCGCCAGCCTTTCCCGGAAGTGATGGACCTGCTCCTGGGAACCATCTTCGTGGTCGCCGGTCTGGCCTTTTTTATTGAAGGGCTGGAAATGAGCCTGTTTCCCATCGGTGAGAACATGGCCCATGATTTTGCCCGCAAAGGTAGCCTGTTCTGGTTGCTCTGCTTTGCGT
The DNA here is from genome assembly GCA_913060775.1 of uncultured Gammaproteobacteria bacterium. GTDB lineage: Bacteria > Pseudomonadota > Gammaproteobacteria > Immundisolibacterales > Immundisolibacteraceae > QNFC01. The sequence goes on along the minus strand of CAJXVN010000219.1, from coordinate 3,269 downwards.
TTGGACTCGGTTTTGGCACTACCGTGGCCGAGCCAACCTTAATCGCCGTGGCCGAAGAGGCGGCTCGGGTGGCGGCCAGTGGCGGATTGATCGCACCCGGGCCAGAGAGTCTGGATGACTATGCCCAGGGGTTACGGTTTGCCGTTGCTTTGTCGGTAGGCGTGGCAATTTTTGTCGGTGTTTTGCGAATCCTGCTCAACTGGTCGTTACCGCTACTGATTATCGGTGGCTACTGTGTCATCGGGGTCATGACCCTGTTCGCGCCGGCAGAAATAATCGGCATTGCTTACGATTCCGGTGGCGTCACCACTTCAACCGTGACCGTACCACTGGTGACGGCCCTGGGAATTGGTCTCGCCTCTTCAATCAAAGGGCGAGATCCGATGGTCGACGGATTTGGACTGATAGCGTTTGCCTCGCTGTTCCCGATCATGTTTGTGATGGGTTACGGGATGCTGTTGCATTGAATTATCTGGAACTGCTTCTGACCACGCTAATTAGCACTCTGGGTGATGTGGCACCTATCGTGGCAATAATTGTCGGGTTTCAGTTGCTGGTGATACGTCGTCCGGTCCACGATTTACGGCGCACACTGATCGGCTTTGTCTACGTCATTCTAGGGCTGGCACTCTTTCTTACTGGGCTGGAAAAGGCACTGTTTCCGGTCGGCAAACTAATGGCTACGCAGATGGCCGGCCCGGTGGCTGCCGATCCTGGTACGCGCTGGTTTCATTACTACTGGATTTACCTGTTTGCCGCCAGTGTCGGTTTTGCAACCACGCTGGCAGAACCGTCGCTGATTGCGGTGGCGATTAAGGCCCAGCAGGTGTCGGGTAATGCCATTACCCCCCGAGGTTTACGACTGGCCGTGTCCATCGGTGTGGCCACGGGTATCACGATCGGAACCGTGCGTATCGTCATCGGCTGGCCGCTTCACTGGTTTATTATCGGTGGTTATTTAATCGTGATGGTGCAGACGCTGTTTTCACCAAAGGCCATTATCGGACTGGCTTATGATTCTGGCGGCGTCACTACGTCAACGGTGACGGTGCCCCTGGTTACTGCGCTTGGAATTGGGCTGGCTACCGCTGTGCCAGGTCGAAATCCGGTGCTGGATGGCTTTGGCCTGATAGCCTTTGCCGGTCCTTTTTCTATTATCGCGGTGCTGGCATACGCCCAGTTTGCTGGTTTCCGTGCCGACCATCATGAGTCAAAAGGATCAACGAGTCAGGAGGAATCCAATGCGCTTCAAAATGATCGTCACCCTGGTTGAGGACGATAAAACTGAACGGATATTAGAAACCGCTCGTGAATATGGCGCGACCGGTGCAACGGTGATTAACAATGCTCGCGGGGAGGGGATCAAAAAGAAGTCGACCTTTTTTGGGTTGTCTCTCGATGCCCGACGCGACGCAATCGTGATGTTGGTTGAAGAGCATCTGGCTCGCGGGGTGCTGGAGCACATTGCCGAGGTTGGCGAGTTTGATACCAAGCCAGGTACCGGCATTGCTTTTCAGCTGGATGTTGAAGATGCCGTCGGTGTGGTGCACCAGATGGAAGAGTTGACCCATGTCGTGGAGGATAAAATATGAATGACCGTAAGGTGATGACCGTTCGTGAGGTAATGAGTCCGGATGTGCACTGGATCGACAGTATGCGCACGGTGGCAGAGGCGCTGCGCGAGATGCTCAGTGTCAAAACCTCGGTATTAATGGTGAATAAATCTCACGATTATGACGAGTGGGGCATGATTCTGGTTTCTCATATCGCCCGGCAGGTGCTCTCTAAGGAGCGCTCACCCGAGCGGATCAATGTTTACGAGATCATGCAAAAACCGATCATCAAAGTAGAGGCCGAGATGGATATTCGTTATTGCGCCTCACTGTTTGCTCACCACTCTCTGACCCGCGCACCGGTGGTAGAAAATGGCGAGGTTATCGGTATGGTCAGTCCGGTAAATCTGGTGCTGGATGGGCTCGGATCGATGGTTTAACTGTCTCAATGAATAATTAATTTAACTGCAGACGAGGTTAATCCAGACGGCTGACTGGTTGATTTCGCATGGGTTCGCCCCTATCTACTGGTATAGAAACGTGACACCAGGAGAAACAACCCATGCGAATGGACAAGCTCACCACCCAATTTCAAAATGCACTGGCGGAAGCGCAGAGTCTGGCGCTGGGCCGTGATCATCAGTTTATTGAACCCCTGCACCTGCTCATTGCGATGCTGGACCAGTCCGGCGGTTCAAGTCGCCCGTTGCTGCAGCAAGCTGGGGTCGATGTTGACGTTTTGCGCAGTGATCTGGGCAAGCGGCTTGAATCCCTGCCGACGGTCTCGGGCACGGGTGGTGATGTGCAGATTTCCCCCGCTCTCGGGCGTTGCCTTAACCTCGCCGATAAATTCGCCCAGCAGCGCGATGATGACTTTATTTCAACCGAGCTATTTCTATTAGCAGCGCTCCAGGATTCCGGTCCATTGGGGCAGGCGCTGCAGCAGGCGGGAATCACCGAGGCCGGTTTGAGTGCCGCCATCGATAACGTGCGTGGTGGGGAAAAAGTGACCAGTGAATCGGCGGAGGAGTCCCGACAGGCGCTGGACAAATACACCCTCAATCTCAATGAGCAGGCCCAGAGTGGCAAGCTTGATCCGGTTATTGGCCGGGATGAAGAGATACGCCGTGCTATCCAGGTACTGCAGCGACGTACCAAGAATAACCCGGTGCTGATCGGCGAACCTGGCGTGGGTAAGACCGCGATAGTGGAGGGCCTCGCCCAGCGTATCGTTAATGGTGAAGTGCCCGAAGGTCTCAAGGACAAGGTGGTGCTGTCTCTGGATATGGGCGCACTGATCGCCGGCGCCAAGTTCCGTGGTGAGTTTGAAGAGCGCCTCAAAGCGGTGCTTAACGAACTTTCCAAACAGGAAGGCCGGGTGATCCTGTTTATCGATGAGATTCACACCATGGTGGGTGCTGGCAAGGCCGAGGGCTCCATGGATGCCGGTAACATGCTTAAGCCAGCGTTGGCTCGTGGTGAGTTGCATTGCATTGGTGCTACCACTCTGGATGAACATCGTCAGCATATCGAAAAAGATGCAGCGCTGGAGCGCCGATTCCAGAAAGTGCTGGTTGATGAACCCAGTGTTGAAGACAGCATTGCGATTCTGCGGGGTTTGAAAGAGCGGTACGAGTTGCATCACGGCGTGACCATTACTGATCCGGCTGTCTCTTATACACATCTCCGAGCCCACGAGACCTCTCTACATCTCGT
>CAJXVN010000218.1 GCA_913060775.1 uncultured Gammaproteobacteria bacterium | reverse complement strand
GATGTAGAGAGGTCTCGTGGGCTCGGAGATGTGTATAAGAGACAGGCGCTGGATTCAGTACCCAACATTTCCAATCTGCTGCAGAGCCTGGGCATACCCGTACCGTGATGGGGCTAATAAACAAACAACGGCAATCGGGTCAGGCCATGACCGAATTCACCCTGGCGGCAGCCTTTTTCCTGGTGCCTCTGTTTCTACTGATTCCGTGGCTTGGCAAAATTATCGACATTCGCCATAGCACCATTCAGATGGCCCGTTATGAAGCCTGGGAATATGCCACCTGGTATGCCGATAGCAGCCAGCAGCCGGAAGACTTTACCCGCTCACAGCCGGTCAAATCGCTAAATGCGACCAAGCAGGAAGCACGTCAGCGGTTTCTATCTGACACCAGCCTGCCCTTCGCCAACAGCGACAGGAACGGCTGGAACGCCGCCCAGATCAACCCGCTCTGGCATGACCACACCGGCAATCACCTGCAGGCACCCATGCTCATCGACGCCGCGGTTAATTCGGGTGCCACCTCGACCCTCAGCGGCGAGGACAACACGCCCGACTACATCGGCCTCTATACGGTAATTGCCGCGGTCATCGATTTTATCGGCCAGGTTCTGGGATTTTTTTCTGACTTGATCGGCGCGCCCGGTAATTTTGACCCGGTTAATAACGAAGGTCTGTTTTCCACCACTGTCAATTTGCCGATTGTCGACCTGACGGATACCACGGGTAATACGCTGGTGGTACCGCAAATGCAGAACATCGCCATGACCGCTCGGGCCGCCCTGCTCACCGACGGCTGGAACGCCGGTGGCACCAATCATTCAATGACTCGTGCAAAGGGGCTGGTGGCAACTTCTCTGCTGGACAACCCTGTTGTTGGTATTGGTCAGGATGTTATCGGGGTCATCGCTCCCGAACTGCGGGGTTGCGATCCGCTGATTGACATCCTGCCGATTTTTCAGCCCCTCGGTCCGCCGAATATGCCCGTCGCCATCCCCTTTGGTGAAGACCCGGATACCGGAAAAGACGTTGGCTCGCTCTGGTGGGGTCACGTTGACATTGACGCCGTGAACCCGGACAGACTCAGCCTCGACGCCGATGAACTAAATCCGGTCGGCCAGTCCGCCTGCGACAACTCCACCGGCGTCTGCCAGTTTGAGGGCGATGACCTGCCGACCCGCGTACCGCGAATCCTGGAGCCGGGGGTTTGCTACTATGGCTAGGCCTCCGATTTCGATGCTTCGACGCTCGCCCCTGCTAACCCTACTGTTGGCACTTAGCCTCGTGCTGGGCAATCGCACCCTGCTGGCACTGGGAACGCCCGAGCTGCCACCACCACCGGATGCCACCGTCGAAATCGTCACTGCTGCCAGCAGCATGAATGGCGCACCCATCAGTACGCGAAAATTCAGCGTGGAAAGCACGGTTGAAGAGGTGCTGGAGTTTTATCGCAAAGAGTGGGCTAAGCCCATTGATGGCCACCCGGGGTTTGCCGAAGGTCATATTAATCAATGGCACATTATCAGCCGTATTGAAGGTGAGTTTCTGCTTACCGTCCAGGTTCGGGAATCCCAGTACGGCCAAAGCAGCGGTTTTTTAGCCATCAGTGACCACCGCAAACGCACCCAGGTAGTCAGCAGCAGAAGTTTTCCGGTAATGCGCGATAGCGTAGTCGTGAACGACATCACCAGTAACGACCCGGGTAAACAGGGCCGCACCTTTCTTGTCCGCAACGAATTCTCGCCAACCAGTAACGCGACTTATTACCGGGACCATTACCTGCACCGCGGCTGGCAACCGGACTTCGATCAGTCACTAAAAGGCGGCCATGTGCTGACCTTCAAGCGCGGCGGCGAGATCGTCAATATTGTGGTGCAGTCCTTCGGCGAAGGCACCTATATCGTTGCCAACACCATTAAAAACACCGTGTTTTGAGCCTCTAAATTGAAAATATTTAACGCCCTTCAAATCGGTCAGTCTATGGTGGAGTACGCCGTGGTGCTGTCGACGGTGGCGGTGGCAATCACCGTGCCAGTTGGGCCTATTACTCGCTTTAATGGTCCTGGTCAGGCCAGCGTTATCCAGCAGGTTGAAGAGGTGATGCGGAGCAAGTATCAGGGCTACTCATTTGCGGTCAGCCTGTCCGACGTGCCCGACGCCATTTCCATGGAAGAAGCGCTGCAGATGTACGCCGACGCGGGAGGCGATCCGGACCAGCTCTCCAGCGCCGCTAACCTGATTCAGGGGATCGATGATTTCCTTGGGACAACCGTGGATAGCTTTCTTCAGACCAATGCCGATTTCGATATTGACGACCTGCTAAACGGCGACCTACCCTCTTTTGGCGACAGCGAGCCTGAAGGCAGCGACGAAGGTACCTCACCACTGGTGAACGAAGATGGCACACCCATGACGCTGGACACCGTATTTATTGACAGTAACGGCGATATTTTTGAACTTCGGGAGCCCGAGCTGTTTGGGTCTGATCTGGATACGCCGCTCGCCGAGGGTGATGTTTGCACCGACGGCATCGGTTACCTGCGACTGCCGGAAACCGATACTGGTACCACGCCGCCTTCCGAGAACTGCACCGGCGATCTGATACTCGACTCCAATGGACTGGCCGTGCCGGCCGATCTGGTTGTGAATAACCCAGACGGTAACCTGGCCGTCATCGGCAATGGTTTTGTCGTTGGCGTTGACGAGGACGAAAACGAAATCCTGCTCAATGAGGATGACGTCATTATTAACAACGGCGAAATTTTCCTGGTTACTGAAGAGGTAGATACCGGTGATTTTAGTTTTCCCTGACCGAATGAGTGCGATGGCGGCCACTTTGGCCGGCCAATCGGAATAATCACGATAAAAACCAATTAAAAATCAATAACAACCACCCCTGGGACAGACCATGAGCGAGCAAAAAAGTAGTCTATTACCGATAATCGGTGCCGTTATATTCGCGCTGATTGCGGCCGGAGCCTCCTACTTTTATCTGCAGTTAAAGGCTAACGCCCTGGAGAAAAAGCAGGGCCAGAAAATGCCTCAGGTGACCGTTCTGGTCCCCCGTACCGATCTGCCCAGGGGGACGGTGCTCGGGGCCAATAACCTGACCCAGCGACCGATTGATATCGATCTGGCACACGACGACGTGGTCACCGGTGCCAACTTCAACAGTGTCAGAGGAAAACTGCTGGTCCAGCCGCTGGGTCGTGGCCGGCCTCTACTGCGACGATTTGTTGAGAGTAGCGGTGCCGACCAGTTTTCAGACACCATCACCGCTGGTCGCCGCGGTATTACCATCCAGATCGACGAGATCAACTCCTTCGATGGCATGCTCCGCCCGGGTGATCGTGTCGATCTTTATTTACGCCTCGACCAGGACGACCTGCCCGCGGAAGTCTATGCCGATGGCGTCACCGAAGATGTACTCATGCCGGTGATGCAGGACCTGCTGGTAATGGCCACCGGTACGGAGGCCCACGGTGAGTTCCGTGAAAAATATGGCCGCCTCGCCCAGGCTCGTCGGGGTGATGGCTATTCCACCGTCACTGTCGACGTTACTCCCAAACAGGGGGCACTGCTGTCCACCGCCGAGGAACAGGGCGATCTGGTCGCCATGCTCCGGAACCGCAAAGACCGTAGCCTGGCAGATTTTGACAAGGTATTACCCAGCGACCTGTTCGCTTACGCGAAGGAAATGGCAGAAAAAGCGGCGCTACAGGCAGCTGAGATGCGTAACAAGCCCCTTACTCGTGACGACATTATTATTAATGCCGACGGCACCGTTACCGACAAATACGGTAATCCGATTCTTGGTCCTGACGGCAAGCCACTGACCAAAGACGATGTCGTCTTCAACCCCGACGGCACGCTGGCCATGAAGGGGACCGGATTGGTCGGCGCAGACGGCAAGCCGCTGACCATGGACGACATCACCGTGGGCGCGGATGGCATCCTGCGCGACAAGGATGGCAACCCAATCCTGGGCCCGGACGGCAAGCCGCTGACGGAAAATGACATCGTCATCAATCCCGACGGTTCTATATCAACCCGCGGCAAGCCCCTGACCGCCGGCAGCGCAACACCCACGCTCAATAGCGACGACGTCACTATCGGTGCTGACGGGATTCTGCGCGACAAGGCCGGCAATCCGATCCTGGGTGCCGACGGCAAGCCGCTAACCAAGGATGATGTCGTCTTTAATGCCGATGGCAGCATTAGTGTGAAAGGCGCCGGTCTAACTCAAACCGTTGAAAAGGTGCTTACCGCCGATGACGTAACGGTGGGTGAAGATGGCATTCTGCGCGACAAGGACGGCAATCCGATTCTTGGCGCGGATGGCAAACCACTGACCAAGGACGATGTCGTCTTTAATGCCGATGGCAGCATCACCGTTAAAGGCCCAACGCTAAACGGCCCCAACGGCGAACCGCTTTCCGCGGATGACGTAACGGTGGGTGAAGATGGCATCCTGAGAGACAAGGACGGCAACCCGATTCTCGGACCGGATGGCAAACCACTCACCAAAGATGATGTGATTTTCAATGAAGACGGCACCATCTCGATGAAAGGTGGCCCGCTGAGCACTCAGGTCGAGGAACCCCTGAACATCGACGATGTGACCATCGGTGAAGACGGCATTCTGCGAGACAAGGATGGCAACCCGATTCTTGGAGCGGATGGCCAACCGCTCACCAAAGATGACGTGGTCTTTAACGAAGATGGCACCATCTCGATGAAAGGCGGTCCGCTTGGCGGCACCGCGCCGGGACCGAAACCGTTAGTGGGTGCCAACGGCGAGCCACTAAGTGCCGATGACATCCAGGTCGGCGACGATGGCATCGTCCGCGACAAGGATGGCAACCCAATCCTTGGTCCGGATGGCAAACCGCTTACCGCAGCAGATATTGAAATTGATGCTAACGGCAACGTGATCATGCGCGTCAGGGAGGATGCCGGTGGTGAAATAACCCTGTCTCTTATACACATCTCCGAGCCCACGAGACCTCTCTACATCTCG
>CAJXVN010000217.1 GCA_913060775.1 uncultured Gammaproteobacteria bacterium | reverse complement strand
GAGATGTGTATAAGAGACAGGTGATGCTGCACCCCCAGGGCGTTGATTTTCCTGTTTTATTTAAAGTGTTTGCCAGAGCCGGTTAATGCCGGAACAGAGCCTGCTCTGGATGGCAGATTATTTCACGCTGTCTCTTCGGTAATTTCTCCAGTCGCGTTGGCTGCATTAAGACGCTGATGCAGGGGACTGGTGCGCGGGAAATGAGCACTTAAAAATTCCATCTGGTCGGCCAGGATTCGGCGTCCTTTGAGGAAAATATACTCGGCATGGGTGGGTGTAAACGGCACCGCCAGCAGTGGCATGTTGGCATTTTCTGGACTGCGATCAGCCTTGTGATTGTTGCAGCGTCGGCAGGCGGTGACGACATTGTTCCAGGTGTCGGTGCCACCACCGCTAATCGGTGTCACGTGGTCGCGTGATAACTCACTGTTGCGAAAACGCTCGCCACAGTAGAGACAAATCTGCTGGTCGCGGCGAAACAGGGTAGCGTTGTTGAGCGGCGGGGCGTAATCCGCTGAATTACGATGGCGGGCCCGGTGGGTGCCGTGGGTAGCAATAATCGAGTTAACCTCAATGATGCTGCGCTGCTGAGAGATTGAATTCACGCCACCGTGTACTTTGTAGAGCGGGCTGCCGCAGGTGTAGGCCACGCGCTGGTCGTGGTAGAGCTTGACCGCCTCCTGGTAGTTAATCCACTCCAGTGGCATGCCGCTGACATCCGTTCTTAACACTTCCTGATGTAAACCCACCACTTGCGTTTCCTCCTGAATTGATTCCCCTGGCGACCTGGTGTTTATCAGTCAGTTGTCAGGGAGAGTCTATTTTTAAAGTACTAATTAAGTTGGCTTACTGCTCTCGGACCCGAGTTTACCGCTTATTGGCGTGGTGTCCGCTAGCATTCATAGAGTTTATTGCGGATAGTTAGCCACTGGAACCACCATAAGCGGGGAATATTCATGTTGGAGTTTTATCAATTTGGTCCAGCCTGGGGTTTGCCAGACGCCAGCCCTTTCTGCGTGAAACTGGAACTCTGGCTGAAAATGGCGGGTATCGAATATCGCAGCGTCATCGACGGCGATACGCGCAAGGCGCCCAAAGGCAAGATTCCTTATATCAAACTCGATGGTGAAACCCTTGGTGATTCGGAGTTCATCATCGAACACCTGAAAACAAAATATGGTGACTCGGTGGATGGCGACCTTAGCGCCGAGCAACAGGCGCTTAGTCATCTGATTACGCGAACGATGCACGACAGTCTCTACTGGGTGTTATTGCATTGTCGTTGGGTGGAAGCATCGGGTTGGCAGGAGGTGAGACCCGCGCTGTTTGGTTCGTTGCCTAAACCGCTGCAGATGATAGTGCCGCCGCTGATTCGCCGCAGCCTCATAAAGAGCATGCACGGTCAGGGCATCGGCCGCCATAGTCGTGATGAGCGCATGCAATTAGGACGTAACGATATCGACGCGCTGGATACACTGCTGGGTGATCAAACGTATTTTCTGGGTGATGAACCCCATGCCGTGGACGCCACGGTGCAGGCATTTTTAATCTGCTTGATCGGTCCGCCGATTGATAACCCGGTTAAGCAGTATCTGCTCAACAAGCCGCGCCTGCTGGCCTATTACCAGCGCATGAATGGCCGTTATTATCCGCAGATTCCAGCACCCACTAGTTGAAGAAGGCGTAAGGCTCAAGGGGATGCTGGCGTGCTAATTATTGTTCGATGATTCAATTTAGATCGGTTGATTTTGGCTTTGCCGGTCAGCCCCTACTGGCCGATTTTAATCTCGATATCGCCGCCGGCCGCACCACTGCCCTGATCGGCAGTAGCGGCAGTGGCAAATCGACGCTACTGCGGCTTATGCTGGGGCTGATCTGGCCCGACGCCGGCGAAATCTGTTTCGAGAAAACACCGCTTAGCGCTGATCGGTTGGTCGATATTCGCCACCGTACCGGTTACCTGACCCAGGGGGGTGGGCTTTTTCCCCATTTAACCGCCGCGGATAACGTTGCGTTGATGGCCCGGCGTCTGGACTGGAACCCATCAAAAATAGAGGCGCGTCTGGCAACGCTGGCGCAAATGACTCAGTTGGAGCCGGCGCTGCTAACCCGTATGCCATCGCAGTTATCCGGCGGCCAGCGCCAGCGGGTCGCGCTGATGCGGGCGTTAATGCTTGACCCTGACTGGTTATTGCTGGATGAGCCTTTCAGTGCTCTTGATCCGCTGATTCGTCATCAGCTGCAGGATGAGCTGAAAACCTTGATCGGCTCGCTTAACAAAACCGTGGTGCTGGTCACCCATGATCTGGCAGAGGCTGCCTGGCTGGCCGACCATCTGGTGCTAATCAGTCAGGGTGAGATTATTCAGCAGGGCACCTTTGCAGAGTTTCGGCAGCAGCCGGCCTCCCCCTTTGTCGAGCAGTTCCTGGCGGCTACGCGAGCACTTCCCGGATGATTCGGTGGATCGCAATTGGGTTGGTGATTGCCGGATTTTTCGGCGCCGTGAGCGCGGCAGAGGAGCCGCGAAGGGTCGTGGTCGGTTCAAAGAATTTCACCGAATCGGTGTTGCTGGGGGAGTTAACCACTCAACTACTGATTGCGCAGGGTATTGCGGCGGAACACCGCCGTGCGCTCGGGGGCAGTCGAATCTTATGGAATGCACTGGCGCGGGGTGACATTGATATTTACCCTGAATACAGCGGTACCCTACGATTTGAGCTGCTCGCAGACAGGTCAGACAGCAATGGCACCGATAAGCCACTGCAAATTTTGCTGGCAGCGGCGGGTGTGGCCGCTTTGCCACCCTTTGGCTTTGCCAACAACTACGCCCTGGGGATGGTTGAGCAGAGGGCTCAGGCGCTGGGGATCACCGATACCTCCCATCTGCTGGAGCGGGGTAACTTAAAGGTAGGCGTGAGTAATGAATTTCTGCACCGGGCCGATGGCTGGCCAGGGTTAAAGGCCGCCTATCAGCTGCCGCATGCGGCGACGGGTCTCGATCATGATCTGGCCTATCGGGGCCTGGTCGCCGGTAGCCTCGACGTGATTGACCTCTACACCACGGATGCTGAGATTGATTATTACGACCTGCGGGTGCTGGTCGACGACCGGGGCTATTTTCCTGATTACCAGGCGATGCTGCTGCATCGCGCTGAATGGGGGGAACGGCGGCCCGAAGTGCTTGCAGTGCTGACCCAACTCTCCGGTCAGATTGAAGCGACGGATATTTCCCGGCTTAATCGATTACATAAAATCGACCGACAATCGGTGGAGCAGGTTGCCAGCGATTTTCTAGAAACTCGGCTGAAGCAGTCACCCGGTGCAAACAAGGGGTCATCGAGTCTGGCCAGTGCGTTGCTGACAACCACTTATCAGCAGCTGTTTCTGGTGGGAGTGTCGATGCTGGCGGCGTTGCTATTGGCGCTTCCGCTGGGGGTGCTTGCGGCGAAAAAACCGGTGATGGGGCGGTTCATCCTCGGGCTGGCCGGGGCCATCCAGACAGTACCGAGTCTGGCACTGCTGGTGTTTATGATTCCCCTGTTGGGTATTGGTACCTTGCCAGCGATTGTGGCCCTGTTCTTTTACAGTCTGTTGCCGATCCTGCGTAATACCGAGGCGGGGCTGTCTGGAATATCCCGAGAACTTCAGGAAGCGGCGGTGGCGCTGGGGCTCTCTGCCTCGGCTCGGCTCTGGCAGATCGAACTGCCGCTGGCCTCCCGCACCATACTTGCCGGCATTAAAACCGCCGCGGTAATCAATATTGGTACCGCGACTCTGGGGGCGCTGATTGGCGCCGGGGGTTACGGGCAACCGATTCTGGCAGGCATTCGCCTGGACAATACCGGACTAATTCTTCAGGGGGCAATCCCGGCAGTACTGATGGCTTTTGCCGTGCAGGGCTTGCTGAGCTGGCTGGAGACCAGATTGCCAGCGGCCTGAGTCTACCTGTTGCATCAGGTGATTTCCCGTAGGAGCGGCTTCAGCCGCGACCTTGTCATTGCCGGTCAAACTCTGATGTCGCGGTTAAAACCGCTCCTACAACGGGGGCATGGAATCAGAGCTGCAGTGGGTCCTGACACCGAACGGCGTTGGTCAGCCGATGGTCAGGCTCAACTTTAACGCTTCCGGGTCATGGGTCGGCGGATAGCAGTGAAAGCCTTTGCACAGATAAGCGGTAGCATCTTGACCCGCGACCGGACTGCGCTCGGCCAGTAATGGGGGTAAGGACTGCTGGTCATCGGCGATTACCAGGCTGTAGCTTCGCAGATCCAGGCTGGCTTTAAGTGACTGCTGCCAGTCTTCGATTGACCCCTCCTGGGCCCGAACAATGACCGTCGCCGGCGGCGTGAGATAGTCCTGTACGGCTGCGACCAGGCTGCAGTGGGCCATGGGCATTTCGGTGAGCTGTTGCCAGCCGCCGCAGATAATGTGCCGCTGCAGATCGCCGTAGCGGCTGTCGCCAGTCAGGTGATGAAGCAGACCAAACACCCGTGCGGCGACGCCGTTACCAGCAGGCAGACTGTCATCGGCAAAGGGTCGGCTGCGCAGAATCAGGCTTTCGTGGTCGTCCGCAGTAAAGTGGAGCCCTGTGCTCTGGCCGTTGTCGTCCGTGGCCTGAAAATGGCCTAGCACCCGTTCCGCCAGTTGCTGTAGAAACTCGAAATCCTCCTCTCGCCAGCGACACTGGAGCAGGGCAAGAACACCGTCCATCAGCATGACATAGTCATCCAGATAGCCGTTCAGGTGGGCCTGACCGTCTCGACTGGCGGCCAGCAATCGATCCTCCTGCCAGTGGTGGTTTCGGAGATAATCCAGCGCATGTTCAGCCGAGTCGATGAACGCCTGATCGCCAGTTTCCCGGCCAGCCAGGGCCATGCCGCGGATCATCAGGCCGTTCCAGGCGGTGAGTACTTTTTCGTCTCGTCCCGGTGATTGGCGCTGCGCCCTGGCGGTGTGGAGTTTCTGGGTGGCTCCGCTGATCAGCACGATGGCCCGCTGGCTGGATATTTTTAGGTCAGCCGCAATCTGTTCCGGCGTTTGTTGAACGGTAAAATGCCTGTCTCTTATACACATCTGACGCTGCCGAC
>CAJXVN010000216.1 GCA_913060775.1 uncultured Gammaproteobacteria bacterium | reverse complement strand
TCTTCGTCGGCAGCGTCAGATGTGTATAAGAGACAGGCGTTGGTTACCCTCATTGAAATGTGCCGCATTAACCCGGGTATTGAACTGGATCCGATCACGCAGTTGAAACCGGTCGGCCACATGATTGGCGTAATCGAGAATCTCGGGCTGGGCAGCATACCGCTCACTCCAGTCCCACTCCTGCTGCAGACGCTCATCGAACTGGTAGGAGTACTCCATGCTTTCAACGTCGCAGCGCGCGCCGGGATAACGATTCCAGTGCCAGGTTCCGCCCACTCCGTCGCCGGTTTCGTAGACGATGGCTGATAAACCCTGCTCTCGGAGCCGGTGCAGCATATACATCCCCGCGAACCCGGCTCCTACGATCACGGCGTCATATTGGGTCATCAAAATACTTTTCACTCCAGAAACTTAACCATGAATACCCCCAATCATTTTAGCCGAACCGTCGCGTTAACCGGCTGCTTCTGTGCCTTACCGGCTCCGGTACAGCCCATCACTGACCCGATGACTTACATCCGGTTATACTAAGACGCTTTTGCGTCCGCAGCGTCGGACAACTTCAGTGCGAGGAATTATGTCTGACAAGTACACCACGATTGAACAACGCGCCAGCTACGGCGTGGGCCGCCAGATGGGTGAGCAACTGGTCAACCAGCCTTTTGATGGCCTCGATAAGGAAGCCGTGATCACCGGCGTGACCGAAGCTCTCAATGGCGAACCGGTTCAGGTAGAACCTGATCTGATCAATGAAGCCTTCAAAGAAATCCAGGCGCGAATGAAAGCCCAGGACGAAGAAAGAGCGGCCACCATGTCTGCTGACGGCGAAAAATTTCTCGCCGAAAATGCCAAACGGGATGAAGTGACCGTCACCGAATCGGGCCTTCAGTACGAAATCCTCACCGCAGGCGATGGTGACAAACCAGATGCCAGCGCCAAGGTGCGCACCCACTACCACGGCACCCTGATCGACGGCACCGTTTTCGACAGCTCTTATGATCGCGGCGAACCGGCCGAGTTTCCGGTCAACGGCGTGATTGCCGGCTGGACTGAAGCGCTACAGATGATGGGCGTTGGTTCCAAATGGCGGCTCTACCTGCCCCACCATATTGCTTATGGTGAGAAAGGTGCGGGTCAGGCCATCGCGCCGTTCGCAACGCTGGTTTTTGATGTGGAACTGCTGGCGATTATCTAAACAAGGTTCACAGCGGCTCCCGCCGCAAAGTGAATTTAAAAAAGGGACCTTCATTGGTCCCTTTTTTTTTGGGCAAAAGTTGCCATACTCGCTATTACCGATCGCTTCTGGCGGAATAATTGCCTGCGTTCGTCACTCATTGCCCTGAACGAGGAGAATTTATTTCATGCAGGTCAAATCCGGTTTTTTAGAGATGGTCGGCAACACGCCCCTGGTGCGGCTCAATCAGGTATCCGAGCTCACCGGTTGTAACATTTATGGCAAGGCGGAATTCCTCAATCCGGGTGGGTCGATAAAGGATCGCACCGCCCTGGGAATTGTTCGTGATGCGGAGGCCCGCGGGCAGCTACAACCCGGTGGCACCATCGTCGAAGGCACCGCCGGCAACACTGGCATTGGTCTGGCGCTGGTGGCCAACGTACTCGGCTATAAAGCCGTCATTGTGATGCCCGACACCCAGAGCCAGGAGAAACGTGACGCGTTGCTCCTTAACGGCGCCGACCTGCGACTGGTGCCGGCAGTACCCTACAAGAACCCGGATAACTACATTAAGTACTCAGAACGGCTGGCCAATGAGCTGGCACCCAGCTGCCCCAACGGCGTTATCTGGGCCAACCAGTTTGATAACACCGCCAACCGCGAGGTGCACCTGCAAACCACTGGCCCGGAGATATGGGATCAGACCGATGGACAGATAGACGGTTTCATTTGCGCGGCCGGCACCGGCGGCACTCTGGCCGGCGTGGTGACTGCGCTAAAACAGAAAAACCCTGACGTGGTGACCGCCATTGCCGATCCCGAAGGGGCCTGCCTTTATAACTACTATAAAAACGGCGAACTAAAATCCACCGGCAATTCCATTACCGAAGGTATTGGTCAGGGACGCATCACCAAAAACCTTGAGGGGCTGGAGCTGGATGAGGCGTTTCTTATTCCTGACTCCGAAGCCCTGCCTTACGTGTTTGACCTGCTCCGGCACGAAGGCCTCTGTCTCGGTGGCTCCAGTGCGATCAACATTGCGGGCGCGGTAAGGCTGGCCAGGCAACTCGGGCCGGGTAAAAACATTGTTACTATTCTCGGTGATTACGGCGCCCGTTATCAGCGCAAGCTGTTCAACCGCGAGTTTCTGGAATCGAAAAATCTGCCGGTACCTGAATGGCTTTAATGACCTGAGCGTTCTTTTTTCTTAACCCACCCCCCTTTACCGTTATTTTCCGGAGGAAAAATGTCCAAACAACTGCCCTACACCAAAAGCGAAGCCAAAGCATGGGCCCAGAAATCAATCGTCGACTGGTATGACTGTCCGGTTAGCTCCTTTAACGCTGATGACACCTTCGACGAACAGGGATTGCGCGACAACATTGAGTACTACATCGATATTGGCGAAACCGGACTGGTGCTGGGTGGTTTTGTTGCCGAGTGCTGGAATACGACCGTCACCGAATGGAAGCGCTACCACGAGGTATGCGCCGAGGCAGCCGCCGGGCGTATCCCCTTACACACGATTATTTTTGACCCCAGTGTTCACCAGGCGATGGAGAAACTCGACTACGTGCAAAGCCTGGGTTATGTCGCGGCTGAGATCGTTACCCCCATCGTTCAACTGCGGGCCGACGAAGAAATTTACGACTACTACAAATACCTGGCCGACCACTCCGATCTGGCAATTATCTTCTACCGATCAATGGTTTCCGGTCACCTTCTCAGCCTTGACCTCTCCCGGCAGTTATCAGAAATTCCGTCGATTGTTGGCATGAAACAGGGCAGCCTTAATCATGCGGACACGGTCAAACTTCGTCACCTGTGTCAGGATGATTTTATTGTCAGTGACCCGATAGAGACCCACTGGTTTAACGACATTCGCCACGGCGGTCAGGTGATGTACGGGGCCTTTAACCATATTCTTTATGGCAAAAAGCGTCACCTGCTGGAGGAGTACACCGAACTCGCCCGTGCGGGCAATTGGGATGCGGCCTTCGCTAAATACAATGAACTAGCGCCAGTCCGGGAACTACTCGACGAAGTCATGTTTGGGCCGCTGTCCGGCAATTTCACCTATGCCACCACCCTGGGTAACGTAAAAGCCTGGTACGACGCCATGGGATTGGCGGCCGGCCCACTGCGTTCGCCCATGCGCCAGGTTACGCCGGAAAAGCGCGAATGGCTGAACGGTAAATTAAAGGAAGTTGGCGTCGTTTAGACCGATCAGGCAATCAACCGTACGCGGGTCGATCACGTGCAAATAATCGAATAAAAAAGGGGGGGGGATTTTTCGTCACTTTTTTTTATAATTATCAGACACTTATAAAGCTATCTTAAAGTAATTATTGACCCTTCATTTTCTGCAGTATCGCTGCCTCATCCCTCATCGACGCCTGAAAACTGGGTCGATTGAGTATGCCTGTCACGTAACTGGCCAGTTTCGGCCATCTGGCCGTGTCGGGCTGATGACCGGCATATTGCAGGTTTACAAACGGACTGACCACGCCGATATCAGCAAGGGTGAACTGGTCGCCGACCAGATACTCGCCATTGATCTGCGTTTCAAGATAATCGAACACTTCGGGTAATCGATCAACACTGGCCTGAATCGCCCCGGCGTCGGGGGTTGTTCCGTGGAGGATGGGTGATACCACCTGAGGGAAAAAAATACCGGCAATGAACAGTTCGAACTCCGCACTATCACCATATTCCTCAAACCAGAGAGCACGAGCCAGATCGACTGGGGCTGTCGGGCAGAGCGCTGGGCCGTGTTTGTTTTCAAGGTAGGCCATGATCACGCTGGAATCGCTTACGGCAAAATCACCATCGACAAAGCCGGGAATTTTCCCCAGCGGACTGATTTTGCGAAATTCCGGGTCTTCACTGCCTGGTACCATCGGTTCGCTCTCAAAAGGTAGCCCTCGCTCCTCCAGATAAACGCGAACTTTCCGAACAAAAGGTGACAGGGGGGCACCGATCAGTTTGCTCATGACTTCCTCCAATGCTTCTTCAGGATCAAATTGGGATCTGATTCAATCGCCATTGTTACCGGTCGATTCGTAACAGGGCAACCGTACTCACGATGACCAGTAGCAGTATGCCGGTAGCCGTCGACAGAAAGGCCACCTGTAACCCGGCGGATTCGGCCACGACACCAAGGATTATGGGTACGAACAGGTAACCAACTCGATTGAACATCGAGCGCATACCCAGTACCAGCCCACGTTCCGAGTGATCGGCGTGTCGGCCTATCGCGGCGAGGATTTGCGGCAGACTAATCCCTTGCCCAAGGCCATGCAAAAAGGTACAGACCGCGATAGGAATGACTGTTGTAAAAAGGGGAACGACAGCGATCGTGATGGTGGATAGCACAAGTGCAAACCCCAACACCCAGGGACCCGGCAGATATCGAGTCAGTGGTGCCGCCATCAGGGTGCCGAGACTGGTACCCACATGGATGAGCGCGAACAGCTGTCCGATCAGAAGGATGGAAATACCGACCTGATCCAGGTGAACTGGATAAAAGGACGAGTTGATGGCGGCCGCCGCCAACCGCAACAGGGTAAATGCCATGATCACCACGATTACCGGTCGGGCCAGCAACGGCAACGCATTGCGATAACTGTCCAGGATCACCTGACCGACGCGGATCGCGGCCTTTTCAGGACGCGCTATTTCCGGCAGTCGCCAGGCAACCAGCATCAGAGTGCCGCCCCAACAGGCCATAAACTGAAAACCCGCCGTCAGGCTGACACGCTCAGCCAGGTATCCGGCGGCCAGTGGAGAAACCAACATGCCCATACCGGCAACGAACGAAAAGTGACCCATAAATTTCTGTCGGCGTTCGGCGGAAATAAATCGTAACGCATAAGACTGGGTAGAAACCCAGCTCATGGCCCGAAACAGCCCACCCACCTGTCTCTTA
>CAJXVN010000215.1 GCA_913060775.1 uncultured Gammaproteobacteria bacterium | reverse complement strand
GTTGTTGACCCTGCCGAGGATTTTGCATGAATTCGTTGCCCATCGTCGCGAGGTGGTGAGTCGGCGTACGTTATTTGAACTGAAAAAAGCCCGAGATCGAGCCCACGTGCTGGAAGGGCTGGCCGTGGCTCTGACCAATATTGATAAGGCGATAGCCTTGATTCGAGGCTCCAATAGCAGTGAAGAGGCGAAATCGAAACTGCTGGAGACCACCTGGGAACCCGGGCTGGTGGCAGAACTGCTTGAGCGCGCAGGTGAAAATGCAGGGGTCGGCGAGGCTGAGGGGTTGGAGTATGGCCTTAAATCTTCCGGCTACCGACTCTCCCCGCGTCAGGCGCAGGCCATTCTGGATATGCGTCTGCACCGTCTGACCGGTCTGGAGCAGGAGAAAATTCGCGGTGAATACGTTGAGTTGCTCGAGCAGATTGCCGAGTTGCTCGAGATTCTTGCGAGTGATCAACGATTGCTGGAAGTTATTCGAGAAGAACTGATTGCTGTGCGAGATCAGTACGGTGATCCCCGGCGTACGGTCATTCGGCAACAGAAGCTGAGCATGAGCCTTGAGGATATGATTGCCGAAGAGGACGTGGTAGTGACCCTGTCGCGGCAGGGGTATATCAAATGTCAGCCGATCGAAGAGTACCGTACCCAACGCCGTGGTGGCCGCGGTCGTTCCGCCACCAAGGTTAAAGATGAGGACGTGGTGGAGCAGATGTTTGTGGCCAGCACCCATGACACAGTGCTGAGTTTTTCAAACGCCGGCAAGGCCTACTGGTGCAAGGTTTATGAATTGCCGAAGGCCGGACACGGTGGCCGTGGTCGGCCCATGGTTAACCTGTTGTCGCTCGATGAAGGTGAACGTATCAACGCCGCGCTGCCGTTACGCGGGTACGCTGAGGACCAGTACCTGTTTTTCGCCACCGAGCAGGGTGTTGTCAAGAAGACAGCGCTTACCAATTTCTCCCGCCCTCGCAGTAATGGAATCATCGCCGTTGATCTGCGCGAGGGTGATCATCTGATCGGTGTGAATATTACCAACGGCGATGATGACGTCATGCTGTTCACCGATGCCGGCAAGGTGTTGCGGTTCTCGGAGAAAGCCGTTCGTTCGATGGGGCGGACCGCCCGCGGCGTTAAGGGCATCACCCTGAAACCGGGGCAGAAGGTGATTGCACAGATTATTGCCGGTGATGGAACCATACTGACGGCAACGGAGAACGGTTTCGGTAAACGAACGCCCGTGGAAGATTACCCCGGTTATGGCCGTGGTGGTCAGGGCGTTATCGCCATCCAGACTTCTGAACGCAACGGTGCGCTGGTGTCGGCTTTGCCGGTAAAGGACGATGACGAAGTGATGCTGATTACCAACGGGGGGACGCTGATTCGTACCCCGGTAGAAAGTATTTCGGTGCTGGGTCGAAACACCCAGGGAGTTACCCTGATTGGTCTCACGGGTTCGGAGCAACTGGTTGGCATGGCGCTGGTTGAGGGGGGAGAGCTTGACGCCGATTCGACCCCGAGTGACGAGGCCGCAGGGGATTCAGATAACGCTGATATAGCCGATTAGCGCGGTGGTCTTATTTGACCGTTCTGAACGACCGGGATCTTATAGGTGCCCGGGTTCTCAGCGGGGATCGACCTGGGTGATAACCCTCACGACTATGGTTTTTTTAGTGGGTGCGATTTTTCAACAGCACCTTTTTTCAGCCCCGGTTTTCGGGACTAAGATTTAGATTGCCAGTGGGAAAGAGTCCCACTGTATACGTTACGGAGTAGTTAAGATGGCTCGAGTTTTTAATTTTAGCGCTGGACCGGCGGCCCTGCCGGTGGAAGTGCTGGAACAGGTTCGCGAGGAGATGCTGGACTGGCACGGCGAAGGCATGTCGGTGATGGAGATGAGCCATCGCGGTAAGGCTTTCGTGTCGATTCTTGAGCAGGCAGAGGCAGACCTGCGTGAACTGCTGGCGGTGCCATCTGGTTATAAGGTGCTGTTTTTACAGGGCGGTGCCAGCGCGCAATTCAGCATGGTGCCACTAAACCTGGCCAGTGATAATCAGGCCGTTGACTATGTCAATACGGGTAGCTGGTCGAAAAAAGCAATTGCCGAGGCAAAACGTTACTGTCAGGTCAGTGAGGTGGCTAGTAGTGCGGCGGTGAATTTCAGTCGCGTACCCACCCAGCAGGAGTTGCAGCTCAACAAGGATGCAGCCTATCTCCACTACACGAGCAACAACACTATTTTTGGCACTGAGTTTCATTATGTTCCCGATGCCGGCACGGTTCCATTAGTGTGCGATGCTTCGAGTAATATTCTGTCCCGGCCGATTGATGTGTCGCGCTTTGGATTGATTTATGCGGGTGCACAAAAAAATATAGGCCCTGCAGGCATGGCCATTGTGATCGTCCGTGATGACCTGATTGGTAAGGCACGGCCGCAGACGCCTACCATGATGGATTATTTGCCCCAGGCGGAGAACGATTCCTGTTACAACACGCCGCCAACGTTTGCCATCTATGTGGCTGGTCTAGTCTTCAAAAAATTGTTGGCAGAGGGCGGCCTTGAGGCTGTTGAGGCGATGAACATTCAGAAATCGTCCATGCTCTATACGGCGATTGATAACAGCGATTTTTACCAGTGCCCGACCGAGCTTGCCAGTCGCTCCAGGATGAACGTGCCCTTTACGCTGGCTAATTCAGAGCTTGACGGGGAGTTTTTGAAGCAGGCGGCTGCGGCCGGGCTGGTTACGCTGAAAGGCCACCGTTCGGTTGGTGGCATGAGAGCAAGCATCTACAATGCGATGCCGGTTGAGGGTGTCGCTGCGCTAGTTGACTTTATGGAGTCGTTTGCCCGCCAGCATGGGTGATCAGCCGTACCTGTTGATCATCTGCCGGGCAGTGACGTGGAGGAGGTGAGTGGCCACTAATCAGGCGCTACTGGCGCTGGCAATTGTCGGCTTGAGTGAGCGGGGAGTGACCCGCTTGCGCTCCTTTTTGCAGGAAATTGCCGATGACCGCTGCAGCGTCGTTGAACTGGCTGACGCTCAGGCTGTGATTGCTGACGTGGATCGCGATGACTTTGACTGGGCCATGTTCCGGGCGGAAAACCCGAATTCTCCGACCATCGTTCTGTCCCGGCAAAGACCGGAAATGAATGACGTGATCTGGGTGCCAAAACCGATCATGGAAGTAGCATTGCTCGAAGCGATAAGCTGGGCGGCCACGCAGCTACGCAAAGGGGCAAGGGGTCGCCGTTCGAGTAGCGGCAGCCGCCACGGCGCAGACATGGTTATTAACCCAGCCCAGCTGGGGCAGGCAACCGGGCGTCGTGACGAGGATGCGACTTTTAATGTCCAGGAGTTCGATGATTCCGGGAGTTTGCTGAGTGGCCTTCAGCAGGCGGTTGAGCGTGCTCAGAAGTCCAGTCGTGTAGTGACACTGAGTGTTGCCGATGAGGGCGAACTGGCCGTGCTGCCACGGGATGGTCTGGTGGCGCTTTCCATCAATGAAGCCCGTTTACTGGAC
Organism: uncultured Gammaproteobacteria bacterium; assembly: GCA_913060775.1. Lineage (GTDB taxonomy): Bacteria > Pseudomonadota > Gammaproteobacteria > Immundisolibacterales > Immundisolibacteraceae > QNFC01. The sequence continues at coordinate 1,587 of CAJXVN010000215.1, read as the reverse complement.
TGGGCGCGGGATGACCAGATCGGTGATCGATTGACGATTCGTGGCCTGACATCCGAGCAGGAACGTGAATTATTGGGACGCATGGACCAATACCGGGAGATTGTTTCCATCGACTCCCTCCGCTGGAAGTTGGCGGTGTGGACGGCGCGGGGTCGTTTGCCCCGAGGAGCTGACCCGGAAGCGCGATACTATTTACGTTGCTGGCCTAATTTTACCCGCTTGATGGTGCTGCCTCACGCCGTGCGTATCGCGGCGCTTGGGGTGCGGGAACCGATATCCATGGTGTTTGTCGCGGATGCGCTGGAAATAGCACCCGCGGACGTATTCAGTTTTTACTACTCGGCGATGGCGCTGGGACTCGCGGGGATCGCCCAGCGCGAGGACGACTATTTGCTGGCTAATCGCATTGCCAACAAGGGCTCGTCCTCGGTTATGCAGGGGGCGGTGAGGCATATTGGTCGCAACGCCGGGTGATTAACTGATGGCCAAGCAGTCTTCCAATGCCCTGCCCACGGGCGCACAGCTTGCCCGCTACCAGTTGTCCAGGGTGCTGGGCACGGGGAGCTTTGGCATTACTTATCGTGCCAGGGATCTTGACCGCGGCATCGATGTTGCCATCAAGGAGTACCTTCCAAAAGAGATCGCCGAGCGTGCTAGTGGCGAGCAGGTTCAACTGCGATCCCCGGAGCACGAGCGGTTTTACCAATGGGGCATGGATCGATTTGTAACGGAAGCGCAGATACTGGCACAGTTTCGTCACCCGAACATTGTCAAGGTGTTGAATTATTTCCATGCGAACGGCACTGCCTATTTCGTCATGGAATATCAGGCCGGCCGCGACCTGAATCAGGTGATTAAATCCCTCGATAAAGGGATGAACGAAGAACAGATAAGAGCCTGGCTGATCCCGGTCCTTGGCGGGGTGAATGCGATTCATGAAAAAAACTACCTCCATCGTGATGTAAAACCGGGCAATATTTTTCTGACGCGCCGTGGTCAGCCGGTACTCCTTGATTTTGGTGCGGCCTGCTTCGCCATGGGTGACGAGGTGCGCAAAACGTCCGATGTATTGACGCCGGCCTACGCGTCGATCGAACAGTATGGACAGGACCAGCCGCTGGGCCCCTGGTCGGATGTCTATGCCCTGGGTGCGACTGTTTACCGTGGTCTGGTGGAGGAGCCGCCAATCTCGGCCTTCAATCGGGCAGAGGCGCTGGCACTGGGACAGGTAGATCCGCTAACGCCGGCGGTTGAAGTGGGCAGTGAGCTGGCGAGTGCAGAGTTTCTTCGGGTCATTGACTGGATGCTCTCGGTGGTAGCCACCGAGCGCCCGCAGAGTGCTAATGACGTTTTGAAGGCCCTCGGTGAAAGCGTGGTTGGTGAACAGGAATTTAACTTCTCCCACACTGACAGGTCCGTTGGGCAGGAGGGCGACGATCACTCGGTAACGGCCACGCAAGCCCGCCCGGTAGAAGAATACAAGTTGCTGTTTGTCGGCAGTGCTGGCGCAGGTAAAACCACCGCCATCGGTAAGCTCCTGTCTCTTATACACATCTGACGCTGCCGACGAAGAGGATAGTGTAGATC
>CAJXVN010000214.1 GCA_913060775.1 uncultured Gammaproteobacteria bacterium | reverse complement strand
GATGTGTATAAGAGACAGTCTCCGCATCGACCGGCTTGGCCAGGTAATCAGCCGCTCCCAGTTTAATCGCGCGAACCGCCGTGGCAATGCTAGCGAATCCGGTGAGCATCAAAATATGTAAGGTTGGAATCTCTTCAAGCATCGGCCGGATGAGCTGCAAACCATTTTCGTCACCGATGCGTAAATCCAGCAGCAGGTAATCCGGAGCAAAGTCATTACATAACTCTAGCGCTGCTTGACTGTTCTGCGCAGTCACCGCGCAGTAACCTCGGTTACCCAGAGCCCGAGCGAGTGTCGAACCAAACACCGGGTCATCATCGACAATAAGCACCCGGCGTTCCGTGCCGATAGAGGCGGTCACCGCCTCATCAGGGCTACTGCCTGGATCACGCACCATGGTGCTGCTCGCCTGCCGGCCTAAGTGGAAGAACGGGCAGCAAAATTTCAGCCACAGTCCCCCGTTGCGCCCGTCGGGCAATGCGAATGGAACCGCCTAACCGATCAACCAGGTAAGCGATCAGATATAACCCCAGGCCACGCCCTTCACCACGCGTGGTCAGGTAAGGTTCGCCGAGGTTCTCTATCACATGCCCGGCGACGCCTTCGCCGTTGTCGGTCAACCGCAATAGCAGCGTGTCGTCGGCGCAGCGATATTCCACCACCACACGATCAGCCTGCGCATCTAAAGCATTATCAAGCATCGCTACCAGTCCTCGCCGCAAGGTATCCACTGCAACGGCGGGCAAGTGATGACATGCCGGCGATGACGGTAGAGAGTCTTGATCCTGCTTAAATTCCACCTGTAACCCTGGCGACATGAGTGACCATTCGTCGATCAGGCTTTCCAGCTCGGCGACCAGATCAACCGGGTCTTCAACGTCGATAGCATCTTCGCCGGAAAGCAGCCCCCGGTTGGCACCAAAACGCAGCTCCCGTAACGCGTTATTACAGCGCTCAACCTGGCTTTTTATTAACCGCAGGTTTTCTCGTGCCCGGGTCGGTTGCCCCCCGGCCGGCTCCAGCAATTCCTCGACTAGCATCTGCACTGTCGACAGGGGAGTCCCCAGATCATGGGCGGTACTCGCCGCCATCACACCGAGCGCTGCCAGCTGTTCACGCTTCCCGGCAACCGCCATCGCGTCATTAAGGGCCCGTTCTCGACGCCGTAATTCGCGGCTCATACTGACCAGAAAATAGGCGATAACAGCGGCGCCAATGATAAACCCGAGCCACATGCCGAGCAGGTGCAGGTGAAACTGATCACCTAAAATGCCGTGGTAATGCGGCAACGGGATATAAAAAAACAGATTCAGGCTGTAACCGACTGCCGCCAGTCCGGTTAGCGCCCACACCTGCACGGATGACAGCAGAGTTGCGGCCAATGCCAGGGGCAACAGGTAGAGCGCTGAAAAGGGGTTACTGTACCCACCGTTGAGGTAGAGCAGAAGTGTTAAACCAGCGATATCAACCAGTAAATGGCCGAAAACCAGACGTTGAGGTGCATCCCCGGCCGTCCGTATCTGCCGCCAGAATAACCCGTTAATCAGCGCCAGCAGGCTGATAACGGTGAGATTAGCGGCCAGAGGCAGCTCAAGGTCCAATGCCAGGTGCACAATCAGAATTGCCAGCAACTGTCCCAGAATCGCAAAGCTACGAAGCTGTAATAGTCGAATCAGTGTTGCTTTGGGTAACAAACTATTGCACCGCCGTTATTGCCATTCCAGATTCGGAATGGTTTTCAGAGACTCCAGCGACGGTCTTCTCCCTGAAAACCATTCCACTTTCAGCCATTTTACCGTGTTGATGTTGCGCGGACCCAGATTGACGAAACATCCATCGTTACGTCAGCGCCCGTCACTCCGGCGATCAACTTCATTGGTCGTCAGCCAACAAAGCCATTATCAGCTGGGCTATTTTGTTCTAGTATGCGCAGAGCGATGACACGGAGGAATTATCGTCAACCGCTCTGTTAGCTAATCAACAGGGGATTAAAGAGGTGGTTCACAGGGAAGGGTGATCGACCTCCAACAAGGGGAGAGGAGCTATGAAAATTTATTCGCTACCAATGAGAGCGATGCTGGCCGCAAGCCTGCTGCTGCCATTGGGTACTTCAGCTAAAGTTTCGCCTGAGGAGGCGGCGTTACTGGGCCTTGAAGGCACGCCACTGACGCCTGTCGGCGCCGAAAGAGCCGGAAACGCAGAAGGCACCATACCGCCATGGACTGGCGGCATTACCGAACCACCCGCTGGCTATACCAAGGGGGGCTGGTACGTTGATCCTTTCGCCGATGATGAAATTCTATTCACCATCACCGCCAGTAATTACAAACAGTACGCCGACAAACTAACGGTGGGCACGCAGGCGTTGTTCGAGCGTTATCCCGAAACTTTTATCATGAATATTTACCCAACCCATCGCAGTGCCTCCTACCCGGACTGGTATTACGAAGGGTCGATCGCCAATGCCAGCACAGCCGAATGGTGCGGGCATACCGAACCAACCCTGGCGGAGCGCTGCCTCAAACGCGAATCGAGAGTTCGGGGAATCAGTTTCCCGATCCCCAAGACCGGCGGCGAAGTAATGTGGAATCACACCTACGCCTATTTTGGCAAACATTACACCGCCCACGCCTACGGCATTAATGTATTTGCCGATGGCACCTACGCCGATCACCTGAAAATCGACCGCTGGTATCACCCCCACTACCAGACTGACGAAGAGCGGCCGAATGACGTCTATTTTGAACGAGGTGGGGGTGCCATTATCTGCTTTAGTCAGGAGGATATTTACCCTCCTCGGACCGCCGGGCAGATGTTTGGTGGGTGCAATAACTACGGTCAGAACGATTTTGATGCCTACCTCTATATTCCCGGACAGCGGCGTGTGCGCAAGGCCCCTGAACTGGGCTTTTACGATAGTCCTGGCACCGGCTCCGACGGATTACGCACGGCCGATCAACGGCTAGGCTGGTTCGTGACCGGGGGCGAAGAGTGGTACGAATATGAAAAGCCCTATAAAGCCGAATTTTATGTTCCCTACAACTCCTACATGATGGCTCAGCCAGGTTTGACCTTCGATGACGTTGCCCGCCCGGGTCACGTCAATCCGGAGCTGAAACGTTATGAGCTGCACCGGCTCTGGGTCGTGGAAGGCCGTCTTCGGCCCCAGTTTCGGCATTTAGGTCCGCATCGCCTGGCCTATATAGACGAAGACAGCTGGCATGCCACCAACGCCGACATGTATGACGCACAGGACAATATCTGGCGTGTTTCTGAGCTCTACAACATCAATTTTTATGACCAGAAACTGACCTACTTCTGGGCCGATGCCCACATGGATCTGGTTAACGGCCGTTATGCCTGCGTTAATGCCTGGCACAACATTGGTATCAAAGACGGCAACGGACCGCCTGATTTTGATATGGCACCCGCAATCGAACACATGAAACCGGCTGGTTTAAGAAGACTGGGCGTACGTTAACACCTGGTATAAAGCGTTAAAAATAGCCCCGCAGCACTCGTCCAGGTGCTGCGGGGATTTTTTTACCCCTGACAAATTTCCACAGTCATTCAGCGACGGCCTTTCTTTTGCGCTGACATCGTCACCCCGTTGTTCCGTGACTAACCAGTCGTTTTAAAGCCCCGTCCGGGTTCAAAAACCCATTAAAATTTATCGACCGCCAGCATACTAACCGCTGCTAAATGCCGATCCCGGTGAACGATCAACTGCTTTCAGGAGAGACAGGGTGAATTTCGATTTTATTATTGTGGGTGCCGGGTCTGCTGGCTGCGTGCTGGCAAACCGATTAACCGAAAGCGGTCGGCATTCGGTACTGTTGCTGGAGGCAGGCAAGGACGACAACAGCCTGATCGTCAAAATGCCTAAAGGGTTTGGCAAGCTGTTGTTTGATCAACACCACGTCCGACGTTTCGATACCGAACCCGAACCCGGCAACGGTAATCAGCCAGAATCCTGGCCCCGGGGCCGGATGATGGGCGGCTCCAGTACCGTCAACGGTCTTTTCTATACCCGCGGTCAGGCCCAGGACTTTGACGACTGGGAAGCACTGGGCAACCCGGGCTGGGGGTGGCGAGATATCGCTCCCTGTTTCAAGGCAATGGAAGATCATGAGCTCGGCGAAGATGAAGTACGCGGCGTGGGCGGGCCGCTCCACATCAGCACTCACCCGAACCCCAATCCGATTTGCGACGCAGCGATTAAAGCCGGTGAGAACCTGGGACTGGAAGCGCGAGATGACCTCAACCGACCTGAACAGGAAGGCATCGGCTACGTTCAGTTCACCATTCGCGATGGTCGTCGAGAGGATGCCGCTACGGCCTTTGTACGGCCGGTCATGCAACGCAAAAACCTGACGGTAGTGACCGGTTTTCTCACCGAAAAAATTCTACTCGAAGGTAACCAGGCGGTCGGAGTGATGGGCACCCAGAATGGCCAGCCGGTCGAATACCGCGCAGCCAAAGAGGTACTGATTGCCGCCGGCACCCTGCAGTCTCCCCAGTTGCTGCAACTATCGGGAATTGGCGCGGCAGAGCACCTTGAACCGCTCGGCATTAAAACGATCCACGAGCTACCCGGTGTGGGTCAGAATCTTCGTGAACACCGGATGATGATGGTGCAGTTCAGCCTGAAAAACCCCATTAGCCTGAATAAAGAGTTTGGCGGCTGGCGACTGGTTAAAAACCTGATGCAATACCTTTTTAATCGAAAAGGGCTGATGGCCACCGGTTCCCACGACGTGGTCGCTTTTGTGCGTAGCGATGACCGGATGACACGGCCTGATATTGAGCTGGTGGTCGCGCCCTTTTCACTCAAACCGGCACGGATGTCCGGGCAGCCGGAAGATATGTCCGTGGAGTTCGAAAAAGCTCACGGGATGCAGATTTTTGGTTACCAGACTCGCCCGGAAAGTCAGGGCAGTGTGATGATTAACTCGACCGACCCAACGGCCAACCCAACCATTAAGTCGGGCTACTTCACCCATGAGACCGACTACAATCTGAGCGCTGAAGTAATGCGGAAAATACGAGAACTGGCCGCACAACCGCCTTTGGCAGACTTATTAATCGAAGAGACCAGTCCCTGTCTCTTATACACATCTGACGCTGCCGACGAAGAGGATAG
>CAJXVN010000213.1 GCA_913060775.1 uncultured Gammaproteobacteria bacterium | reverse complement strand
GAGTAGGCTCGCAATCACTCCGTCCCGAATCCGGCGGATTTTCAGCATTGCGCTACCGATCATCGCTGCCATGCTCTCCCAAAGTCTGCTCAACCTGGTGGACATTGGCATGGTAGGGCAGCTCGGCGATGCCCCCCTCGCGGCGGTTGGTTTAAGCAGTTTTGCCCTGTTCACGTTTCAGTCGCTGATCCTCGGGTTATCGACGGGGGTTCAGGCCATGGCGGCCCGTCGTAAGGGTGAGGGCAAACACGATGAAACAGCCATCGTGCTTAACGGTGGACTCCTGTTAGCACTAATTTGCGCCCCGCCGCTCTCACTCCTGCTTGTTGCCATCGCGCCGTTCCTCATGCCGTTACTTAGCGCTGACCCGGCCGTCGTTAATGTCGCTATCCCCTACTTCCAGGTGCGCGCCGCGGCCGTCCTGTTTCTCTGTTGTAACTACTGTTTCCGTGGTTACTGGAACGCGGTCGACCTTTCAAGACTCTACATGTGGACACTACTGCTGATCCACGGCACCAACATTTTTCTCAATTATGTGCTGATCTTTGGCCATTTCGGTGCACCGGCAATGGGTGCAACCGGTGCCGGTATCGCTTCCAGTATCGCGATGGTGATTGGCACGCTCTGCTATTTCATCCTTGCCCGACGTCACGCCCGCCCCGCCGGCTTTCTAAAAAAGCTTCCCCCGCGTCACCAGCTGATAACCCTGATCCGGCAATCACTCCCCACGGGCGTCAGCCAAACCTCAGTGATGGCCGGCAACGTGGCCCTTTACTGGATTATCGGTAAAGTCGGTACCGCAGAACTGGCCGCTGCAAGCGTGCTGCTGAACATCACCACCGTTGCCATCCTGCCAGGTTTTGGACTCGCCATCGGTTGTGCAACGCTGGTCGGTCAGGCCCTGGGCAGGGGCGACAGCGCCGATGCTCAGCGCTGGGTCAATGAAAGCCTGGTCATTGGCGTCCTCACCCTTGGCCTGCTTGGTAGTCCCATGTGGATAATGCCCGAACTGTTGCTGGGCCTGTTTCTACAAAACCCGGAGACCGTCGCACTGGCATCAACCCCGATGCGGATTATTGGCGTTACCGTGATCCTTGAAGGGATCAAACGGGTTTATCAGCACGCGCTGTTGGGCGCAGGAGACCCCCGACGGCCCATGCAGATACAGTTAACCACCCAGTGGCTGCTGTTTATTCCCAGCGCCTGGCTGGCAGGGCTACCGTTCGGGCTGGGCCTGCTCGGTATCTGGATTGTTCAGGAAATTCATCGCCTGCTGCAAGCGCTACTATTTCGTCGGCTCTGGCGCCGTGGACAGTGGCGCGGCGTCAGTCTGTAGATTACTTTTTTGTTACTATTTGCGCTGGGTCTGAGGCCAAAATTAGCTCGTATTCAGAGATCACATCCGGACACTTCCGCGGTCCCTCAATAAGACGTTCTATTACTAAATCCCCTTTCGTTATCCCTGACAACAAACCGACCACAAGGGCAAACAATGCTCGACCAACTAAAAACTGCCTACGAATCAACCGTCCTCGACCACCCCCGCATTATTTTGGCACTGCTCCTGCTACTCGCAGGGTTCGCCGCCTGGTACAGCGACGATTTTGAACTCGATGCCTCAGCCGACTCGCTGACGCTGGAACAGGATCAGGACCTGGAGTATTTCCGCCAGATCAACCAGCGCTACGCCACCGAAGAGTTCCTGTTTGTGGCGGTAAGGCCCCACGGCGATTTGCTGGGTGAGACTTCATTACGCCACATCGCGGACCTGCGAGACGCTCTGGCGGAGGTCGAGGGAGTCTCCCGTGTCACCAGTCTGCTAGACGTGCCGCTGCTGCGCAGCCCGCCAGTACCCCTCACTCAGCTCGAAAGCAATCTGCGGACCCTCGAATCTCCCGATGTCGATCGGGAAGCCGCTCGGGAGGAGATTAGTGAAAGCCCCATCTACCGGAATCTACTCGTTAGCCCAGACATGAGCGTCACCGCTCTGCAGGTAGATTTACGGGTCGACCAGCAATATCGACACCTGTTGGAAACTCGCAACGAATTGCGCAGAAAACGTGACAGGCAGGGCCTTTCCGCAACGGAGCAGGCAGAGCTGACCCAGGCATCAGCCGCTTTTCGCGAATACAACCGTGATTTCAACCAGCGTCGACACCAGATGATCACGCAGATCCGGGCGGTAATGGATCAACACCGGGGGCCGGCCGACCTCTACCTGGGTGGCGCACCCATGATCACCGATGACATGATCTCTTTTGTCGCCAGCGACATTGTCAATTTTGGTAGTGGCGTGGCGCTGTTTCTTATCGGCTCGCTGGCGGTGTTGTTCCGGCGGCTCCGATTTGTCTTGCTACCGCTGATCACCTGCGGATACACGGTTCTGGTAATGACAGGACTGCTCGGCTTTCTGCATTGGCCGGTGACCGTGATCTCCTCCAATTTTGTCTCCCTGCTGCTAATTTTGACCATGTCGATGACCCTGCACCTCATCGTCCGATACCGTCAACACCTGGCAAAACACCCCACCATCGACCGCAAAGAACTGATCAAAGATGCGGTCTACAAACTGGCCCGGCCCTGCCTGTTCGCGGCTCTCACTACCATGGTTGCCTTTATCTCGCTGCTGGTCAGCGGGATCCGCCCGGTGATTGATTTTGGCTGGATGATGACCATTGGGCTGGTGGTGGCCTACTGCAGCACTTTCCTGGTGTTTCCGGCCATTCTGCTGCTGTTACCGATCAATGCCGCAGACCATGACAACCTGAGCCGCGGTAGTTTTAGCAGCGCCATGGGCGAATTCACCCACCGCCATGGCCGTTCGATCATTGTTGCTGCGCTGCTGCTCACGCTGTTTACCGTCACCGGCATGAACCGCCTGGTGGTGGAAAACAGCTTCATCAACTATTTCTCAGACAGCACGGAAATCCACCAGGGCATGCTGCTGATCGACCAGAAACTTGGCGGCACCACGCCTCTGGACATTGTATTTACCCTGGAAGACCCGCCTGAAGAGACCGATAGCCTCGACGATCTCTGGGAAGAAGAAGGTGAGGACGACTTGTGGGGCGATGAGGAAACCAGCACAGCTGCCACGGACGATCGGAACTGGTTTACCCGAGACCGGATGGAGCAGATCCGTGCCGTGCACGACTATCTCAACGAGCAACCGGAAATTGGCAAGGTGCTATCGATGCGCACCATGATGGAACTGGCTGAACAGTTCACCGATGGCGTTCCGCTGGGTGATCTCGAACTGGCCCTGCTCTACAGCCGCATTCCCGATGATTTCAAACGCATGGTGATCGATCCCTACGTGTCAGTCGAGGCGAATCAGGCAAGATTAACCATGCGTATCATTGATTCGGATCCCGACCTCAAACGGGACGAGCTGCTCAATAGAATTCGCACTGACCTGGTACAGAAGGTGGGGTTGCAGCCCGACCAGTTCCGCCTCACTAGCCTGATGGTGCTGTATAACAACATGCTGCAGAGCCTGTTTCGGTCCCAGGTGCTCACCCTCGGCACCGTTTTCGCCGGCATTATGCTGATGTTTCTGATGCTATTCCGGTCGTTAAAACTGGCCATTATCGCCATGGCTCCCAACTTGCTATCCGCCTGCTGCGTGCTGGGGGTAATGGGCTGGGCAAAGATTCCGCTGGATATGATGACCATCACCATCGCTGCCATCTCCATCGGGATTGCCGTGGACAACACCATCCATTACATCGAGCGATTTGGTCAGGAGTTTGTCAAGGATCGCCATTACGCAAACACCATGAAACGGTGTCACGCCAGTATCGGCAAGTCCATGTTCTACACGTCTCTAACCATCATTGTCGGTTTTTCGATTCTGGTACTTTCAAACTTTATTCCAACCATCTATTTCGGCCTGCTCACCAGCCTCGCCATGCTGATTGCGATTCTTGGCGCACTGACACTACTGCCGCAGTTAATTATGATTACTCGGCCGTTTGGGTCTCCGGCAACGGAAACCTTGTGAAACCTTTTGAAGTCTGCTGAGGTCTCTTAACCAGGAGATACTCTGGAGAGCCGCTATGGCACACCGACTAGGGCTAATACTGCTACTGACACTCATTGCCCTGCCCGGGCAGGCGATGCGCTGCGGTAACCGACTGGTCCAAAAAGGCGATACCAAGCTGGAAGTGGTGAATAAATGCGGAGAGCCCACTTTCAGCGAAGGTAGCGGCATCATCGAACAGGAAGACGAAATAGCAGCAGCCGATCGCTTAAACGACCAGTTGCTGTTGATCGGTCGACATCAGAGCCGCTTTAGCCAGCCCGTAGAAAGCTGGCATTACAACTGCGGCGCCAACCGTTTTTCCCGCGTCCTGACGTTTGTCGGCCCTTACCTGCAGCGGATTGAAACTGCCGAACGAGGGATTGGCAATGCGGGTTGCAAGCAGGCCCCTGACCACTCTTCAGGGCAGTCGGCGGACCGAGATACAGGCCCGACAACGGCTGAACCCACGGTTTCCCGGGGAGTGCTGGACGCAGCCATTGAATTTCGACAGCTACACCAGAACAATCAGGCACCTGACTCGAGTAACTCGTCCGCAACGCCAGTTTTTCAATGGCAGGATGATCTGGGCCAATGGCACTACTCGTCCGAGCCCGGACCCTGAGCAGAAACCCGGTCTGATCAGTATTTCCAGTAGTTCGGCCCTTCGAATGTCGCTGCCTACCCCCTCCGCCAGTTTAAAAAGTTCCCTATCAAGCTCAATTTCTGCCGTCGTTAGCCGCTAATAAACCTGTTTAGAAACCTTAATAGGTGTACCCGGTCGTGTGGAACCGATCTGCCGGAGCATCACCATCCAGCAAATAGCGACAAACATTAATGACTCCAGTCACCCAACCCTCGATCGCTGCTCCGTCCACAGAACTTGGTCAGCTCGACCGATTTCAGCTCCTGAAAATTCTCGGCGAAGGTGCTCAGGGTGTGGTCTACCTCGCTTTCGACCCTCATCTGGAGCGCCAGGTCGCCATCAAGGCAATCGGTTCGAGCCTGGACCATTCATCGACTACCGCCAGCCCTGTCAATAACCTGCAGTCCAGCAGCGCACCGACTGCCGACATGCAAATGTTGCTGCGCGAAGCGCGAACGGTCAGCAAGTTTCAGCACCCGAATATTGTCAGCATCCTGTCTCTTATACACATCTGACGCTGCCGACGAA
>CAJXVN010000212.1 GCA_913060775.1 uncultured Gammaproteobacteria bacterium | reverse complement strand
CCTCTTCGTCGGCAGCGTCAGATGTGTATAAGAGACAGCCCCTGAAAAACCCGCCAGCCCCAGAAAGGCCAAAACCCAACCGTCAGAAAAATCGGCAAACAACCTGACACCGGACCCACCAGCTACCGACACCTCAACGACGGAGACACCACCCAGCAGCAGTTCATTCCCAGCGCCGGTAACGAAGCCCACCCCCATACGAGCACCACGAGTCGGTGCTGAATCCACTGCCCAGCAGGATAACCAGGTGAGCTGGCAAAACCGGTTACTGGCTCATTTACAGCGCCACAAACGTTACCCCTCCATCGCCCGCCAACGACGCCAGCAGGGTACCGCGACCATTCAGTTCCGCATCGACCGCGACGGGAACGTGATTACCACTAGCCTGGTCCAGTCCTCCGGCCACGTCCTGCTTGACCGTAGCGCCATGGAAATGGTTGACCGTGCGCAACCACTACCCCGGCCACCGGCAACCGTTACCGACGATGAGTTATCGCTAACGTTACCGGTTCAATTTTCATTACGTTAACTCGTATCGAGCCCCGGGCCTCGAACAACAGCCTCCCCTGCATGCCGTAGAAACCCGCCATCGCGTAAACTGTTGCCGAAACAGGGGCGCCCGGATCCCTGCGTGCCCAGCATCCAGCCACCGTTAACGAGACTTTCACTGCCCACTGTTATGCCGCTTTCATCCGCCGGTTCTGCCGAATTTCTACAAACCTTGCGCCATCAGGTTGGCCAGAAACACGTCATCAGTGACACGCTAACAATGGCTGACTGGATGGTTGAACCCCGCAACCTGTTTACCGGAGAGGCACTAGCGGTGGTGCGTCCGGCGACCACCAGCGAAGTGGTTGCAGTGGTTAAAAGCTGCGCCAGTGCCGGAGTATCTATCGTTCCCCAGGGCGGCAACAGTGGCCTGTGTGGTGGCGGTACGCCGATCCCTGAGAATCACTCCATACTGCTGAGCCTGAGCAGACTCAACCGCATTCGCCAGGTCAATCCAGCTAACAATAGCCTGATCGTCGAAGCCGGCTGCATTATTGCCAACATACAGCAGGCAGCCGAGCAGGCTGACCGGCTATTTCCGCTCAGCTTCGCAGCCGACGGCACCGCCCAGATCGGTGGGGCCATCGGCACCAACGCCGGCGGTACCAATGTGTTGCGCTACGGCAACACTCGCGACCTGGTCCGGGGACTCGAAGTGGTACTACCCAACGGTGATCTGCTCGATGACCTGAGTGGGTTACGCAAAGACAACACCGGTTATGATCTCAAAAATCTGTTTATCGGCGCCGAGGGCACCCTGGGGGTCGTCACCGCGGCCAACCTTAAATTATTCGCGCCGCCGGCCCAGCGCCATACCGCCTGGGTAGCCATTAACAATCTGGCCAACGGCATTGAGCTGCTGGCCGATTTACAACAACGGAGTGACGGTGCTGTCTCGGGATGCGAACTGCTATCCGCCACCAGCCTGGAGTTTGTGCTACGCCACCGCCCTGATTGCCGAACTCCACTAGGCACCATTCACCCCTGGTATCTGCTGCTGGAGCTAACCGCATCGAACCATTACGAGTCCACCGGTCAGTTGCTGGAGAACTGTCTGGCGGATTTTCTGCAAAAGGGGAAAGTCGAAGACGCCCTCATTGCCCAGAGCCTCACTCAGGGCAGAGATTTCTGGCGAATACGGGAGGCAATACCCGAGGCCCAGAAGCTCGAAGGCGGTAGCATCAAGCATGACATTTCACTACCCAGCGAGAACCTGGCAGCCTTTGTGACCGACACCCTGCCCCTGTTGCACCAGCAGCTATCGGCCATCCGACCATGCATTTTTGGCCACCTGGGAGACGGCAACCTGCACTTCAACCTGTCCCAACCGACAGCGATGGACGAAGCCGAATTTATCGGCCAGTGGGAGCGCTTTAACCGCATCGTTCACGATCAGGTCGATAAGTTCGGTGGATCTATCAGTGCCGAACACGGCATTGGTCAGCTCAAACGGCAGGAGCTCGCACGCTATAAATCGCCGGTTGCGCTCAATTTAATGCGCCAGATTAAGCGGTCGATTGACCCCCATAATCTGATGAACCCCGGCAAGGTCCTGCCCGACGACGAGTAGCCTGCGCAATAGGCCAGGCCGGTAAAAGCGGCTAAGCGTTATCCTTTAGCCGCCGGGTCTCACCCATTACCTCGTCCAGCGGCGCGCCTACCTTACCGATAGTCCGCTGCAGATCCCCACTGGCCGGTCGCAAAAAGGGATTGGTGGCTTTTTCCAGCTTCAAGGTAGTCGGTACCGTCCACTTACCGGCGGCCCGTAATTCATCCACCTCTTTCACTCGCGCCTGTAGGTCGGCATTTTGTGGTTCCACGGTTAACGCAAAATGGCCATTGCCCTGGGTATATTCATGGGCGCAGTAGAGCAGCGTCGAATCGGGCCATTTAAGGATTTTCTCCAGAGAATTCCACATCTGGGTCGCGCTGCCCTCAAACAGACGGCCACACCCCATGGAAAACAGGGTGTCACCCACAAAGGCCACCTCGTCATCCACAAAGTTAAACACCAGGTGCCCCACCGTGTGCCCCGGCGTTTCAAACACCTGCACCGAGTGGTCACCAAACTTAAAGGAATCACCATCATCAAGCTGCACATCAATGCCGGGAATACGTTTGGCATCACATCGAGCGCCAATAATCTCGCAGCCCCACTGCTCCTTTAGCTCCAGGTTTCCGCCGGCGTGATCCGGGTGGTGATGCGTATTAAAAATATGCGTCAGTTGCCAGCCCTTATCGGCCAGGGCCTGATTGATCCGCGCCACCTCGGGTGTGTCAATCGTAGCAGTCAGCTCGGCCACCGGGTCGTGGACCAGGTAACCAAAATTATCATCAAGACACTGAAACTGATAAATCTCCAGATCGCTGGTAGCCATATTAGTTCTCCAGTAAATAGTGCCCGCTACCGCTTTGCTGCGGCAAAACCGGCGGGCGAAATTCAATAGTCAAAGTCTGGCTAGGCAAACCAGTAACGTCAACCCAATGATCGACCACCGCACGCACTATTTAATGACTAAAAAATAAAAGGCTAGCTCCAGGTAACACCCCATCCCCGGGTGCAAAACGTAAGCGTTCAATCCCATTCATTTCTACCTCCGGGGCGAGAAAAGGCCGTTATCGGATGATATTCATCGCGTGCACAAGACCCCGCTAGTTTGGGAGAGCCTTTGATGGCGGGAGTTCACCCTGAAAGCAGGATTGGTTTTCAACCCACCTACCCCGCGGCCAGCCAGACCTGCAGGGAAATTCGCTCTCGGGGATTGCTGGAGGCGACCAGGCGTTTGATTTTGCCAATAAGGTTCTCGCCGCGGTCGAGCATCTGGGCGGCTATCTGGTTCTGGTCTTCCGGCAGGTAGCCGAGTTTTTCGTTGCGAAAATAGACGGCCACGGCATTCTGGTCATGAAAATTAAAGGGTTCTCGCTTAAAGCGCAGGGTTTCTCCTTCCTGAAGGTAGCGCCAGACCCGACGGCCGTTGTGATATTGAAATCCGGCGAGGGGAGCTTCCTGCAACAAAGTGGTGGGAGCAGGAAGTTGTTTGTTATCCAGCAGTCGGCTGATGAGGTTGAATAATGGTTTCATTTCAGGCTCCAGAGTAAATCGATTTGATAGTGACCGGCAGTAGATCACAGGGGGTGACTCAAACCGTGAGCCTGTGATGCGTTCTTTTTAGTTTTTTATCTTTTCGGTCAACCTTAATCGTAATGACACTGGTTTGACTGGTGCCTTCTACGCACTAATTACCCGATCGGATTAGCCGAGATAGTGAGCGGCCATAGCGGCTATTTCAGCCGTCATCTGCTCGCGCAGTGACGGTGGCGAAATGACTTCGGCACCGCCGCCCTGCTTAAGAATATCCCTGATTAGCTCCCGAGGGTCGCCGTAGGGAAGGGTCAGCCGGTAACGACCGCTATCCAGCCACTCTCCCTGCTGCTCAGGATGCCATTGCTCATCCGCTACCCAGCGAGCACGCTCCGGGCTAAATTCAATCACCGCTCGCTGATCAGCCGGACCACTGAATATGCCGTAGGCGGCGCCAAAATGGGCAAGCTGGTCGGCGCTACTGATGACTTTGCAACCCTCGTCGGTAACCTCAGCTGATTGGATGCTATCCACCGCAAAACTGCGCAGTGCCTGTCGGTGATGGCACCAGCCGTCCAGGTACCAGTTGCTGCGATAGTAGACGAGCTTTAACGGACTTACCCGTCGCCGGGTCACGACGCCGGTGCTGCGAGCCAGATAATCGATACTTAATTGATGGTCAGCAAATAGCGCCTGGGTAACGGTGGCAAAGAGTTGATCATCAACCGGTCGACCCGCCAGATTGAATACCCTGACTTTTTCCTCGGCTTGCGGGGCGATACCGGCCTGTTCCAGCAGTTGGTTAAAGCGAGCTCGCACCGGCGCTAACGGCTGGCTGAGCAGACCCGGCTGCAGTTCTTGCAACAACTGCTGCATCACCAGCAGGGCCTGCAGTTCCGCCGGCTGAAACCAGAGCCCCGGCAATTCCCACTGTCCCTCCTGCTGGTCGTACCGATAACCACCCTGTTCCCGATCGTAAAGAATCGGCGCGTTCAGGTAATCACGCATATCTTCTATACAGCGGTTTCGGGTCGCACGGGAACATTCCAGATACCGATCTATTTCTGCACCGGAAAGAGCGCGCTGCCGCCCGCTGAGCAGTTGATGAAGTCGAAATATGCGATCGAATCGGTCGATGATCGTAACCCGTTGCAGAATGTTATGTGATGCCAAGCAAGCCGATAAAGCGCAACGACTGCCCAGCTCGCTGACTGAATGACCCGATCCTAAGCTTAATGCCGAATCATTAATCAGGAAACGGTTTCAGGCGTTTACCCGTGCCGAGACGATACCGGCTTGCCGGCTATCGGTGATACTCCGTCGGCGGTACCTACTATGCCAGCGCCCGCCTGACCAATTTCTCCGAATCTGGTCAATAGATGTTCTGGGAGCACCGCCAGCGAATCTATTCATTATGTCCATCGGCCCGTGGCGAATCGTTTCCGGGCGATTAAAATACGGACTGTTTCAATTCCGCTGTCTGGTCCAGCGGCCTTTAACCTTAGCAGGAAATTATCATGACCCGCACCGCCATGGATATTCTCAAGCCTGTCTCTTATACACATCTCCGAGCCCACGAGACCTCTCTACATCTC
>CAJXVN010000211.1 GCA_913060775.1 uncultured Gammaproteobacteria bacterium | reverse complement strand
ACGAGATGTAGAGAGGTCTCGTGGGCTCGGAGATGTGTATAAGAGACAGCTGGAAGATGCTGCCCGAGAACGATACCGACGGCTATCACGTTAATTTCACCCATCGTTCATTTGTCGAAGCGATTGACTCCCAATACAACGATTTTGTAAACGAGGAAGAGACCATTGAGGGTGTGGTTATCGACTGGGGCATGGGCCACACCGAGATCGATTTTTCCAAAGGCTATAAAGAACCATTGAAATGGTTGGGCGTATCGGAATCCCGTGTACCAGAATACGTCGAGGCCATGAAAGCCAGTTATGGCGAGGAAGAGGCGATGGAGCGGCTACGCGTCGGCCCGCCTCATGCCTGCATTTTCCCCAATTTATTTCTGGGGGAGATGAACATTGTCATTTTTCAACCGGAAGCGGTGGGTGGTTGTGTGCAGTGGCATACGCCAATGTTGCTGAAAGGCGCGGAGCAGCTAAATTATCGGCTGCTGCGCCAGAGTGAAGGTGCCATGGGGCCGGCGTCTTTTCTGGTTGCAGACGACGCCACTATTGCCCAGTTAACCCAGCGAACGCTGGAGCAGGGGCAGCCCTGGTGTGACCTGAGTCGTGGAATGGGCCGGGAAGTTGAAGAGCCCAACGGTAACCTGGTCTCGCACATGACCGATGAAACCAATAATCGTGGTTTCTGGAAACATTATAAAAAAGTCATGGAAGGCTAGGCTCTCTAGTGAAAGCCGGTAGTGACGGGCCGTCGCTACCGGCTTGACCCAGCCTGGGGTCAATGGTCGGGTTTTCTACCCGGCTGGTCTGAGTTTTTATTGAGGAATAACTGAATGGTTACGGATGCCGACGAAAAGGCGCTGTCGCGTTTCGTCTATCGAGAAGCGCGGTTTGCGGATGAATCCAGATACGATGACTGGGAAGCGTTATGGGACGACGACGCCATTTACTGGGTACCTCGTGGCGACGGTGAGTTTGATCCGGCCAAGCATGTCTCTCACCTGTATGACCACCGCCAGCGTATTGCTACCCGGGTGCGCCAGCTAAAAACT
This sequence comes from uncultured Gammaproteobacteria bacterium, assembly GCA_913060775.1. GTDB lineage: Bacteria > Pseudomonadota > Gammaproteobacteria > Immundisolibacterales > Immundisolibacteraceae > QNFC01. The sequence goes on along the minus strand of CAJXVN010000211.1, from coordinate 4,240 downwards.
GGCTATCGCTATAGTCAGATACCGGTTTCGCCGATGCGCCGGATGATCAGCAACCTGGAATTTTTTGACGGTGAAAACGAGGGTGAGTACGAGGTGCAGTACAACTTTATTCTTGCCGAGCTGGCGATACAGTCGACCCATGAGATGAACTTCTGGGTCGGTCGTACAACCATTCGGGTGCGTGGTGATCTGGATGCGCCGCGGATGTTCTACAAAAAAATCGCGCTGGTCGATGGCGACGAGCCGATTCCTAGTTTGTCTTTTATCATCTGATATCGCATCATTGCGGACAGGTATCTGCTTAAAAAAACGGAGCCAGGTGCTCCGTTTTTTTTATTGGTACTACTATTCCAATAATAGAATTTAGGAGGAGTTTCTGTGGCAAAAACTGAGGCCATGTCGGCCATTGTCGGTTTGGGGATGAGTGACCTGAGCCGTGAATACACGCATACATCCTGGCAGCTGGCAGTGATTGCCATTCACCGTGCGATCAAAGACGCCGGGCTCAACAAGGACGATATCGACGGCTTATTGATCAACAAAAGCCCGGTGGCTTCCCTGTCGTCCCTGCCGATGGATTTGCAGGATTACGCCGGTCTAAAAGACCTGCGGCTTAACAACGTGGTTGAGGCGGAAGGTTCGTCCGGCGTGCAGATGGTGCAGCAGGCGACCATGGCGGTACAGAGTGGCCTGGCGTCAACCATTGTCTGCGTATTTGCCGATGCGCCGATTCAACCCGGTGTGTCGACGCAAACAGCCTTCGGTATGCCGCTGCCACTGATGGGTAAAACCGGTATCGAAGCGCCCACGGCGCTATACGGTCCAGTGGCCGCCTATGGCCTCGGTGCGCGTCGTTACATGCACAAATACGGTTACACGGAAGACCACCTCGGTGCCGTGGCGGTCTCCCAGCGACAGTGGGCGCTGAAAAGCCCCCTGGCGATGATGAAAAAGCCATTGACGATGGAAGATCACCATAATTCGCCTTATGTGGTTGAGCCGTTTCACCTGTTTGACTGTTCTTTTCCAGTCAACGGTGCGGTGGCGGTAGTTGTTACCGCCGCAGAACGAGCCAAAGATATGCCAACCCCGCCGGTATATGTCCACGGAATGGGTCAGGGTCATCGTGGTGTCACCAACCGGCGTGGGTTCGAGCCGGAAGTGAACGTGGGTGCCAAGCTTGCTGGTGAACGGGCCTATGAAATGGCCGGCGTCACACCCGCCGATATTGATGTGGCTGAGTTTTACGATGCCTTTAGCTACTGCACACTACTGCAATTGGAACTTTACGGGTTCGTTCCCGAGGGTGGGGCCGGCGAGTTTGTGGCCGATGGTCAGATTGCGCCGGGGGGGAGTTTCCCGACCAACACGGGTGGCGGTCAGCTTTCGGGTTACTACCTGCAGGGCGGCACCCCGCTGTCTGAGGGAGTGATGCAGACTCGTGGTAACAGTGGCGAGCGGCAGGTGAAAAACGATCTGGTCCTGAGCGCCGCTTACGGCGGTCGTATGCAGTTTCATGCCTGCATGATTACCAGCCCCCACTACACGCTCTAACCAGGAGAGGAAGAATGTTTGATATAGAGAATAGTCAGGGTTGGCCCATGCCGGTGCTCGACGACCTCAATCGTCCGTTATTTGAGGGCATGAAAGAGGGCAAGGTGATGGTGCAGAAATGTGACGATTGCGGCACCTGGTTAGCCCCCAGCGCGTTTATCTGCGAGGCCTGCGGTTCCGAAAATGTGCCCTGGGTTGAGGCGTCCGGTAAAGGTGAGTTGTATACCTATGTGGTCTATCACCGTGCTTATGCGCCGGAATTTGAGTCGATGGTGCCCTATAACGTGGCGCTGATTGAGCTCGAAGAGGGACCGCGAGTGCTCGCGAACGTGGTGGGGATCGCCAATGAAGACCTGCAAATTGGCATGGCATTAAAACCGGTGTTTCAGGAAGTGGCGGCAGGACTGCCGCTGCTGCGGTTTGAGCCAGCCTGAGTCAGGATTTCTCGGTTAATCGCCCACTGATTGTGGTGTCGAAAAAGTAAAACATTAAGCCGGCACTCATCTGCCGGCTTAATCATTTCCAGCGAGTGATAAATGGTTAAGTTAACCCGTGATTTAATCCAGCAGTGTGCCAATAGTTATCCCAATAAAATTGCCTATTGGGACGGTGATCGTAGCGCCACCTGGCCGCAGATGCACAGCCGCTCTGACCGATTTGCGGCGGCTATGCAGGGTTTAGGTATTGGCAAGGGCGATGCGGTGGCGATTCTCTCTCACGAACACCTGGAGGTTTACGAACACTGGTTTGCCTGCGCCAAAATTGGCGCGCTCAGAACCGGTATCAACTGGCGGTTTGCTGCCCGTGAAATGGTGCACGTGATTGAAGATGCAAACGCCCGGCTGGTCCTTGTTCAGGCCAACTGTGTGGAGCTGCTAGCCGATCATATTGAGGCGTTGACCAGTGCTGGTGTGATGCTGGTGGGTTATGGCGGCGATCATCAATTACCCTATGACTACGAAACATTGATTGATGCCGCGCCGCAGTCCCCGCAGTTACCGGACCTGGCCGCTGATGACCTGGTCTGCTACAGCTACACCTCCGGTACCACCGGCATGCCCAAAGGGGTCATGCTGACCCAGCAGGGCATGCACTCGGCAATTATCAACACCGTGCTCTGTATCGGGTTGCGATTCGAAGATGTCTGGTTTCCGCCCACCGCGTCGGCCTGGATCACTTTTGTCCTGGGGTCAATGAATCTGGCCAATGGCATGACCGTGGTGCTGCCCAATGGCGACTTTGAATCTCACAAATACCTGGAATTTATTGGCCGCTATCAGGTCACCAGTACCATTGTGGTGCCTACCATGTTGCAGCGATTGTTGCAGGATTATGAGGCGGGAGACTATGACATTTCGTCCATGCGACTGGTCACCTACGGCTCTTCTCCCGCTCGGGCCAGTCTGATTCGTAAAACCATGAAGCTGTTTGGTTGCGAGTTAATGCAGCTCTATGGGTTAACTGAAACCACCGGTGGCTGGGTCAGTTATCTGCGCCATGCGGACCATTTGCGCGGGCTGGATGAAAAACCGGAACTGCTCACTTCCTGCGGCCAGGCCGGTCCGCATATGGAGATTACGATTCGCAACAGCGACGGGGAAATTTTACCGGCGAATCAGGTCGGTGAGGTGTGGATGCGTGCCGATACCAACATGGTGGGTTATCTGCATTTGCCGGAGCTGACCGACGAGGTACTGCGCGACGGCTGGTTATCCACTCATGACCTGGGCAGGCTCGATGATGAGGGGTATCTCTACCTGACCGACCGAAAAAATTACCTGATCATTACCGGCGCAGCGAATGTCTATCCGAGTGTGGTCGAAACAGCACTATCGGAGCATCCAGAAGTGAGTGAAGCGGCGGTGCTCGGCGCACCCCACCCGGAATGGGGTGAGGCGGTAGTGGCAGCGGTGACCTTAACGGACGCAGCTCAGGCCAGTGCCGATGACCTGGTCGAGTTTTGTCGAGACAAGGTGGCTAAATGGGAGGTGCCGAAATTTATTGAAATACTCCCGGAACTACCAAAGGGCCCCACGGGGAAAGTGCTGAAGAAGGTCCTGCAGGAGCGCTACCGTTCTGCTGAAAACCCGCTACCGTGGAAGGTGGACGTCGAGTAAGGGTTGCTCAGCCAGCTTTTGGTTAGGCAATATCACCTGAGTAGCCGGTATGAGTTAAAATCGTGCCGCTTAATCCAATTCAATTTAATGATAACTGGCATTAAATACGATCAGTACTGCCCGGAGAGAGAGACCCATGACCGCACCTGAAGATCGCCTGGTAATAAAAGTGCCCACGGATATTCCTGATATGGGAACCGCTCCGTTGCCAATTGAGCCTTATATTTCAGCTGAGTTTTTTGAAAAAGAGCGCGACAAGGTTTTTCGAAAAGCCTGGTTAAACGTGGGGCGTGTCGATGAAATTCCTGAGCCCGGTGATTACCTGGTGAAGAAACTAGCCGTGCTTAACGCCACGATTATTATTGTGCGCGGCAAGGATGACCAGATACGGGCGTTTCATAACATCTGCGTTCATCGCGGCATGCAGGTGACCGAAGCAGGTTGTGAAAAAGGCCGCGCGGAAGGGTTTATGTGTGGTTATCACGCCTGGGTTTACGATCTGGAAGGCAAATTAAAAAATGCTGTCTCTTATACACATCTCCGAGCCCACGAGACCTCTCTACATCTCG
>CAJXVN010000210.1 GCA_913060775.1 uncultured Gammaproteobacteria bacterium | reverse complement strand
AATCAGACCATGTTGCCGCTGGGCTTTGCGCCGCCACCCGGTAATAAAGACAAACTTTGGGACCGGGTTGAAACCGAGGCTGGCCAGATCGGTATTTATGATCGTCTGGCAGAACGCGGTATTCCTCATTTTGAAGGCAAGGTGGGCGGCGAGACCGTGGTCCGGGCGATTCATGGAGGCGACAAACGGCTGGCTGAAGAGATTTCACTCTGGATGCCCGGCGTGTTGAAGGTCGATCCCTTCCCCGATCCCACCATGATCCATTTTGAGTGGTACGTGCCTCGCGATGAGAAAAGCCATTGGTACATCCACTGTGCGACCAAGATCGTGCCGGGCCCCGATGGCGATGAGTCATTTGGCCGGGAATACGAGGCGATCTGGAAAGACCTGTATGCCCATGGCTTTAATGATGACGACATTTGGGCACGAGAAGCGACTCAGGCCTTCTACGACGACGACTCCGGCTGGCTAAACGAGCAGCTGTTTGAGTCCGACGAGTGCCTCATTGCCTGGCGCAAGTTGGCCAGTGAGACTAACCACGGTATCCAGACTCGGCGTCGCTGAGTCAGCGGGTAGTTATCTCGGCGGAATTAATCAGCGGGGATTAGAGAGTGGGTAGCCTGAGTGATTAGACCAGAGTGAGTTAGATCAGCAAGAGTTTTAACGGGAGAGCGCTATGAATGCACCGCAGCAACCACCAGGCTGGCAACGTGAAGGTCTCGCCACCCTGTTTGATCGTCGTCCCGACGAAGGTATTTACCGAGTAGACCGCAGTGTTTATACCGACCCGGCGATTCTGGAACTGGAAATGGAGCATATCTTTGAAGGCTCCTGGATCTATGCCGCCCACGAGAGTCAGATTCCTGAAAAGGGTGACTTTATAACCCTCACCATGGGCCGCCAGCCGGTGATTATCAACCGGGGTATGAGCGGTAAGATCAATGGCTTTATCAACGCCTGTCCACACCGTGGTGCCCGGCTCTGCCGTACTGAACTGGGGAACCGCAAGAACTTCGCCTGTACTTACCACGGCTGGACCTTCGACAGCAGCGGCGAGGCCCTGTGGGTTCAGCGCGAAGAGGATGGTTATCCCCAGCCGCTTGATCATATCAACGGCGTCGGCCTGACGAGGGTGCCGCGAGTCGAGAGCTATCGCGGCTTTATTTTTGCCAGTTTGAGTGATCAGGTACCCACTCTGGCCGACCATCTGCTGGGGGCCGCTCCCTATATTGATATGCTGGTCGATCAGGCCCCCGAGGGGTTTGAGGTGCTCAAGGGGTATTCCAGCAGCATCTACCACGGCAACTGGAAACTGATGCTGGAAAATGGCGGGGGTGACGGGTTACACCCGGACTATGCCCACGCATCACTGCTCGGGGTAGCGAATCGCAAACTCGAGCGGGCCGGTGCCGTGCAGACCATGCAGATCGACAAGATGCACGAGAAACGCGGTGGCCAGTGGGCGTTTGGGAATGGTCATTCGGGTATCTGGTTTAACTTTCCCAATCCAGAAAACCGACCGATATACAAACGCCTGCCGGAATTGACCGAAATCCACGGCGAGACCAAAGCGACCTGGATGACCAGCGTATTTCGCAACCTGTCGGTTTACCCCAATTTGCACCTGCTGGATCAGATGGCGACCCTGATTCGCACCTTTCGACCGCTATCGGTAGACCGAACGGAGATTACCTTTTACTGCATCGCGCCGGTGAATGAACCGCGCAACGAGCGGATTCAACGTTTGCGCCAGTTCGAGGAGTTTTTTGCCGGCAGCGGCATGGGCACGCCGGATGACAATGCGGAGTTTGAGGAGTGCCAGAAGGGCGCCGAGGGACGAAACCTGGCCACCAGTTATATCGGATTTGGTCTGCACAATCGGCACGAGGGAACCGACGAGGTGGCCCGCAGCGTGGGGATTGAACTGGCCCATAGCGGCATTATTGGCTACGAAGGCTGCACCATGACCCAGTATGACCGCTGGCTGGAGTTGCTGACTCCGGGAGAGGGTTAAATGGCAGTGGAGACTGATTTCAGCACCTGGCAGGCCCTCACCGGCGTGCTTAATGAAGAGGCCGCGGCACTGGACGAACAGCGCTGGGATGACTGGGTCGAGCTGTTTACCGATGACTGTGTCTACTGGGTGCAGGCCTGGCAGGGTGAGCATGAACTGGCTAATGATCCCGAGCGGGATGTGTCGCTGATTTATATGGATAGCAAAGCAATGATCGAAGACCGGCTCTGGCGCTTTACCAGTGGCACTGCGCCGGCGGCAATTCCTTTGCCGCGGACCAGTCACCTGGTGGGTACGGTCACTTTGCAGGCCCTTAGCGATAACGAAGCGCAGCTGCGCAGCCACTGGCAGGTAGCGGCTTACCGTTTTAAAGAATTGACCCAGACGGCGGGTCGCAGCGATTACACCCTGCGACGGGAATCAGGGCGTTGGCGTATCGCCCGGCGGCGATCAATCTTAATTAATGATCTGGCGCAGACGGCGCTGGATCTCTACCACCTGTAACCGGGTGCAATCCGCTTTCCAAATTTTGCGATAGCGATAAACCCGATAGAGGGAGCAGTATCTGTGAATGACATGAGTGACGCTAAAGATCCGATTGTCGATCCGGCGGTAGTGGCGCAGCTTAAAAACTGGGGTCGATATGTCGATGCCAAGCTGGGATTTAGAAACCACTGGTATCCGGTGCGGTTTAGTGACGAACTAGAAGAGGGCAACCCGTCGCCGTTTCAACTCGGTGGCGAGAAGCTGTTGATCAACCGCATTGATGGCAAAGCCTACTGCATGGCCGACACCTGCCTGCATCGAGGAGTGCCACTGTCAAAAAAAATCGAGTGTTACAGCAAGGAGACTATCACCTGCTGGTATCACGGCTGGACCTACAGTTTCACCGACGGCAACCTCTGCGACATTCTTACCGACCCTAACAGCAAAATGATCGGCCAGCGAGCATTGCAGACCTATCCGGTCGCCGAAGCCAAAGGGCTGGTGTTTGTTTTTCTGGGGGACGTGGCCGAGGGTGAGGAGCCACCGGCGTTAGCGCTGGATCTGCCGCCGGGGTTTCTGGATGAGGACCGTTATGCGCTTGGGCTACGCCGCGAAGTCGGTTCAAACTGGCGGTTAGGGGCCGAAAATGGCTTTGACACCACGCACATTTTTATCCATAAAGATTCGGACTATCTCACCGCGCGCGATGCCCCAATTCCGCTTGGTTTTGCCACCGAGAATCGTCTGCAACTGGATATTCGCGACAGTGATGACGCCCCGAAAGGCGTGGTTGATCCGCTGATGGAAAATTATCAGCCAGTGTTTGAGGCCAGCATTAATGGCAAACCGGCGCTGAGCAGTCAACGTCCCGAGGGGGCGCATCAAACTATTTTCCGTATTTCGCTCTGGTTGCCCGGCATTCTCACCGTGGAGAATCATCCCGAGCCGGATATCACCCAGGTGGAATTTTATGTGCCCATCGACGAGCGACGGCATATGTATTTTCAGGTGCTAAGTAAGCAGGGAGTCACGCAACCGGAGCAGGTCCAGCGCTACCGCGAAGAATTCACCTCGCTGCACGAGCCATTGGCGTTGCGCGGTTTTAATGATGACGATATCTGGGCCCGGGAGGCGTCCCAGGCGTTTTACGATGATGATCGTGGCTGGCTTGAAGAGCAGCTGTTTGAGGCAGACCACAACCTGGTGGCATGGCGTAAGCTCGCCAGTGACCACGGTCGAGGTGTGCAGCGGGCGCCAAAAACAGGCGCGGCGAAGGTAGTAGAAAAACGCTGATTTAACCCGGTTAATTCAGTGTCTGGCAGGAGCGGGAGAGCGCTGGTTCCGCCCCGGCGTTTTTATAATTATTAATGGTTTATTAAGGAGTATGTAAGCGATGAAAGCGATTAACGAAGCAGAATATCCCAAGCAATATATTGACGTGGACGGGGTTAAAACCTGCTACATCGAAGCGGGTGAGGGCGAGCCGCTAATTTTGATCCACGGTGGCGGGGCCGGCGCCAACGGTTACGGCAACTGGTTTACTACGCTGTCACTGTTCGCGAAAAACTTTCGCACCATTGCGGTGGATATGCTCGGCTTTGGTCTCACCGACAGCCCTGATCCCGCCGAGTGTGATTATTCGCAAAAAGCTCGTTACGATCACATCGCTGGTTTCATCAAGGCCATGGGTTTTGAGAAAGCCAACCTGGTGGGTAACTCCATGGGCGGTGCCACCGCCATGGGCGTGGCAATCGAATACCCTGAACTGTGCGACAAACTGGTGCTGATGGGCAGTGCCGGCCTAAACACCGAAATCAACGAAGCGCTCGGCCCGGTCCTCGGTTATGACTACACCAAAGAGGGCATGATCCGGTTGATCGAAGTGCTCACTAATGACAGTTTTGAGATCACCCAGGAGATGGTTGACTACCGTCATGGCAATTCGATTGACCCGACCAACAAGGTCTCCTATGACGCCACCATGAACTGGGTGCGGGGCCAGGGAGGTCTGTATTATGAAGAGGACTTTATTGCCCGCGTTCAGCAGAAAACCCTGGTGGTCAATGGCAAGGATGATGAGGTGGTGCCACTTACCAGTGCCCATCGATTTCTGGAATTAATTGACAATTCATGGGGCTACATCGTGCCCCACTGTGGGCACTGGGCAATGATTGAATATCCTGAGGATTTTGCCGGCGCGGTTTCGGCGTTCCTGTTGACGCATCAGTCTTAACAGTCAGCAAGAACTAGCGGCTCAATAGGGTCGGCGATGCGGGTTACGCAGCGCCGGCCCTATTGGTTTCTGGTCACCTCAATTAACACCGGCGTAATTTCCATATTGAGGACCAGGTCCGCTGTGCTATCCAGATCGGTCGGATCACGATTAAGAATAACCAGCGGAATATTGAGCTCCGCCGCCAGCCTGGGAAAGCCCGCTGCCGGGTAGACCTGCAACGACGAGCCAATGGCGATAAACAGGTCGGCTTCGCGGGTCGCCTGTTCAGCCTGGTTCATGGCCACTGCCGGCATCGACTGGCCAAAAGAGATCACCGCTGATTTAATCACCCCGCCACACTCATTGCAGTAGGGGGGTTGCTGGTCGACGAGGAATTGCTGTTTGATAGGTTCTAGTTCGTAACGCCTCTGGCAGGTAAGACAGCGGGCGAAGGTATTGTTGCCGTGTAACTCAATGACTTTTTCCGCTGGGACTCCGGCGGCCTGGTGCAATCCGTCAATATTTTGGGTGATGACGTGGCTCACCTTGCCCTGCTCAAGGACTGTCTCTTATACACATCTCCGAGCCCACGAGACCTCTCTACATCTC
>CAJXVN010000209.1 GCA_913060775.1 uncultured Gammaproteobacteria bacterium | reverse complement strand
CCTCGCTCACGTGCATTTTGGACGGGAGATTATCGAGGTTGCGACCTACCGAGCCGCCCACGATAAGGCGATAACGGCGGACCAGGCATCGACTAAAGACAATCAGATTCTGCGCGACAATGTATTTGGTAATCGGGATGAGGACGCACTGCGCCGTGACTTTTCCATCAATGCCCTCTATTACGATATCGCTGATTTTTCCATTATCGACTACTTCGGCGGTTTTGAAGACGTAGAAAAACGCCAGTTGCGGATGATTGGTGACCCGGAGCAACGTTACCGCGAGGACCCGGTGAGGTTACTCAGAGCGGTACGATTAGCTGCCAAGCTCGATTTTTCTATCGAATCGGAGACCGCTGCACCCATCCGGGAACTCGGATCCTTGCTGGACAACGTACCCCGTGCCCGATTATTTGAGGAACTGCTCAAGCTTTTTCAAAGTGGTCACGCGGTGCGTAGTTATGAAATGTTGCAGCGCTATGACCTGTTAGACCATCTCCTACTGTGGCCCGTTGAGCTAGACCCGCTCGATCGGCGGCTGGTAGAACTGGCGCTGGAAGACAGCGACCAGCGGCTGCGCGATGGCAAGTCAATTGCGCCATTTTTCACCCTGGCCGCGCTACTGTGGCCGATTCGTCAGACCATTGTTCGCCAGGAAATCAATAATTTCGACGATATTCACGCGCTCCACGGTCTGGCCAGTCATCGCGCCATCGGCGATCAGAATCACCTGTTACCGGTTCCCAAACGCATTGCTCAACCGATTCAGGAAGTCTGGAACCTGCAGGATCGGTTTGAGCGGCGAGTAGGGAAAAAGCCCAACAAACTTCTACACCACCCCCGCTTTCGCGGCGCCTACGATTTCCTGTTATTACGTGCCCGATCCGACCTGGAACTTGCCGAACTGGCTCAGTGGTGGACTGATTTCCAGCACACAGATAACGACACTCGCGACACCATGACCCGACCCGCTCGCTCTGCTAATAAGCCCAGGCGGCGGCGTAGCCGACGATCTGTACAGCCTGATTAGACCGATGGCTGGATCACCCCTTCTGGCTCGCTGTTATATCGGGCTGGGTAGCAACCTTGAAAACCCGATCAGGCAGATAGAAACAGCCCTGACTGAACTCAACTCACTGCCCCTGACTCGCTGCGAAAAAGTTTCGTCGCTCTACCACAGTCAACCGATGGGACCGGCCGACCAGCCCAACTTTGTCAATGCGGTAGCGGAATTGCTCACTGAACTGCCGGCACCTGATTTGCTTACCGAAATGCTGAACATAGAGCTTCGCCACGGTCGACTTCGAGCAAACGACGGGTTAATCAAGAACGGACCCAGGACCCTGGATCTCGATCTGCTGCTCCACGGCAATCAGGTCGTTAACGAACCCGGTCTTACCCTGCCCCATCCGGGTCTGCACCAACGCGATTTCGTGATCATACCGCTGCTTGAAATCGCCCCGGACCTGACCATTCCTGAGCTGGGCCGACTGCTGAATTTTCGCACCAGCGCGGTGGAACACGGCGCAAAAAGGGGGCAACCGCCGAACTGGCAGGCCTGAGAAACCGGCGGGCAGCAGCCCCGAGTCATACCCGGTTATCGCGTTAGAAAACGACTGGAAAATCAGTTACCTTTCTGAGCAATATTTAATTACAATACGCGGCTTTTTGACGTAGCCAGCTGATTAATAAATAGATAACAATAAAAATTCAGTGGGAAAGGAACCCCGCCCTTAACAGTGGGCGCGCTACCTGATAGTGAGTGCCCTATGACCAAAGTCACGGCCCCCCAACTCCAGAAAATGAAGCAGCAGGGCGAACGAATATCCAGCCTGACTGCTTACGACTACCTGTTTGCTCGAACATTGGATCGGGCTGGGGTGGACGCTATTTTAGTGGGCGACAGCCTGGGCATGGTGGTACAGGGCAATAGCTCGACCCTGCCGGTGACTCTGGATGAAATGACCTACCACAGCCTTGCCGTGAGCCGAGGGGTGACCCGCTCAATGGTCATTACCGACCTGCCCTTCATGAGCTACCAGCAGAGCCCTCAACAGGCCCTGCTCAGCGCCGGCCAGCTGATGAAATCCGGTGGCGCTGAGGTGGTCAAGCTCGAAGGCGGCACCGAAATGGCCTCCACGGTGAGTTTTTTAGTTGAACGTGGCGTTCCCGTCTGTGGCCACCTTGGATTAACCCCCCAGTCCGTCCATCAGCTCGGTGGTTATCGTGTACAGGGACGTGATGCAGAGCGAGCCGAACAGTTACTTCAGGACGCCCTGGCACTGCAATCAGCGGGCGCATGCGCCGTTGTTCTGGAGTGTATCCCCCAACCGCTTGCCCAGCAGATCACGGCAGAGCTGGCGATCCCGACTATCGGCATTGGCGCTGGCGCTGACTGCGACGGCCAGGTGCTGGTGTTACAGGATATGCTGGGTTTAAACGATGCTCACGTGCCCCGTTTTGTGCGTAATTTCATGACCGGCAGCCAGTCCATCGAAATGGCGGTAAAAAGCTACGTGGAAGCGGTTCAGGACGGCAGTTTCCCGTCGTCAGACGAGAGTTACGCCTAGTGATCCAGGTGTCCACACGGTCGGGCCTTGACCGCGCGCTTGCGCAGGTTGGCCACCGGGCTGGAGGGCAGCGCCCTCATCTGGCACTGGTGCCGACGATGGGGAATATTCATGCCGGACATCTGCAGCTGGTAAAAGCAGCAAAACTCAGGGCTGATATAACGGCGGTATCCATTTATGTTAACCCGACTCAATTCAACCAGAGCGATGACTTTACCCATTACCCAAGGACCCTCGACGCAGACCTGAACAAACTTGCCGGGGAACAGGTTGACCTGGTGTTTACGCCCGATTCTGAGGAGATCTACCCTCACGGAGAAACCCTTCACGCACAGGTTGAATCACCGCTGGCAGCCTTTGGCCTGGAAAACAGTCACCGTCCAGGCCATTTCCGTGGAGTGGCGACGGTGGTCTGCAAATTGTTTAACCTTTTTCAGCCCACGTCTGCCCTGTTCGGTAAAAAAGATTACCAGCAACTGGCGGTTATCAACGCTATGGTCAACGAGCTTTTCCAGCCGGTCGAAATCATCGCTGAGGAGACCGTCCGAGAAGCCGATGGACTCGCCCTTAGCTCACGAAACAGCCGATTAACCGATGAACAGCGAGCGGTTGCTCCACTCCTATTTAGCACACTGAAAACCGTCGCGAACGATCTGACCCACGGCGCTGACTATCGGGAACTTGAACAAAACGCGGCGGCGATGCTTACCACTGCCGGGTTTAATGTCGATTACGTTGCCGTTCGCGATCGCACCCTACGGACACCTGAACCTGGGGACCGCAACCTAGTAGTATTAGCGGCCGCAGAACTGGGCAAAGTACGTTTAATTGACAATCTGGAAACAGCTATCGCAGCAACGGAAGCTGCTTAAAAGTTGTAATAAACTTGGCAACGGAGTAGGTTAAACCCATGCTAACAACCATGTTAAAAACCAAAATTCACCGAGCCACGGTAACAATGGTGGAGCTCGACTACGAAGGTTCGTGCGCGATTGACGATGACCTTCTCGACGCTTCCGGCATTCGTGAATACGAGCAGATACAGATTTACAACATCAATAACGGCGAACGCTTCACCACCTATGCTATCCGAGCTGCCCGTGGCTCGCGGACTATTTCGATTAACGGCGCGGCAGCCCATCGCGCCAGCGTCGGTGACAAAGTAATCATCTGTGCCTACAGCGGACTGGATGCTGGCGAACTCGCTACCTTCAAGCCCAAGCTAATTTATGTGGATGAAGGCAACAATATCTCCCACACCAACCAGCAAATCCCCGTCCAGGTAGTTTAACCATCGCCTAACATTGCAGTGATGCCCTGGCGGCCATTAACCGGCGACGAAATGCCTGCCAGTTAAAAGCAGGGCCGGGGTCGGATTTTCGTTCCGGGGCAATGTCGCTGTGACCCACCACCCGATCGAGCGTAATGGCGGGATAACACTGCATTAAGGCGATGACCACCCGCAGTAGCTGATCGTACTGCCGCGGCGTATAGGCAACGCAATCCAACCCTTCCAGCTCGATTCCTACCGAAAAATCGTTACAGTCGCCGCGCCCCTGCCAGGCCGACTGACCGGCATGCCACGCGCGCTGATTAAAACCAACGAACTGAGTCATCTCGCCGTGACGATCAATCAGCAGATGAGCAGACACTCGTAAGTCTTTTAGCGATTCAAGTTCAGGTGGCCGGCAATCCAGCTGATTAAGAAACAACCGGTGAATAGTGTCGCCGCCAAATTGCCCTGCAGGCAGGCTAATGCCGTGGATTACGACCAGGTCAATACCTTCTGGGTCAGGCCGGTGATTGCAATTAGGGCTGTGCTGATACTCAGCCTCTGGAAGCATCCCTGCTGCACGGTTGATGTTCATGACCTGACTCGCTCCGCTTATCGACTGCTTGACCGTTTATTCATTGATCCAGCTACATTAGACTATCGCGGGTAACCCGTTAATACACACTTCATTATCTGGACTCCGTCGCTTTGACCTTTTCTTGCCTGTTTGTTATCTCGGGGCCCTCTGGCGTTGGTAAAACCAGCCTGGTTAATGCTTTAACTGACGCTAACCCGGACATTAACAACCCGGTTTCCTACACCACCCGTTCACCCCGCCCCGGGGAACAACCCGGTATCGACTATCATTTTGTCGATGTCGAAAGGTTCAGAGAAATGATCGCTGACAATGAATTTCTCGAACACGCTGAGGTCTTTGGCAACCATTATGGAACCTCTCGCCAGGCGGTCAGACAACAACTCGACGAAGGCAAATCCGTGCTGCTGGAGATCGACTGGCAAGGCGCCGCCCAGGCCCGAAGATTATTTGCGGATGCCGTGACAATAATGGTTTTACCCCCGTCAATCCATAACCTGCGTCAACGGTTGCAACAGCGACGCCAGGATAACGCCGGTGCCATTGACCAGCGAATGCAGGCAGCCACCAATGAACTCAGCCACTACCGGGAGTTCGATTACCTTATCATCAACGACGATTTCGATACCGCCCTGCGGCAACTGCAATCCGTGGTCGCCGCCAGCTATCTTCGCCGCTGCGTCCAGCAGGACTCAGTCAGCGAGTTCCTGCCCGAATTGGACAAAGCACCCCGCGACAACTGATCAACCGCTAAATCGGGTTGCTAATTGAGGTATACTTAGCAGTTCGTTTTGGTTCCATAATACTGATAGAGATCATCGAATGGCCCGCATTACTGTTGAAGATTGCCTCGAGCCTGTCTCTTATACACATCTCCGAGCCCACGAGACCTCTCTACATCTCGT
>CAJXVN010000208.1 GCA_913060775.1 uncultured Gammaproteobacteria bacterium | reverse complement strand
GAGAGGTCTCGTGGGCTCGGAGATGTGTATAAGAGACAGACTCCTATCGGGCCGATGAAACTGGCGACAATTACGACATTGACCATACCACCACCATTTTTCTGCTGAATCGTGATGTGGGGCTGTCGCGGGTCTATACCTCGCCCCACGATGCCGTCGGGTTGTTGCGATCTCTGCGACAGGAGCTGAAGTAGCGGGGCTCGCCAGAAATAATCAGGGCCAGAAATAATCAGGGCCAGAACCAATCAGGGCCAGAACCAATCAGGGAGAGAAAAATCATGAACGATGAACAGAACCTGCAACGCGTGGCCGATTTTTTTCAGGCCATGACGGATCGTGATTTTGACTATATCGAATCATTCCTCGCACCAGAGCATCAGTTTTTTTTCCCGTTAAGTCCGGTTCCTTTAGGCCGTGATGCCCACATCGGCATGAATCGGGAGTTTGGTATCAGCATTCCCGACGTCACCTGGCATATCGATGATCAGTTTGTGGCCGGCGATAAAGTGGTTACCCGTGGCCTGATTAGTGGCACCCACCAGGGCGATTTTCAGGGTGTACCCGCCACCGGCAACGCCATGAGCGTTAAGTACATCAACATTATTCAGCTAGAAAATGGCATGAATCTGAAGGAATGGGACAGTCTCGATACCCTCAGTTTTATGCAGCAGCTCGGTGCCGTACCACCGCCTCGTTAACCATTAACCGAATCAATAAAGCCAAAAAGAATGAGTTATGAAAGACCCAGCGTTAAGCGCCTGCATGCCTATACCCCTGGAGAGCAGCCTCAGGGGGGCCGTATCATCAAGCTCAATACCAATGAGAATCCCTATCCGCCGGCCCCCGAGGTGCTTGCCGAACTAGGGAACATTGACCCCCACGCGCTGCGGCGTTATCCGTCGCCAATGGCCGATGAGTTTCGTCGGGTTGCGGCAAGGCTACACGGAGTAAACCCGGAAAATATTATCGCCACCAACGGGGGTGACGAGTTATTGCGCCTGGCTTTAACCTGTTTCGTTGAACCGGGGGAAGCCATTGGTGTCACCCGGCCCAGCTACTCGCTTTACCCGGTGCTGGCGGCAATTCACGGGGCCTCGGTGTTCGAAGTGCCGCGCCCGGATGACTGGTCGCTACCGGGAAACTTTGCTGCCGAGCTTAATCGCCAGAAGGTCCCTCTGGGGTTAGTGGTCAATCCTCACGCTCCATCTGGCAGGCTCTCTTCCGTGGATGAGTTAGCCGCTATCGCAAACGAGTTCAAAGGGGTGTTACTCATCGATGAAGCTTATGTTGATTTTGTTGACCCGTCGCTAAACCACTCGACCCTGCCGCTGCTCAATCAGTTTGATAATTTGCTGATTTTGCGCACCCTCAGCAAGGGATACTCGCTGGCCGGTTTGCGTTTTGGCTACGGCATAGGCCATGCCGATCTGATTGCCGGCCTGCACAAGGTGCGCGACAGCTACAACCAGGATGTGATCTCGCAGGCGCTGGCCGTCGCTTCTCTGACAGCGCAGCAATACGCCAGGCAGAGCTGGCAAAAAGTACGCGATGAGCGAGCACGACTGGCGGCAGCCTTGTCCCAGCGCGGTATGAGCGCCCCGGACAGTGAGGCTAATTTTCTGCTGGTGGATGTTCCCGGTGCTGGCCAGGCTGAGGTGCTTTATCAGGCGCTCAAACAGCAGGGGATATTAGTGCGCTGGTTTGATCAGCCACGGTTGCGAGATAAATTGCGGATTAGTGTCGGTAGCGATGCCGAGAATGACGCACTGCTGCAGGGCGTAGATCAGTTTTTGCAGGCTCTATAAGGGGGCCTATGCGGAACCCGTGGGTGCCGCAACGCGCCTTTGCTCAGGCGTAATTTCCAAGCCCTGCTTTCATTCGGGTAGCTGCAGATGGGCATCCGCCCGGGTCGGTAATCGACGCGCTCAGCCGGGAAGGTAGCCGCTGACCCGCAGATGTCGATCGCTGGTCACGGCCAGTTCCAGGTTTTCAAGGCTGGCGTCTTTGAGCTGCTGGCGCACTTCCGCTGGTGTAAAGGCGGCGAGCAATGAATGGTAGAAATCCTGCTTGAGTATGGCGGGCTCATTACCTGAATAGGTATCCACCAGAGTCTGAGCCTGCTCCACTGTGTCGGGGCGGCGCAGGTCGGTGATATAAATCGCTGCCCCCGGCGCCGCGAACTCTTTGATGGTTTGCCACAACACGCCGGGGTCATGGAGGTGGTGTAGCAGGGAATTGCTAAGAACTGCCTGACAGGTGGGCAAAGGCAGCTGTCTGGCGGGTAACACCCGTTCATAGAGGCTGATCTGGCCGCTCAGCCCGGCGTCGGCAATGGCGCGTTGGCCTTCGGCGAGCATGGCGGGTGAACCGTCGATCCCGTGAAATCGGGCAGCTGGCCAGGCTCTGGCAAAGCGGATGAGCAGATCCGCTGGACCGCAGCCGAGGTCGAGCACCGCGCCGTTTAACTTCAGGTTGGGGAAGGTGTCGCCAAACTGGTCGGCGATCCGTTGATGTGGCTGGGCAAAATCTGCCCGGGCGTAGGCGTTGGCCTGAGCCGGGTCAAGCATCAGTTCCGGTTCGGGGATGCGCTTCATGGCCGGCTATTAACCTCAGAAGGGCCTCAGAAAGGTTTAACCACAGCGGCGACGACAATGGCAATTAACAGCAGCGTCGGCAGCTCGTTGAACACCCGGTAAAAGTTGCTACTGTGGCGGTTCTGGTCGTTGCGAAATCGTTTCAGGCAGACCCAGCAGTAGTAGTGGTAGCCGAACAGTAAAATTACCAGGGTAAGTTTAAGGTGGAGCCAGCCCATGGATCGATAGGCGACCCAGGCGTAGTCAAGTAGCATGATCAGGCCGAGCACCAGGGAGACAACGGCGGCCGGTGTCATGATGCCAAAAAACAGTCGCCGTTCCATGATTTTAAATCGCTCGATGCTCACGGTATCGTCGGTTTTGGCGTGGTAGACAAACAGCCTCGGCAGGTAAAAAAGCCCGGCAAACCAGGCGATCACGGCGATCAGGTGAAAAGCCTTAATCCAGAGCATTACTGAATCCCTGAAGTTGAACGGGTGGGTTTACTCAATGTTCTGTACCTGTTCTCGCATCTGTTCAATTAACACCTTCAGGTCTACGGTGAGGCCGGTCATGGCACCATCGATTGATTTTGAGGCGGTTGTATTGGCTTCGCGGTTGAGTTCCTGCATTAAAAAGTCGAGCCTCCGGCCAATGGGTTCATCCCGTTTGAGAGTGTCGCGAACCTCCCCCAGGTGGATACGCAGCCGATCAAGTTCTTCTTCGACGTCGGCTTTCTGGGCAGTGATGACCAGTTCCTGCTCCAGTCGCTCCGGGTCCACCGTGGCCGCCATGTCGGCCACGCGACTGCGTAGTTTTTCTCCGCGCAGGGCGAGAATTTCCGGTACCCGGGCTGCAATTTGGTCAACCAGTCCATCAATGGTATCGAGCCGCTCGCTGATCAATTCACCGAGCTGATGGCCTTCTCGTTTACGAGTGTCACAAAGTTGTTTTAATGCGAGTTTTAGGCAATCGGTTGCTTCGGTGAGCAGTTGTTTGTTGTCGGGCAGTTCTGGTGGATCGACGGCGCCCGGCCAGGCGAGCAGGTCGAGGGCGCTGGTGCCGCGATGATTGTCTGGCAGACGCGGTTCCAGGTGGCTAATGGCGACCAGCAGGCCGTCGATCAGTTCCTGGTTAAGATGAAGGTCACTACCCAGGTTTTGTGGCGGCTGGTATTTGAGTGTGCAATCAATTTTGCCTCGCTTTAGGGCGGCCTGCAGTAATTCGCGTACCCGTGGCTCTAACTGGCGCAATTGATCGGGTAGTCGCAGGTTAAGTTCCAGGTAGCGGTGATTGACCGAGCGTAATTCCCAGGTGATGGTGCCGGCGTCGCTGATGGATTCGTCGCGGGCGAACGCGGTCATACTCTGTGGCATTGATTGCTCCAGAATGGTTGGATGGACAGAGGAATTCCCTATTGTCGCGACTATTGCTGAAATCAGCCACGCAATTTTTAGTTGATCGCTAATATAATACGCGCCCTCACGAGCTGGCCTGACCGTCTATGGCCACAGCCGGGGAGCCAGAATTTGCCCGGCCGTCTCCTGAACTCGTGCCGAAATCCATTGTCAACCGACAGCCAACCTACAAGGAAAACCTATGCGACCCAGTGGCCGTAACCCGGACCAGATGCGTGATGTGAAGATCACCCGTAATTACGTAAACCATGCCGAAGGATCGGTGTTGATCGAGTTTGGGGATACCCGCGTGCTCTGTAATGCGAGTGTTGAAGAGCGGGTGCCGGGGTTTAAGCGGGGTAGCGGCGAAGGCTGGGTGACGGCAGAGTATTCGATGTTGCCGCGAGCCACCCATACTCGCGGTAGTCGAGAAGCTGTGCGAGGTAAACAGAGTGGGCGTACTCAGGAAATTCAGCGGCTGATTGGTCGCTCGTTACGGGCGGTGGTGGACCTCAACGCACTCGGAGAGCGTTCGATACTGATCGACTGTGACGTCATACAGGCTGACGGCGGTACCCGCACCGCATCGATTACGGGGGCCTATGTGGCGCTGCAGGACGCCGTCCAGTATTTGCTGAAAAAAAAGAAATTAAAAACATCACCGATCCACGGGGCGGTTGCAGCCATCTCCGCGGGGATTGTTGATGGTGTGCCGGTACTGGATCTCGATTATGCTGAGGATTCCAACGCCGAAACCGATATGAATTTTGTTCTCAATGACGCGGGGGCTTTCATTGAGGTGCAGGGCACCGCCGAGGGCCATGCGTTTCGGCTTGAGGAAATGATGAGCATGGTCAACCTCGCCCAGTCAGGCGTCAGTCAGCTGGTGGAGCTGCAGCGCAAGGCGCTGGCAGATTAGATTTGACCGGTAAAGAGTCGGGTGCGGGGATGAACAGGCTGGTGCTGGCCAGTCGTAATCGCGGCAAACTGGCGGATTTTTCCCTGCTGTTGTCGTCGTTGCAAGTTGAGCTGGCGAGTGTGGCTGATTTTACCGACGAAGAGGTGGACGAGACCGGGGCAAGTTTTGTGGAGAATGCCTTGCTCAAGGCTCGTCATGCCAGTCAGGTATCCGGTTTGCCGGCGCTGGCGGATGACTCAGGGCTGGTGGTTGACGCGCTAGGCGGTGCACCCGGTATTTATTCCGCCCGTTATGCCGGTCGTGGCGCGACAGACGAAGCGAATAATCGGAAGTTGCTTGCCGATATGGCGGAACTGACTGGCGGGCAAAGAGCGGCGCATTTCCACTGTACCCTGGTGGTGGTGCAGTCGGCTGCTGATCCCGCTCCTGTCTCTTATACACATCTGACGCTGCCGACGAAGAGGATAGTGTAGAT
>CAJXVN010000207.1 GCA_913060775.1 uncultured Gammaproteobacteria bacterium | reverse complement strand
CGAGATGTAGAGAGGTCTCGTGGGCTCGGAGATGTGTATAAGAGACAGAGCAATACTTGAACAGGTAGACCTGGAGAGTAGCGCCGGGTTTGCCGCCACGCTGTATCACCCGGAGTGGCACCAGGGTGTTATCGGCATTCTCGCCTCACGGATTAAAAGTCGCCTGCACCGCCCGGTGGCCGCTTTCGCCCGTGGCGATGATGGCCTGTTAAAAGGCTCCGCTCGCTCGATCGAAGGCGTGCATATCCGTGATCAGCTGGTCGAGATAAGCCGCCAGCAGCCAGCGCTACTGAAAAGCTTTGGCGGCCATGCCATGGCCGCAGGCATGATCATTCACGAAAGCGATTTAGAGCAATTCCGGGAGTTGCTCGATAACCAGGTCAGCCTGGCGTTAAACGGCGTGATTGCTGGCGAGGAGTACCTCAGCGATGGCGAAATACCTGCAACTGAGTTCAACCTCGAACTGGTCAGCGAGTTGCGCAACGCAGGCCCCTGGGGGGCAGGATTTGAAGAGCCCTGTTTTGATGGTGAGTTCGAGTTGGTCGAACGGCGCACCGTGGGCGACAACCACCTGAAGATGAAACTGCGCTGGCCGGGCCAACAGCGCTCCGTGAACGCTATCGCTTTTGGTCAGGCCGAAGAGTGCGAGGCCGCGGTAGGTGACCGGGTGCAGCTGCTTTACCGACCACAACTTAACGAGTGGCAGGGTAACGTTACGGCAGAATTTTTAGTGGAACGAGTGCTTGGGGTGTAGGTCTTCCCTTGGTACAGTCTGCGCAAGCCTGAGGTGTATCGGATGAAAAGGGTCACAGTCGTATTCTGATCTGTTTGAAGCATCCAGGTTTATTGATGACAACCGGCGCACTCTGTTTCTGTCGGTTTCCAAATGGCTTTTCTAATAATTTCTCGAATCATAGGCCCAATGTAGAAGCGCCTGCCTTTGCTTTTTTCTGCAACCGAAGTCATACATTTCGCAATTTTTCTTAACCGCCGCCCGATGACGGACAAAGGCCTTCCAACGCTTTATCTGGCGGGTGTCATCACTCATTCTGCGGCCCATGAAATACCGGCAATACCACTGGAACCAGCCACGGGGGTCTTCCGCATGAATCCACCCCTTTTTAATCCATTCACTTAAAGGTTGAGACGCGTCTACCTGGAAATAGTTGAGGCTGATATCTTTGAATCCAGGGCTTAATTTGGCACTCACAAACCAGTCATCCGGAAACTCATCCGTGCAGTCGGTCAGATACTTGCCACCAAACACGCCGAGTTCCAGCATTTCTTTGGGTGTTAACTCAGGGCAAAAGTCTGGATGGAAATTACCCCCAGGGCTTTCGATCAGATCGTAGCGATAGCCCCGCTGCATTTTGTCATTCACCTCAACCATTCTCATAACGTATTTAGCAGCATCAACTCGCTTGGATGGGGTTGCATATAGTAAGTATTGGTGATGTAGGGGTGCGGATTTTTCCTAAAGTGATGTTTCAACAAAGTGATAGGAACAATCAGCGGTAGTAACCCGTTTCGATATTGTTCGATAACCTCCTGCAACTCCTGCTTATCGTCTTTCTCAAGGAGGGTTTTCAAATGTCGTTGTATGTGCTGTAGCGTGTTGGTGTGCGCTTTTCGATCGGCACGCTTTTTTAGCAGCCGCATCATTTTCTCCAGGTAGGTGTTTTGCAGGTCATCGGAATCTATTTTGCTGCTGTTGGCCAGCCAGCGCCCCAGGTCTAGCGCCTCATTTTGATCATGGCTCATGTAAATATACTTGTGGTTTGCATGAAATTCAGTCAGTCGTTTCCAGCTAAAGTCATCCCGAATTAATGCTTTCCAGCGTGCATAAACGAATACGCGCTGAATAAAGTTTTCTCGTAATACGGCATCGCCTAAACGGCCTTCTTCTTCAACGGGAAGGTACGGGAAGTTTTTAATCAACTCTTTCGCATAAATGCCCACGCCGATACGTTCCGGCATATCACCGCTGTACAGGCGGACTCGTTCCATGCCGCAACTGGGAGAGTCTTTTTTTAAGATATAGCCGCATAATTCCTGGTGCCAGTGCCCCTGTTGAGTAGCGCAGGTCCTGAGCTTTTCGGTGACATCCAGGTCCTTGGTTTTGGTACCGACACAGCGGGTCTCATTGTCGACGCGAACCAGGCGAATGGTTTCTCGTGGTATCCCCAGGCCAATTTCTACTTCCGGGCAAAAAGGCATGAATTGAAAATGCGATGCCAGCACATTCATAATGAAAGAATTGCGTTTATGCCCGGAATCAAAGCGAACATTTTCACCGGTCAAACAACTGCTGATGCCAATTTTTATCTTGTTGGAGCTCGGGTTTTCCATGAAATTTAATCCCTCATCGATCGACATCCAGTATCCGGGCGCGACCTACAACCCATTGGCTACTTCGGCACCGTTAGCAGTTGGTGCGGCGGTTCGCGGCTAGCTCATTACTGACAGTTCCCGTGCAGGGTAATGAGGACAAATAGTCCGACGACTGGTTTTGACTCGAAAGGGGTCATAACCCCTGGCTAATACCGCTAGTTTGGAGCCTTGTAACGGTGGAAGGTACCGGAACATCGACCGTTCAACCATAGGCAATCGGTGAGACTGCTCCCAAAATGGCTAACCGAATACTGCGGGCGGATCGATCGATCCAGTAATCGACTGTTTGGTTAATGCCGCGGATCAGGCGCTATGAGGGGTGGAGGCGAGTCCGTGTCACACTAATTTTAGCCACGTTTCCGCTTCAGATCGGGTCTGAAAAACGCTGATCTGCCAACTGGAAGAGTTATGGCCAGCATAGATTTTGGACATGCCATAGATAAGTTTCTCCGGACAGACCATGGCCACTCGGACACTCGCGACCATCTCAGCGGCCAGTTGGTCCATTTCCGAGAGTATCTGGGTTTCGACGACGGAGACGTCGAATTTTTCGACACGGCTCAAATCGACAATTTGATACGTCAGTTGGGTCAGTCGTGGGTCTGAAACGACCTGCCGATTGGCGTCGATACAATCAGCGCCGGTGACAATCCCGCTGCCGATAAACTCAACGCTTTTATCTGACCATTTAAGCTCGATGGGCATGCCTGACTCTGTGTTGAATGACTTGCTGGTTGGAACGGTGCGCCCCGGTTAAGGAGGCCTTATTCCTCTGTTTCGGCATCACGACTCGCAACTTAATTTCTTCCATTTCTCCCCAGGATTCTGGTACCCGGCCCGTCCCCTTTTCTGTAACCGGAAGCAGGGGAGGACGAATCTTCCCTGTTTCGGCTTCTGGAGCCGCCTGGCTGCGGTTTATCGCTAGCCGAAAAGGCCCCTGAGGTGTATGATTTTGCCGCAATTTTCCCACTAATTAACGGGCTGATGGCTACATTTTTTCAGCGCTTTTCCGATGTAAAGGATCTCCGTGAGCGACCTCGAAACTAACCCTCTGAAACGGCAATTGGACGATATGCGAGCACGGAGTGACGTGCTTAGGGGGTACCTTTGACTATGAGACTAAATCAGAACGACTGGTTGAGGTGCTGCGGGAGTTAGAAGACCCGAACATATGGAATGACCAGGAGCTGGCGCAGACGCTCAACCGTGAGCGTGCGGCCCTCGAATTAGTGGTGCAGACCCTCGATAACCTTGAGCAGGGGGTGGTAGAAAGTCATGAGTTGCTGGAGCTGGCCGACGACGAGGGCGACCAGGAGACCTTCGCCGAGGTTGAGCGGGATGCGATCAGGCTGGAAGAGCAGCTGGCCAGGTTAGAGTTTCGGCGCATGTTCTCCGGTGAGCAGGATGAAAGTGCCGCCTTTGTTGATATTCAGGCGGGTTCCGGTGGCACTGAGGCTCAGGACTGGGCCAATATGCTGCTGCGAATGTATCTGCGCTGGGGCGAGAAGAAAGGCTTTGATGTCGAGCTAACCGAAGCCTCCGACGGTGACGTGGCGGGGATTAAAAGTGCCACTATTCACATGAAAGCCCCGTTTGCCTATGGTTATCTACGTACCGAGACCGGGGTGCATCGGTTAGTGCGTAAATCGCCGTTCGATTCCGGCGCGCGGCGTCACACCTCGTTTGCGTCGGTGTTTGTCTATCCAGAAATCGACGACGCCGTGGAAATTGATATTAATCCCGCCGATTTGCGGGTGGATACCTACCGGGCCAGTGGTGCCGGCGGTCAGCACGTCAACAAGACTGACTCGGCGATCCGCATTACCCACGAGCCTACCGGCGTGGTGGTGCAGTGTCAGAGTGACCGTTCACAACATAAAAACCGGGCGGCGGCGATGAAGATGCTGCGCGCGAAATTGTTTGAGCGGGAGATGAATATCCGCCGCGAGGCGTCGCAGGACGCGGAGGACTCCAAGGCCGATATATCCTGGGGTAGTCAGATACGTAGTTACGTGCTTGACCAGTCACGGATAAAAGACCTGCGCACTAACGTGGAGACCGGCAACACCCAGGCGGTGCTCGACGGTGACCTTGATCAGTTTATAGAAGCGAGCCTGAAAAGCGGCCTCTAAATTAGCCACGCTGCCGTAAACCTTATTTAAGCCCCGAATTAGCGGAACCCTTTTTTATGACTGACGCCACCTCTCCTGACTCCAAACCAGCCCCAGCGGATACGCCGCCAGCGGTCGATGAAAATGAACAGATCGCCCAGCGGCGCAGCAAGTTGGCGGCGCTCAGAGAACAGGGCAATGCCTTTCCCAACCAGTTCCGTCGTGATCATTTAATGGGTGATCTGGCTAGCCAGTACGCTGATACCGATCGTGAAGCGCTGGAAGCCAACCCGGTCACCGTTAAGGTCGCCGGTCGCATCATGACCCGACGGATTATGGGTAAGGCAAGTTTCGCCAATATCCAGGACATGGGCGGTGCGATGCAGGTTTACGTGCAGCGCGATTCCCTGCCGGAGGGGTTTTACAACACGCAATTTAAGAAATGGGACCTGGGTGATCTGGTCGGAGTTGAAGGTACCCTGTTTCGGACCAAAACTGATGAGCTGACCATTCGGGTGAGTAGCATCGAGTTATTGGTGAAAGCCCTGCGACCGCTGCCAGAGAAATTCCACGGACTGCAGGACCAGGAGGTTAAATACCGCCAGCGCTATCTGGACCTGATTGTCAGCGAGCAGAGCCGGCAGACCTTTAAAATTCGCAGTCAGGTAGTGGCGGAAATCCGCCGTTTTCTCAGCGAGGATGGGTTTATCGAGGTGGAAACACCGATGATGCACGCCATCCCCGGCGGTGCCATTGCCCGACCCTTCGAGACCCACCACAACGCGCTGGATATGCAGCTGTTTTTGCGCATTGCGCCGGAGCCTGTCTCTTATACACATCTCCGAGCCCACGAGACCTCTCTACATCTCG
>CAJXVN010000206.1 GCA_913060775.1 uncultured Gammaproteobacteria bacterium | reverse complement strand
CGGCAGCGTCAGATGTGTATAAGAGACAGCTGCTCGACTGTGGAGTAATTGACGAGGCGGCTATCGCGGCGGTCGAGGGCTAGTTCAGGCTAGCCTGAGCTGATTAGGCAGGTACTTCAAACTACGGTTAGCTTTTAAGGCTTTCAGTTGATCCTGTATGGCGGGGCAACCTTCTCGACGCCACGCTGGTTCGATACGGTTAATCGCCATTCACCGTTGGCGTGTGCCAATTAGCTCAACAATGGATCAACGATATCCTGTATTCGCCGGCGCATGGCCGGGCGGCTAAAAAGTGCCTCGGCACGCTGAAACATCTGCTCGCCCAGGCGCTGTTTTTCTGCGTCGTCGAAACTGGCAACGCGACCCATTTCTTCAGCAATAGCACTAACATCCCCGGGTCTGATTAGTGGGCAGCACTCCCCAACCACCTCACCGATCCCTCCGGCATCCGTCACCACCAGTGGAACTCGGGCCACCATTGCTTCTACCAGCACCATGCCAAAACCTTCGGCCACCGAGGTGAGCACAAACTGATCGAAAGCCGCCATCAGCGTGGCGGCATTTTCATGCCATCCGGCAAAGGTAACGCGATCCTCCACCTGCAGATCGGCAACCAGGTTAATCAGTTTCTGGCGTTGCGGACCATCACCGACAATCACCAACCGAGCGCTGCCGTGGTAATTTAAAAAGTGAGCGAATGCCCGCAACATGGAGCTTTGATCTTTACTATTCGAGAGTCGGGCAACGTGCCCGATCACGTAATCATCGCTGGACAGCCCCAGTTTTTCTAGCGCCTGTGTTCTCGGCAAAAGCGCCTTTACCGCTGCATCAATATCCAAACTGTTGTGCACGGCGACAAAGTTTTGCAGACGAGAACCCTGACTAGCGTCCGGCAGTTTCAGCGAATGGCGAAGATCGGCGACAACGGCCTCGGATACGCCCACAAAAGTGGCACCGCCCAGTAACCACCGGGTAATTAGTCGCCGGCCCCGCGAATTGATCTGGCGGAGACCGTGGACGACCGCGAGCTGGGCAAAATGGGGATGAATAAGGTGCAGTAGTCCCATCACGTGATGAGACTTGAACCGGTGAGCAATAACGAGCTCTACCTGTTCTTCACGGCACAGCTGACGCAGTCGCCAGGCAGCGCGGAGACGCCAGAAGGGCGTTTTTTTATCCAGTCCGAGAAACACCACTCTTTCGGCGGGAATATTTTTCTGCTCAATCTCCTGCAGCGGCTGCGGGTCGGCACCCCGCAGCTGAACTGAAATGCGCCGATACCGGGGGGGCGTTAACGCAGCCAGATATTCGTTAGAAACTTCCCGGAGGGAGTCATAGCCGTTACGCAGGTCCAGCACAACCCGAGGCTTCGGCACATCGCTCATCGGCGCATACCCAGCCCGCTAACCGGTTTCACACTGCGTTATCAGCGAAAACTGGCGTTGATTGACTCCAGCGCATCCGCACCGGGATTAAGCCGGTCGTAGCTAAGCGATGACAGAGGCTCTTCGACTGTTTCCAGAATATCGTGAAAATCGGTCACGTCCGGATTAACGTAGAGCATGCCGGTGGCAATCTTGCCCTGCTCCTGACAATCAAGCAGATAATTGATGGCCTTTTTACGATCATAGGGATCGTAATCTTCTTCAAGCTTATGCAGGTTTAGCATCGAACCATCGTGCATTTTTACCGAGGTGCCGGTACCGGGTTCGTAATCGACCTTAATGGTTTTCGCATAGGGCACATAATCAGCGGTAACCACCGGCACATCGTGCTCGCGCACGTATTCGTAACTGCGGGTGGAGCCTTCGTGATTGTTAAAAGTCACGCAGGGCGAGATACAGTCAATCAGGGCAAAACCGGGGTGACTCAGCGCCCCCTTAATCAAGGGCACCAGCTGCTTCTTATCGCCAGAAAAACCCCGAGCGACATAGGTCGCACCGAGTTGCAGCGCCATCTGAATCAGGTCAATCTGATCGTAGGGGTTGGGTACGCCGCCTTTACTGGCAGAGCCGAAATCGGCGGTGGCGGAAAACTGCCCTTTGGTGAGTCCATAGACCCCGTTGTTCTCGACCATGTAGAGCATGTTCAACCGCCGACGAACAATGTGGCTGAACTGACCAAAACCAATCGACGCAGTATCACCGTCTCCGGAAACGCCCACATAAACCAGGTCTTTGTTGGCAATATTGGCACCGGTGACCACTGACGGCATGCGTCCGTGAACCGAGTTAAACCCGTGAGACGCACCGAGAAAATAGGTCGGCGTCTTTGACGAACAGCCAATGCCACTGATCTTGGCCACCTGATGGGGTGGCAGATCCAGCTCATAACATGCCTGGATTAAAGCGGCGCTAATGGAGTCGTGACCACAGCCGGCGCACAGGGTAGAAATACTGCCTTCGTAATCACGGCGGGTATAGCCCAGTTCATTTTTAGCAATCGCGGGGTGGGCGACCTTGGGTTTGGCATAACTCATAACAAATTAATCCTCAGCATTAGGCGGAGAGCCGCTGGCTGACAGCAGGGTCGTCACTAAGGTGGCCGGTGATGGCGGTAACGAGAAATTCTGCCGTTACCGGCATGCCGTCGTACTGGGTGACCGAAATCAACCGGGCTGGGTCAATATCGCCTTCAATCATCAACATGGAACGCATCTGCGCATCGCGGTTCTGCTCAACCACCAGTACTCGGTCATGACGGTTAATAAACGCCCAGACCTCTTCACTGAACGGAAAACCACGCAACCGAATCTGGTCCAGCGAATAACCTTGCTGATTCAGTTCATCGATGGCCTCAACCATAGGTTCGAGGGTAGTACCGAAATAGAGCACCGCATCCGGGCGCCCCTTGTCTTCAATAACCGGCTCAGGAACCAGTGTCGCAGCGGTGCTGAATTTACCCAGCAGGCGCTCCATATTTTCCTTATATTCCGGACCCTTCTCGGTATAACCGCCGTACTTGTTATGACCGGAGCCACGGGTAAAGAAAGCTCCCTTTGTCGGGTGAGTGCCGGGATAGGTACGATAGGGAATTCCGTCTTCGTCGATATCGAGATAGCGGTAAAACTCAAAACCATTTTCGAGCATTTCATAGTCAGCCACTTTGCCGCGATCCCAGACGTAATCGGGGGCTACGGTCATCGGCTTGCTGACCGAATCGTTCATCCCCAGGTCCAGGTCACTGACCAGAATCACCGGTGTTTGCAGCCGTTCGGCTAAATCAAACGACAACATTGAAAACTCAAAACACTCGTCAGGCGTCGCCGGCAGCAGCAGCACATGGCGACTGTCGCCGTGGGACGCATACGCGCAGGCCATCAAATCAGATTGCTGAGTCCGCGTGGGCATACCCGTAGACGGACCACAGCGCTGCACATCAACCAGCACGACGGGGATCTCGGCGTAATAAGCCAGGCCCAGGAATTCACTCATCAATGAGATACCGGGACCACTGGTGGCAGTAAACGCTCGCGCCCCGTTCCAGTTGGCACCAATGACCATGCCGATTGCAGCCAGCTCATCTTCAGCCTGGGCGATACCAAACAGCTTACGGCCCGACGTTTCATCAGTCCTCAGCTTACTGGCGTATTTGGTATAGGCGTCAATCACCGAGGTTGATGGCGTAATTGGATACCAGCCGGCGACCGTCGCACCCGCGTAGACCGCGCCGAGACCAACGGCGGAGTTGCCATCCACCAGAATACGATCGCCGACCAGCTCGCGCCGTTCAACGCGCACCGGTAGCGGGCAATCGTAGTAGCGTTTGGCATAATCGTAGCCAGTCTGCAGAGCATCGATATTACTTTCGATAATCTTGTCCCGACCCCTAAACTGCTCGCCTAACAGATCACACAACACATCAAATTCAATATCCAGCAGGGCGCTCAGCGCACCGGCATAAATAACGTTTTTAAACAGCTGACGGTGACGTGCCTGCTCATACTTGGACACCGCAATCTGGGTCAGCGGAATACCAATATAGTTAATGTCGTCGCGACGACCATGGGGATTGAGCGGCTTGGTCGAATCGTAGAGCAGATAGCCACCGGGCACCAGATCGGCCACGTCCTGCTGAAAGGTCTGCGAATTCATCGCCACCATCACGTCAACGCTGCCACGACGGCCGGTATAACCTTTTTCACTAACCCGAATTTCATACCAGGTCGGTAATCCCTGGATGTTGGACGGAAAAATGTTTTTGGGTCCAACCGGCAGGCCCATTCTAAAAAAACTTTTGCCTACCAGCGAGTTAGCGCTGGCCGATCCGGAGCCATTGACATTGGCAAACCGTAATACCAGTTCATTTACGCTTTTCAAGTCCGGCATATTCCACCCGCCTGCGGCAATTTGAGGATTGATTTCTGCATATCCCAGGCACTGGTCGGGCAACGCTCCGCACAGAGTCCACAATGCAAACAGACGTCTTCGTCCTTAACCATCACCCGTCCGGTCTTCACCTGATCACTCACAAAAATATCCTGATCGGGATTGGTTGATGGCGCCATCAGCCTCCCCCTCAAATCCTCTTCGGTGCCATCTTCGGTAAAAGTAATGCAGTCAGTGGGACAAATATCCACACAGGCATCACACTCGATACAGAGCTTATCGGCAAACACCGTCTGAACGTCGCAATTCAAGCAACGCCGTGCTTCTTCGTAAGCCTGGCCTGCATCGAAACCTTTTTCCACTTCCAGACTCATCGACGACAGCGCCTGCTTCAGCTCGATCTGCGGCACGATTCGGCGCTGTAAACTGTCGTAATCGTTGCTGTAGCTCCAGTCGTGCAGCCCCATTTTCTGGCTGATCAGGTTGACCCCTTTAGGGGGCCGGTCGCGGGTGTCATGGCTAGCGCAATACAGGTCAATAGAGATCGCCGCTGCATGACCATGGGCTACCGCGGTGATGATATTTTTCGGACCAAAGGCGGCATCACCACCAAAAAACACGTTGGGCAGACTCGACTGGTGAGTCTCCTCGTCGACCACCGGCATATCCCACTGGTTAAATTCAATGCCGATGTCTCGCTCAATCCACGGGAACGAATTGCTCTGACCGATGGCTACCAGCACGTCGTCACAGGCTATTTCGACCGGGGCCTCATCGGTAGGAATCAGTTTGCGGCGACCCGAATCGTCGTACTCGGCCCTTACTTTCTGAAACTTCATGCCCACCAGCTTGCCGTTCTCACTGACGTACTCCAGCGGCTGGTGGTAGTTAAGGAAAGGTATCCCCTCGGCCATGGCATCTTCTTTTTCCCACTCCGATGCCTTCATTTCTTCAAAACCGCTACGCACGGTGATGGTGACTTCTTCGCCACCCAGGCGACGAGCAGTCCGGCAACAATCCATGGCCGTATTACCACCACCAATCACAATAACCCGCTTGCCCACTTTTTCGACGTGACCGAAATGGACGCTGGATAACCAGTCAATGCCGACGTGCACATTATCGCCAGCTGCCTCTGCACCCGGCAGATCCAGCCAGTTACCTCG
>CAJXVN010000205.1 GCA_913060775.1 uncultured Gammaproteobacteria bacterium | reverse complement strand
CGAGATGTAGAGAGGTCTCGTGGGCTCGGAGATGTGTATAAGAGACAGGCCTGGATTCGTGCACCGAGTAATTCAGCGGAACAGCCCGCGCTTTTATCATCAATCACGATCAATGCCGGCGAAACCCTATCGACCTGATACAGCAAATCCGACTGATTCGTATAGAGATGAATCGTACGGTTAGGTGTTTCCAACAGGTCACGCCACTGGTGCGCGACCCGATGAGACGCAAGAATCATAATTGGAGTGAGCGAATTATTAGAGGTCATCATGCTTTCCAGCCATTTAGTGTCCGATAACTCTTATCAGGAATCTTCGATTAGCCGCCGATTCCAGAAACTGCTTAAGTCATCGGTCAATGATGTAAATTCTTGATCCTGCGCCGCAATTTAAGCTCATTCCAGGGCCAGACCGAGTTGGTTATCGGGGTTATCCGTCGAACCACTAAAGCGCACTCCCAGCCCCAGTAACCTGACGGCACGCTCATTGCGGGCTAGCCCCTCGTGTAACAGTCGCCCATAAACACCCAGGTCGGGTCGGTCACCCCCACTCTGGACGGTGGTCTGACTAAAGTCAGCAAATTTGATTTTTACCACCAGGGTCGTAATCGTCTTCCCAGCCGCCATTTTTGACTCTGCCAGACGCGCTTCCAGTTTGACCAGAAGCTCCGGCAGCTCTGCCAGGCAGGCATCGATATCCTGACGATCACTGACAAAGGTCCGCTCAACACTGACCGATTTGCGTTCTCTTTTAGTCTGGACCGGGCGGTCGTCCACACCGCGGCACAGCTGGAAAAGTCGACCGCCGAACCGGCCAAATCTTTCCCGTAGCTGAACCTCTGTCCAGCTCTGCAGGTCACCGCAAACCGTGGCTCCGGCCTGATGTAATTTCTCCGCCGTCACCTTGCCCACCCCGGATAGTTTGGTCACCGGTAACTGGCGAACAAAGTCATCCACCTGCGCGGGAGTGATAACCCACTGACCATCGGGTTTATTCCAGTCACTCGCCACCTTGGCGAGCATCTTGTTGGGCGCAATTCCCGCCGAAGCGGTTAACCCGGTCTCCTGAAAAATCTGTTCACGGATTGCCTGGGCGGTCAAAGTGGCACTACCCTGATTAGCCGGACACTCGGTCACATCCAGGTAGGCCTCATCCAGAGACAGGGGCTCGATCAGGTCAGTAAAACGGCTGAAAACGGCACGGATCTGCGCCGAAAACTCTCGGTAACGGGCAATTCTCGGTGGCAATATCTGCAGCTCGGGACAGAGTTTCATCGCTCTGGCGGAGGCCATGGCTGAATGAATCCCGAAGGTCCGAGCTTCGTAACTACAGGTGGCAATCACCCCCCGTTTTGCCGGATCACCGCCCACAGCAATCGCTTTACCGGACAACTCTGGGTGATCGAGCACTTCGACGGCCGCAAAAAAACAGTCCATATCGACATGGATTATTTTTCGTTGACCTGTCTGTGAAAGTGACTTGTTAATAAAAAATACGATTTATTACTAGAAATAATCAGATAAAAACCTGAAATAGCAGCACCTGAACCACGCCAATCAAAAACCCTAGTAGCACACCAAACCAGGTGATGTGACGAAACTGCTTGCGCGAAAACCCCAGCACCAGTTCTTCCAGTGTGGCAACGTCCAGGTCATCAATTTTTTGCTGGATACGCTGTTTGATTGCTTCGCTATCATCCCCCGCACCTTCGGCAACTTTACCGATTTCAGCGATCAGATAGCCACCGGCCATGGTACGGGCCATGGACAACATGGTCTCGTTAATGTCGAGCATGCCACCCAGTTTGCCAATCAACTCATCGACGCGAGATTTCAGGTCTTCTTTTACTTTGTCGGTCAAAAACAGATCAGCCACATCATCATTGCCAAATACATGAGCAACAAATGTTTCGGCAATCGCTTCAGCAATGTGGTGTCGTTCACGAGGAATTAACCCAGGTGTCAACGGCAGGCGCCATTTACCCAGATAACGGGGTTCGTAGGGCCGAAACAGCATACGAATGGCGACATCATTGGTGACACCACCAATCACCGCGCCGACCAGCGGCGGCAGAACAAAGGGAAGCCAGGCAATCATAGTCAGGGTCTTAAATTAAACGGAATGGGACAGGGGGTAACCGCAGGTTCAGGAGGCCGGCGGCAAAGTGGGTACAGGGCAACCGAGTATCTCACAAATAGCACGCAGCAATTCCAGCTCGTCGACCGTCACCTGCTGGTCATAAAGTACGGCGGTAGCCAGCGCGGATATTAGCTTCATCTTCGGCATCAACGCCAGACCGTTAAGATTGCGCAGGCTCCTCTCCAGCATCGCCACTGTTGCCACCTCAACACCGGGCAAGGTGGCATCGGTAACGCCAATTCGGGTCATGGCTTCTGTAAACGCACGGTCAGCTTCCTCGGTATCCGCATGCCCCATTCTCGCTAGTAGTGCGGTAACTACCATCACATCGCCAATCAACGGCTGCAGACGACCGTGGCTCGCTCGGCGCAGCGGTGTTGCGGGCGCTAACTGAGCGCGGGCAATGGCAAACACCACATAATCCTCCATCGCGACCGGTTGCTCGGCCTTTATCATCTGGCGCATCACCAGCAGATGCTTGTTAATCAGTGGTCGCTCGAGAACACTCACCGCCGGCAACGCCATGTCCAGCAGGGGCAACCGCAATCGGGGTGACAACCCTTCCAGCTGGCTGAAGCATTGCTGGAGGCGTCGTTGCGCTTGCTCATCAAGCGTACCAGTAAGCTGTCGCCATTGCCGTTTTCTCAAATCGCTGTTGCGGTTAGAGACCAGCGCCAGCAGCAGGGCCCGTGCACCCTCCCCGTCGTGAGCGGCATTAACCAGTGGCGCCGGGATTGCCGCGTGTATTTTCTCTGCCTGCCGCAGATGCTCCGGGCCAGGCGCACCTACCGATGCCACCCATGCTTCGGCTGAGGGCACGGCCAACCCGTCGCTCATGGCAGACAGGGGGACTGATGCCGGATCACCCACGGCCAGCTCATTAAACCGAGGAATTTCGCCAACGTTATTAAGTTGCTCGATACCGACGCCCGGCGGCGGATCTCTGTCCACGACAAACCGGGGCCGGATACGTTTTATCCGCTCAGCCAGCGGTGGATGAGTGGAGAGCAAATTGGTAAAACCACTGCTTACCGCCTCACCAAAAAACAGGTGACTGAACTGTTCACTACTGGGTGCTGACAGTCTCGCACCCGGAACGTGGGAGCGAATTTTGCGTAATGCATTGGCAATCCCATCCGGATTGCGGGTGAACTGGACCGCTGACGCATCGGCTAGAAACTCTCGCTGTCGGGACAGCGCAGACTTGATCAGATTTCCCAGCAACACCCCGAGGTAGCCGACCGTCATCAATGCCAGACCGGCCATAAATGTCTGTACCGCACCACCGCCGCCACGTCGTCGCGCCGGATCACTATCCAGATAGCGGTAACGGTAACGAGAGCGCTTAAACGTACCGCGCATCAGTGCCTGACCCAGCAGGCCGATCACCAGAATGCCGTGAAGCACCCCTACCAGGCGCATGTTGAGTCGCATATCACCATTCA
Source organism: uncultured Gammaproteobacteria bacterium (assembly GCA_913060775.1). Lineage (GTDB taxonomy): Bacteria > Pseudomonadota > Gammaproteobacteria > Immundisolibacterales > Immundisolibacteraceae > QNFC01. The sequence continues at coordinate 1,944 of CAJXVN010000205.1, read as the reverse complement.
GAATGTGGCTAAACTCGTGGGCCACTACCCCCTGCAGCTCATCTCTACTCAGCAGCTCCATGCAGCCACGGGTAACACCGATTACCGCCTGGTTTGGGGTAAACCCGGCGGCAAACGCATTAATGCTGTCGCCTTCAAGCAGGTAGACAGCAGGCACTCGCGTACCGGAGGCGATGGACATCTCCTCCACTACATTGATTAGCCGCCGTCTCGCCGGGTCGTTACTGCCGGGGTCAACTAGCTCACCGCCGAGCATCTCGGCAACCACACGTCCACCTCGGGAAAGTTGCGACAATTTCCACAGGGTGGCGCCGACAATGATGATTAACGTGCCCAGCGTCGTGAGCAGGAAAAAACCGCTACCCAGATCGCTTAATGAGTTAACCGTGTGATGGTGAAAGGAACTGCCGCCATAAAGATAGCTATAGCCCACCACCAGGCTCACCACGCCCGTCAGCAGACCCACCGCTACCACGAACAGGACAATTAACAGCAGACTCTGGCGATGCGCTCGACGCTGGTGTTCAAAAAAATTCATCGCGTTTCAGGCGTACTCTGCAGACGGGGAGGCGCCACTTTATGAGAGCGGTCCGGGACTTCTGAAAACTCAGGCGGTCTAAAAACTCACCTTCGGCGCTTCACGCTCTGCCGCCACGTCAATTTCAAACAACTTGGCCGGCATGAATTTAAACGGTCCAGCGATGAAATTATTGGGGAACATCTCCCGCGACGTGTTGTACTCCATCACCGAGTCGTTATATGCCTGACGGGCAAAAGCGACCCGGTTGTCGGTGCTGGTGAGCTCCTCCATCAACTGCTGAACGGTACCGTCGGCTTTCAAGTCCGGATAATTTTCCTGCAACGCAAATAGCTTGCCCAGACTGCCCGTAAGCGCGGTCTCGGCCGCAATTAACCCCTGGATAGCGCCGGCATCTGCCGGGTCACCCGCGGCTTTACTGTTGGCGGCCACCGCTCCCTGCCGGGCAGCTATCACTGCCTCCAGAGTTTCACTTTCGTGTTTTAAATAGGCCTTGGCCGTTTCCACCAGATTAGGAATCAGTTCATAGCGCCGCTTTAGCTGTACATCGATCTGTGCAAATGCATTTTTAAACCGGTTTCTCAGGGAGACCAGACGGTTGTAGATACTCACCAACCAAAAAGCCAGCGCTATCAAAACAATCAGGGTAATCAGACCACTACTCATAACATTCTCCAGGACAGCAAAAGCGAATCTATATTGGTCAGCTTACCTGACCAAAGATGTTTTATGGCACGCCTCTGTGTCGGCAAAGACCATCGGCCCTTAAGCGAACTCAACAAACACCAGGCACCCTGAAACGACGAATAGCATGGATGCCTGACCGTTCCAGATGAGAGCCGGGGGTTTTAGCCATCCCCCAATTGACGCCGCAATTAGTCTCCCGCTTTCCAGGGCCACTCTCGCCAGCCGACCATGCGTGGAAAGTAAAGGCCAAGTCTTACGGGCTCGTCACTCATTAGCGAAATCAAGCGCGCATACTCTTCAAGTTGAGGGGTATAACGGAGCCGCTCCTGTTCCAGAAACCCGTCTACATCGCCGCCACTGCGATACCCGGTTTTGTAATCAATAATCCAGCGCACCCCATCCTCGTCAATAAATGTGCGGTCAATCACCAGTCGTGACAGTCGTCCCTCCACCATTCGGCTGAGTGCGTACTCACTCTGATTGTCGCGCCCGCCGCTGAGCAGCCACTGCCCACGTGAGTCGGACAGGCTGTTTTGCAATGCCTGCCTGACGGCCTCGACCGATTTTTCAACATCTCGCTCGGGCAATCCATACTGTCGCAGCTGATCGGCCAGGTTCGCTTGCTGGCCAAGCAGGTGGGCGGACCAGTCAGCCGACTGCATCAATGAAACTGTCTCTTATACACATCTGACGCTGCCGACGAAGAGGATAGTGTAGAT
>CAJXVN010000204.1 GCA_913060775.1 uncultured Gammaproteobacteria bacterium | reverse complement strand
GCGAGCGGCGGCGGCAATTCGAGCGGGCAACAGGAACGTTTACGGCAACTGCGCGATCAACAGAACGAGGACCCACGGAAATGAGCGCAGTAATGGTTGCAGGCTTGTTAGTAGCTGCACTGGCGGTGATGGTAGCGATTCGGCCGCTAAGCCGTACCACCCGAAATGACGAGGCGTTGCTGTCGCTGCGCGAACGCCGTAACACGCTTGAACAGCAGATCGCCGCTACTCAGGGGGACCGCCAGCGGGGCGATATTGATCCAATGTTTGCAGCGGATGAGCAGGCGCGGTTAGAACTGGAGCTGCTTGAGGTGCTGGAAAAAATAGAAAGCGCAACGGATAACGCCTCGCAGCAGGTCGACCCTCCCCAGGGCGGCGCGTGGGCAAGGCTGCTGGTGCTTTTTTTGCTGCTGTCAGTGGGCGGAGGAGGGCTTTATTACTACAACCAGCAGCAGTGGTGGCAGGCTCATCTTGACGGCACGATTGTCAGCCCCGTAGCGGCACCAGAAACCGGGTTGCCGATGCTGGCTGATGGCCAGCCGGACATTGGCGCAATGGTTAATCGATTAGCCAGCCGATTGCAGGAAAACCCGGACGATGGTGCGGGATGGAAACGCCTGGGTCGTTCTTATTGGGTCATGAAACGTTATCAGGAATCGACCGATGCTTATGCAAAAGCCGCGGCGTTGTTGCCGGATGATTTCACGCTGATTCAGGGGTACGCCATGTCCCGAATGTCGGTAATGATCGCTGAGCAAAAATCGGTGGAACTGGCACCGGCAATTGCCGACCTGGTGGCGAAACTGCGCATGCGGGTCGATGCAAACCCGGAAGAAGTCGAGGGCTACCAGGCCATGGCATCGGTCTATGTGATGCTTTCCCAACGCGAGGCCGCGGCGCAGATGTACGAGCAGGTACTGGAGCGAAATCCGGATAATCTGTCGATAGCCGTGAGTGCGGCCTCCAATCAGTTTATCCTCGCAGAGGGGGAAATAAACGAGACAGTTAGTAGCGCCTACGAGCGGGTCGCAAAACTCGACCCGGCGAACCGGTCGGTAATCTGGTTTCGTGGTTATGATGCTTATAAAAAGCAGAGCTGGCAGCAGGTGCTGGATTATTGGGAGCCGCTGCTGCTGCAATTGCCTGAAACCGCTGACGACCGTCAGCGTATTCAGGAGGCAGTAGAAGAGGCTCGCCAGCAACTACTGGCGAGCGCTTCTGATTAGCTTTTAGATCGGGTTAACCGTTGATCGGCATGTTCAGGGCGACGTAATAGCCAATCCCGGCACCGATAATCAGGCCAATAATCAACCCGGTCATCAATGAACTACCACCAGCGGAGGCAGTTGCTGGTTTTGGTGAAGACTGCTGGTTGCGTTTGGACGGCTGGCTACGATTCTGGGCCGGTTTTTCCTGACCGCGATCGGGATCGCTTGCCGGATCGTAACCCTCGATCTGCAGTTCAATTGCACAGAGTCCCTTTTCGCCCTCGGATTCGGTAAAAGTAACCTCGGTATCGCTGCGTAGAAGTCTTTTCGGCCCATCGAAGTCACTGTAATGAAAAAATAATTCCTCGCCGGCTTCGTTCTCGATAAATCCAAAGCCTTTCTTAAAGTAAAAACGTTTGATCGTGCCTTTCATTCTGGTTCCTTGAAGAAAATTCGGCGTCAAAGCGCCGCTTAGTCGTAAGTAGTCGTGAATAAAAAAAGATTAAGTTCTGCATCGGGTCTGTTCGAATGGATGCGGTCGGGATTATAGCGGCTGAGGGCCGACTCGTGGGTCTAACTGGGGCACTGGTGCCCGTTATCGACGCAACACCTGAGTATGGAGGCTGAACTCCCCGGCCCGTCGACTGGCGTAATAGTGTTCCAGGGATATTTTGACGGTCGGAAAGGCAAGATCATCCCAGGGAATTTCATCCTCAGTCACGAGTTTTACTTCCAGGCTTTCAATGCCGGCTTCAAAGTCAGGGGAGCGGAGGGTGCCCTGGTAAATCATCTGCACCTGGCCAATCTGCGGAATGTTAATCAGTGTTAACAGGTCGCCAATTTCAACATCGATACCGGCCTCTTCTTCCGCTTCGCGAGCGGCGCCTTCGTCGGTAGACTCGTTGATTTCAAGGTAACCAGCAGGCATGGTCCAGTAGCCGATTCGGGGTTCGATAGCTCGCCGGCAGAGAATAATTTTTCCCTGCCATTCAGCAATGACGCCGACCACCACATTGGGGTTTTTATAATGGATTTCGTCACAGGAACCGCAAATGTGGCGGTGGCGGTTGTCGCCGTCAGGAATCTCGTGCGTCACCGGCGCGCCGCAGCTACTGCAGAATTTCATCGTGCTATCCCGAGAGGCGTTGCAATCAGAAGCCCATTAACTCGCGGTACCCTTTCCAGAATCCACGAATAGAGTTCTCATCGGTGCCCGTGCTGTCCATGTCGCCGTATCCATCGCCGCCCATCTCGACAAATGAATTTTGATCGGCGTCCCGGGCAATCCCCCGCTGAATGATTTCACCGGCTTCAGCGTCTTCCATGGCGATCAGGCCAGCAGGGCCGAGCAGATTCGCTTGTCGCATACGATGTTCACGCATCTCGTCGCTGTCGTCCTTGTAGCCGATGTAGGTCCAGTGAAGTTCAAACTCATCAATTTTCTTTGGCCGAATCTGGCGGATGGCAAATCCATTCTGAATATGCTGGAACACTGAATTGGGGAACAGGGATTCAATGGTGATGGCAATGTCGTCATCACGCTCGTTGATAAAGCGCAGAAACTCCGGTGCTTCCAGCGCCTCTTTGCCACCTTTAAATTCGCGGGTTGTGTTTTTACTGTAGGTATCCAGGCTGGTATCACTACCCGGTCGCCACACGGTGAACAGGTTGTGATACCGCTCTTCGTTCATTTCAATGGCGGCTTTGGTAGCCGGGGTAGCAATGCCGAAAGTCGGATAAAACAGATGGAGCAGCATCGCGTGATAACTGTCGCGGGTGTTTTCGCCGTAGAGTTTCCAGTTGGCATTAACAAATTGTCGGGTATAGCCGAGGACCTCTATTTCACGCCCTTCCAGGCAGCGTGCCAGATTGCGGACCATGACCTCGCCCAGATACTCCTCCAGCGGCACCATATCAAAATCAAAAGTGACGTAGATGAGTCCGTGCAGGGTAGAGACACGTAGTTTCTGCAAGCCGTGGTCGGCCATGTCGAAATCAGCGGGATAGCCGCCTTTGCCACCCAGCCCGCGTCGAAAAGGCACGCCGATCAGTTCTCCGGAGAGATCAAACGCCCATTGGTGATAAACGCAGGTGTGCACGTCGGTATTGCCCTTGAGATCGCGGCAGACCATGGCGCCACGGTGGGCACAACGGTTGACCATGGCGTGCACCTGGTTGTTTTGATCACGACTGATTATGACCGGAGTGTCACCAATAAAGGTGGTGATGTAATCACCTGCATTGGGAAGTTCAGCCTCGAGCCCCGCGTAACTCCAGGTGGGGCCGCGAAAAATTCGCTGCTGTTCCATTTCGTGGACCGCAGGGTCGGAAAACAGCCGGTAGGGCACTCGGGTAAGGCCTGCTTCGGGCCAGGAAAATTCTGCCAGTTCTAGCGTCTGCGGTGCGTTCATTTGCCCCCTCCGAAAATGTTAGCTTTATGTAAGTTGTTGTTTAGCGTTGCTTTGCGCATGAGCTTACTTGTTCGGAATTTTCGCGGCAACTCCAATTGAATTAATGAGCCAGGACTGCAACGGCCAGTGAGGCAAACATTAGCGCGCCACCAAAGCTGCGAATCGTGAGCTGTCCCCGGGTCATGGTTTCAATCTCACTAAACCCGATCCGCGCCATCAGGTAGATCACGCCAATCGACAACAGGCCTCGAGAGGACTGCAGGATATTAATAATGGTGACCTGTTGAGACTGAACGAACGCCAGCATGAGAAGCACGACGCCGGCGAGGTGGATCAGCGCGTAGATGCTCAGTGTTTTCCCTAATGCAGGAGTTACCTGCCAGTCGTTTTTAAACAGCAGGGGAGACAGAGGCATCATTACTAATGTCGGGATAGCAAATACGTAAGCGGCGATCTGAAAGCCATTGATCCCGTTACGGAGCAGCGCCAGCACGGTAACGTCAGCCGCACCGAACATGGCGCAGCAGATCACCACGAACATCAGCGCCTGAGAAGATCCGTGGAGCTTGCCATCGTTAAGAAAAAACAGGCTGATAAAAACACCGACGGCACCTAAATAGACCATTGGGCCATAGGTTTCTCCGAAGAGCAGGGCGGATAGCGCCGCCACCACGAACATTTTTAGCCCCAGCATGGGCACCACAAAGGAGGCATCGCCGTGACGCAACGCATTCAGGTAGGCGACCTGGCCGATCATGACAAAGGTACCCATGGTCAAAATCAGCCCGAGGTTGTCGATAAAGTTACCCAGGCCGACAAAAGGTAGCAGCAGCATACCGAACAGCCCCACTGCGTACTGGCTGTAAAAAGCCAGTTTGACCCGATTTTGTGAGTGGGCCAGAAATTGCTTGGAGTAGGCAAAGCTGAAAGCGTGTAGCAGCGATGCCACTAGCGTTAACCAGACATAAGAGGGCAGCAGGGACAAGTCTGTTTATCCTGTTAAAACAATAGAGTGTTAAGGGGTGATGGAAACCCACTGGGGGCGCGGATGATACCGGTCCATAACAGCCATGCACGCAACTGCCGAATTATTTAGCAATTACCGCTAATGCCAGTGATGCCATCATGATCACCGCGCCGATCAGTCGCGATCGATACTGACTGCCCTGCAGTATTTCTACGCCACTAAAGCCGACGCGGGCGAAAATCCATACGGCCAGGAGTGCGAATACTGAGCGGGAGTTCTGCACGATAGCGATCAGCGTCACTTTGCGGCTCAATTCAAATGCCCAGATTAGCGCGAAGATGCTGGCAATCTGGAAAGCGCCATATAACAACAGGGCACGGCTATAGCGCCAGTTCAGGTTAAGTGCGCCCCGAGACTGTAGCATTGCCATTGGGCCCAGGATCAGTAGTGGCCCAAGCAGGCTGTAAATGGTCACCTCACCCAGGTTGTAACCGCTGCGGATCATGCTCATCAAAAACATGTCGTTGCCGGCAAATCCAGTGGCGGCGAGGAGCACGAACACCATGGCCTGAGGGGCGGCGCTGAGTTTGCCGTCGTTGAGAAAATAGAGACTCACCAGCGTGCCCAGTGCAGCCACATAGACCAGGCTGCTATAGGTCTCCTGCCAAAAGATCGACGAGAGCAGGGCAACGCCAAAAATCTTGAGTCCCAGCATGGGGACGACAAACGATGCATCGGCCCGCTTCATCGCCTCCATCAACATGATCTGGCTGAATGCAACGCTGACACTGAAACCGACAATATATAGCGGTGCGGGACCCAAACCTCGTATATCGAGAAAGGGCAGGGCGAACATCGCCAGCATGACGGTCACCACCATGCTGTAAAAGGCGATCTGGAATCTGTCTCTTATACACATCTGACGCTGCCGACGAAGAGGATAGTG
>CAJXVN010000203.1 GCA_913060775.1 uncultured Gammaproteobacteria bacterium | reverse complement strand
TCTCGTGGGCTCGGAGATGTGTATAAGAGACAGCTCAATCGGGGTTTCTCGCCACTGTATGGTGGAGCCTGAAAGCACGCTGGTGGGCATGGTCTGAAGATACGTTTACTGGTCCGGCCGCCGACATACAGCTATTTTTGCTATACCACGATCCTGACACGCACCCCACCCTGCAGCACTCAGTTGGCATTCGCAATGGCGGTTATGCCCTGGTCAATCTCTTTGCGGCACCTGAGCAACGGGGTGAAAATAGCGTCATCATCGCTCACGAGTTAATGCATACCCTCGGGGCGACGGATAAGTACGACCCTGTTTCCGGGCGGCCAATTTTTCCAGACGGCTACGCTAAACCGGGTCAAACCCCGCTTTATCCCCAGTATTTTGCAGAACTAATGGCCGGGCGGATTGCAAACAGCGCAACCACCGCCACTATTCCATCCAGCCTTGATGAAGTGCTAATTGGGGCATTGAGCGCCCGAGAAATTAACTGGGTCCAGGAGTGAAAACCTCAGGGCAACGGCAACCATAAACCCACTCCACAGGGCGGCGAGCCATAACCCCAGCGCCACGGCAAACCACTACACGGCATACCACCAACCCTGACAACCCGGTACATCAATTCGGCAGCCAGCGGATAGAGTCGATCTAGTTCGGATGCATGGTTCACCCGATTATTAACCGGCTCAGGGTTTCTGAACGTCCCTACCTGCTCGGCGAAGGAAGCAGCAATCAACGCGGACGATTCGCGAGTTGCCAGCACACAGGACCTCAGCTCTTCATCGGCGAGCTGCCTCAATCGCGAGCCGTTCATCCCTGAACCTCGCCAGTATTCCCGATCGTGATTAACGCAACAGTGCTGCCAGGGCGGCCGTTCACCGATCTGGTTCCCTAACCCTGGCAAAGCATCGCTAATTAATTTCCATCCAGCGGAGAGTCCACCACTGCAGCCATCACTGATGAATGGAATGAGCTCAACTGGTTTGCGCTGGACTTCGGCTAACAGGCCCTGTAGTCGATACTCCAGCATTGAGGCATCACTAACCGGATCGGATAACCGGTCATTAGCCATTGACACTCCGGGCCCCAATAGCAGAAAAAGTAACCACCCTGCCCTCATTTAAGGGTACACGGCTTCCCGCTGAGATTGTCGAAGGTAGTCACCCGGCTGGAACCCTGACAGATGAATAAACTCAGGAATCCACAACCGCTTCGGTTCAGGCAGAATCAAAGTTGAACCAGCCGTTCTCAATAATCATCTCGGCGGTCCGCGCCGGGACCTGTGATTCCCACTCACCCCGCCCTTTGGTGATCTGTTTGAGCACATCGCGTGAAAAAGTATCGAGTAGCTCTTCGTGCGCGCCCTTTAGTGGCAAAATCAATTCATTGACCAACATGTGGTTGTAAAGCTGTCGCATGTTATCTGGCAGTTCAATATCTTCTGCTGTGCACAGCTCGCCGGTTTCCCGGTCTCTGCTTGGATACACGTAAAGATGGGTGTTTGCCGGAAACAGTTTGCCAAACGCTTCGAGAATCCCGCCTTCCAGCCCCTGGTAGTAGTCGGCATTAAAAATATCCTGGACATTCGGTGTGCCCAGCACAATCCCGATCTGTTTCTGGGTGTATCGACGGAAAAAGGCCCGTAAACGGAAAAATCGCAGGTAATCCGATATCAGCACCGTATAACCAAGCGCATTGAGCATATCGACCCGCGCCAAAAAATCCTGGCTGTCTACTTTGCCGCCGGACATCAGAGTGTTGGTGGTGATTTCCGCCAGCACCATAACGTTGCACTCTTCGACATCCGGCAACTCAGTGAACTGCTGCAGACCACACTCCATCATGTCGACGTTAACGTTCGTTACTGGCCGAAACGAGCCGCGAATCGCCAGCACGTCCTTGCGGTAGAAGGCGTCGGATGGAATCACTACCTCTCCGTCCGCGTTAAACATCACGGCCCGGGTCAGACCACTGTTGATCAGATAAAGATTAGCCAGCCGATTTTCAGTTTCATCAAAATAAGGACCGCTAAAGTGGATTAAATCAACCTCGATCCGGCTGGGACCAAGATTGTGCTTTAACACGTCGATGATTGCTTCCGTATCGCGAAAAGCATTAAAAGCGGCCCAGATCAGATTAACGCCAATGATTCCCGCCGCCTGTTGCTGCGGGGGAATCTCTGCGTCCAGCAAGCGCACATGGACCACAATCTCGCTGGGCGGTGCGCCCGGATAGAGTTGCAAACGCACGCCGATCCACCCCTGCCCGTCACCCTCATCGGCATGACGGGTAGCGACGGTGGCCGCATAAGCAAAATACTGCGTATTTTTAGCCCGCTTACCCTCGAGCCGCTCCAGCAGCAACCCGTATTCCTTGTTTAGCATGCTCTCTAGCCGACTGCGGCTAACGTAGCGTCCGGAACTCTCACCACCGTAGATGGCATCACTGAACTGCATGTCATAGGCGGACATGGTTTTGGCGATGGAATTGGAAGCCCCACCCGCCTGGAAGAAATGCCGCGCTACCTCCTGACCGGCACCAATCTCGACGATGGTCCCGTACTGATTGGGTTCGCGATTGATCGACAGGGCTTTCTGTAGAGTACTGGTTAACTCATCGACACCATTCATCGCCATGCGTTCTATCCTCAATTTCTGCCCATTATCTGTGTGTGTAGCCTGACGACACCCATATTGAACCGGCTGCAGCCCGTCAACAGCAGCCACCGTAGATTCCGGTTCAGCTCAAAAACCTTGCTCGACCGAAGTATTCATCGGCCAATCCAGCCCAGGCTTAAACCCGGTTGAAATCGTCACCCGCTTATTATCGACCGACCAGCAGAAGAAATCCCATAACGACCGCATAAACCCGATACTCTGCCCAATGACCCGTATCGCCAAACGCACCTCCGTGATTCGATTGAACCCCGGTCGTGAATTCGTTTCTCCGGAATCGCCCGGGATTTCAGGTCGGTACGCCGTCGACCAGGAGAACGGTAAACTGAAGAGATTTTTGCTGCATGCAGTTAAGCTAAAAGGAGCTATTAAGGCTTGCCAATACAAATCACCCCAGGCTTTTCACTACCGGTGATTTATTTCTCGCCGACGAAATGGAGACTCCCCTGCCTTATTGCAGAGGAGTCTCCTGAGCAAACTAGTTTACGTAGTCAACCTGGGCGATAGCTGACGCGAGTTTACGTCCCTGCAGTCGCAGGATGGCATTCTCAATCAACGAGTAAACCACCGGTACAACGACCAGGGTTAACAGAGTTGAGGTAATCATTCCGCCAATCACCGCCACGGACAGGGGTCCATTACGGTCCGCCCCCGGTCCATAACCCATGGCGGCAGGTGTCATGGACAGGATTACCGTCAGCGATGTCATCAACACCGGCCGCAGGCGGGTTGGGCAGGCATCCTTGAGCGCCTCAGCAATCGTCAACCCCTGACTGCGCCGCTGATTGGTCAGATCGATCAGAAGAATCGAGTTCTTTGCCACCAGGCCAATCAACAGCACCAGGCCGATAATGGAATAGATATTCAACGTGTGTCCAGAGGCCCAGAGCAGCGCCAGACCACCGATCATTGCTAATGGCTGTGCAGACATGATGACCAGCGGTTGCAGGAATGAATCGAACTGGCTGGCCAGCACCATGTAAAGCAGCACCAGAGCCAGACCGAAGGCAAACGCCATGGACGCCATGGTCCGTTTAAATTCCCGCGAAGTTCCCAGCATTTCGATTGAATAGCCGATAGGGAGAATCTCCTCAGCAACCCGGTTCAGGGTGGTGACCGCATCGCCCAGCGCACCGTCAGGATCAGTATAAAACTGGGCCGCATACTGAAGGTTAATCCGGTCGATCCGCGCTGGCCCAAGTATTTCCCGGAAACTGGCAACTGTATCCAGCCTGACTAACTCACCGTTTTTAGCGCGCAGGTATATCTTTTTAAGATCCTGAGGCGATCTGAAGGTGCCTTCCGCCGCCTTTAGCCGCACATCGTAACGTTCACCGTCACCGGGCTCGTCGTTGTACTTGGCAATGTCGAGACCACCGGCGAGTACGTTAGCCGCATTGGCAACCTGCCGGGCAGTTAAACCAATACTGTGGGCACGCACCCGATCAATCTCAAGTTTCATCTGCGGCATATCCAGCTGCAGGTCCAGATCGAGCCGCCCCATACCGCCAGCTTCCAGCAGACGACCGCGCATTTCCCGGGCTAACCGGGCCACTTCATCCAGGTTCGGGCCACGCAGCGCGAACTGCAGCTTTTCGCCGCGACCGCCACCCAGCGTCGGCACCACTGTCGCAAACACCCGGACACCGGCCAGTTGGGGCAGTTTCTTGCGGAATTCGTCAAGAAACTCCTCCTGGGTGTAGTTACGGTCGTGCTGGGGAATCATTTCGATAAAACCGATCGACTCGTTCACCTGAGACTGAGAAAACAGGCCGATGGAAATAAAGTTATAGAGTGACTCTTCTTTAGCCATTAGTGCTTCAAGCTCGCGCACCTTCTTGTCGGTGTACTCAATGCTTGAACCCATCGGCGTTTTTAAAATCACCATAATGCGGCCAACATCCGTCTCGGGCATAAACTCTTTACCAACGGCATTGAAGAAAAACACGCTGGTAGCAACCACCACGCTTGCCACCCCCAGTGTGCTCCAGCGGTGACGCAACACCCAGCCAACCAGCCGTTTATAGTTACGCTCCATCCCATCAAAGAAATTCTCGAGCACCATATAGGCCTTGCCGTGGCTGTGGCCTACCCGCAGATAACGGGCGCACATCATTGGGGTGAGTGTCATCGACACAAACCAGGAAGCAATCACCCCGATCACCACCACCAGTGCAAAGGTGGTGAAGAAACGCCCCACCATGCCCTCCATGAAAACCACCGGCAGAAAAATTGCGACCAGTGACGCCGTCGCTGCCAGCACCGCAAACACCACTTCTCCAGTTCCGTTAATGGCCGCTGACATGGGGTTCGGGTCAATGTCTTCTCGATGCCGGTAGATGTTCTCCAGCACCACGATCGCATCATCAACCACAACCCCCACCAATAGCAGCAGGCCCAGCAGGGACATGGAATTGAAGGTGAAATCGAGAAAATACATTGCTGCCATGGCAGCAAACAGCGACACCGGAATTGCCGCACCGATGATTAAGGTGGCACGCAAATTCCGTAAGAACAGCATGACGATACCGGCGGCCAGCAGAGTACCCAGCACCAGATGCTCCTGCAGCGCAAGAACAATGGCGAGAATATAACTGGACTGATCACTACCAAATTTAATGGTCATTCCCGGCGGAAGCTGCGGACGAATCTCCTCCTCCACCACCCGTTTGACCTCGTCGATAATGGCGACGGTATTACCACCCGACACTTTCACGACGCCCAGTCCAACCAGCGGCTCACCGTTGCGGCGCATTAACTGGCGAAAGTCAGACACGCCGTCCTTGATATCGGCAACCTGGTCCAGCGTAATCGCACTGCTATCAACCTGTCTCTTATACACATCTGACGCTGCCGACGAAGAGGATAGTGTAGA
>CAJXVN010000202.1 GCA_913060775.1 uncultured Gammaproteobacteria bacterium | reverse complement strand
ACGAGATGTAGAGAGGTCTCGTGGGCTCGGAGATGTGTATAAGAGACAGGTATCCGGCTGGTTAACGGTGCCCAGGTTGAGCAGTTCTTCGCTAAAGCCCAGCAGCTGTTTGCTATTGATGGGTTTGTATATCTGCCGGAACTGCTCCGGAAGTCCTTCGATAGACTGGCCGTATCGGGCGATAACCAGCGTGGGCAACATTGGCTGGGATATCCAGTGTGCGCCGGCGTCATCGTCAAGCAGTTCTGAGTCGGCGACTACCAGATCAAAAGCAGAGCCATCAACGAGCAGGTCCGGCAAATTGTGTTGCCAGATGGGCAGGTCGGTGACCTGCATCCGGGCGCGATGACAGAGCACCGCGATGGATTCTCGAACCGATGCGCTCCGCGCGAGTATTAATACCCGTTGGTCCCGCAGACCAGGATGCCCGAACGGCTGAGCTTTGGCGCTGGCCAGCGGCAGGGTAACCGTGAAGGTGGAGCCCTCTCCGGTTTCGCTGTTGACGGAAATGGTGCCGTCCATCAGCGTGACCAGTTGCTGGGAAATTGCCAGGCCTAACCCGGTGCCTCCATATTGCCGAGTGGTGGAATTATCGGCCTGGGAAAAGGACCCGAAAATGGCGTCCAGCTTGTCCGCAGGAATACCAATCCCCGTGTCGCTGACATCAATGCGGAGCTGGTCGATTGAGTCACCGTGGGTCTGGCTGACGCGGCAGACAACTTCACCCTGTTCGGTGAATTTCATCGCGTTGCCAATCAGGTTAGTGAGTATCTGCCGCAGGCGCGTCAGGTCGCCGACCACATGGGTAGGCAGTTTTGGATCGAGGATAGTAATCAGGTTAAGGTTTTTCTCTGCAGCGGGTTTGCCAAAAATGGCTGCGACGTCTTCAAGCAGTTCCAGCAGGTTTAACGGTTCTGCTTCGATGATCAGCTTGCCGGCTTCAATTTTTGAATAATCGAGGATGTCGTTAATCAGGTCCAGCAGGGCGTTACTGGAATTGAGCGCCGTGCCCAGGTAACTCGCCTGTTCGACATCGACCGGGGTTTCGCTGAGTAATTGCAGCATGCCCATTACGCCGTTGAGGGGTGTGCGAATTTCGTGGCTCATATTGGCCAGGAAGGTGGCTTTAGTGGCGGTGGCAGCCTCGGCCACTTCTCGAGCGGTGATGAGTTCTTTCTCGTAGGTAATCCGGTCGGTGATGTCCCGTGCTGTGCCGTGTATCTGTACCGCGTGATCGTCATTGATATGCTGGACAAGATTCCACTCCACCCATATCCAGTGGCCGTCCTTATGCCGAAAACGGCGGATCAAACCGTTAATCACGCCGCCGTCAGTCTCCATTCTGTCGAACAGGCCGGAGACACCCATCTCCACGTCATCCGGTTTAACCAGCGGCAAAATATTGGTGCCGATCAATTCTTCAGGCTGATAACCGGCCATCCGGAAGCAAGCGGGGTTCACGGTCAGGAGGGTGCCGTCTGTGTCCACGGTGATGATTAGATCAACCGATCGATCGATGACTCGTTGGACCTCGTTGTGAGCATTGATCAGGGCCTGTTCGTATTCCCGGCGTTCAGTAATGTCGCGGGCGATGGCGTACATGGCATTTTCGTTTTCCTGGAGGGCGATATTCCACTCCACCCAGACCCAGTGCCCCTGCTTATGCCGAAACCGGTGTACCTGACCCTCGAGACGACCGCCGGATTCTCGGACGGCTTCGATCAGACTGCCGCCAATGTCGGTGCCAGCAAACTCTTCTTCGGCAATGAAATCAGTGAACAACCGCCCACGCATTTCGTCGGGTTGATAGCCGAAAATGTTTTCGCTGGCCCGGCTCACCTGCAGATAACGGCCGGTGGAGTCGAAGGTGACGATGGCGTCCAGCGAGATATCGACGATCTGCTGCGTGTGCTTGAGAGCGATAGATTCTGCTTTGTGAGCGACGGATAGCTCGATTTCGTTCTTTTTGCGTTCCTGTATGTCGCGGCCGACCATAAAAACCTGATCGTTCTCCAGCAGGATCAGGTTCCATTCAATCCAGATCCAGTGGCCGTCGAGGTGGCGAACTCGGCGCTCAGTGTTATGTATCTGGCCGCCGTTCAGGCGTAAAAATTCATGGACCTGCAGTGGCTGGTCATTACTGGCGGCCCGGTCCTGGGAATAAAGCAGACTGTGAAAATCAATGGAGATCAGTTCTTCCTGTGAGTAACCCAGTATGGAGGTAACGGAGGGACTGACCATCAGCGACCGACCCTCGCTATCGAGGTGGAGCATCAGATCCAGCGACTGGTCGATGACAAGCTGGAGGTCTTTACGGGCTTTCTCG
Organism: uncultured Gammaproteobacteria bacterium; assembly: GCA_913060775.1. Taxonomy (GTDB): domain Bacteria; phylum Pseudomonadota; class Gammaproteobacteria; order Immundisolibacterales; family Immundisolibacteraceae; genus QNFC01. The sequence goes on along the minus strand of CAJXVN010000202.1, from coordinate 3,233 downwards.
GCCTCGCGATGTTTGCTCTCGAGTTCGGTTGTACGCAGGGCGATTCGTTGTTCGAGTTCGGCCTGCGCTGCGCGTAACTGGCGGCGTTGATCCTGGAGGCGGGTCAACATGGCGTTAACCGATTCAGTTAATTCACCCAGTTCATCTGCGGCAAATACTCTTGCGTATCGGGCGGTGCCAATGTTTCTGGAAACGCTTTGGGTGGTGGAAAGCAGTTCCTGTACGGGGGCGCTAAGCGACCGGTGTAAGCCGCGGGTCAAAATAATGATTATGGCCAGCGTGATGCTGAAGACAGCCGCAATGGCCGACAGAAGCTGCCTGAGCTGAGCCTGCATGCGTGACAGGTCCCAGTTCATGTAGAGGGTGCCGAGTGTCTGGTGCCCCGATATCAACGGTCTTTGAAAGGTAATCCACGGCTCTCCCAGTAGATGGGTTAATAGCGGAATGTTGGTTTGTTGCCGCGCACTGTTGATAATTTCTTCGGGTTGCCAGGCGTGGCCGTCGGCTGAATAGGTCAGAACGGGTTGCCGATCCGTATTGACCAGCACCATCGCATTGATGCCGGGGAGCTGGCCGACTCGATTGAAATATTGATGCAGCGATTTCTCATCGCCTGACCGCAGCTGATGGGCCGTATTGTGGGCGATAATCTCAAGCGCACCCTGAGCGTCGTCGCGACTGTTTTGCAGTAATGTCTGGGCGCTAAGCAGAAACAGGGTGATGCCAAGCACGGTGCTACACCCCAGGGTTACCAGATACCCAAGCAGGTTTATCCGGGTGCGCAGCGGCATCCCCTTCAGCGGGGCTTCCGGGTCTGGTGTTACTGTCGAATCGACGGGCGTCGTAACGCCGGTGGAGGTATCCATATTGATACTGTCGACCGGCGTTAGAAATTATTTAGTTTTCACCGAACAACAGGCTATTTCGAAAGCCTCGGTTAGCGCGGTTATCTGGCTCTCACCGAGTTCAAACTGCGCATGAAGGCGCAGCGACCTGGAGTCGCTGAATGCGCAGATACTGGGGTCAAACGAACAGCAGAAGGGGCAGGCTGCCCGTCCAATCTAAGTCAGAGCGCGCTGGTGAGCTGTCAGTCAGCGGCCGGGAATTGAACGGGCTGTGAGGCTATTTTTTTGGCAGCCCCATCCAGTTGCTGATGTTGTTGAGGTGAATGGCCGTGGAGCCGCCAAAAATGGGTAGCACCAGGGCTTCCCGAACATAGCGCTCGCAATCAAACTCTTTCACGTAGCCGTAGGCTCCCATGATGGTCTGGCACTCAAGAGCGAGCTCCTTGGCAGTTTCGGTGGTGAACATTTTGGTCATGGAGGTTTCCACGCCGGCCGGTTCGCCCGACTGCACCAGATCGGCCGCGTGGTACATCATCAAGCGTGCGGCGTGAAGCTTGGTCTGCATATCGGAAAGTTTGTGGCGGATGGACTGGTAGGTGCAGATGGGTTTGCCGAATTGCTCCCGCTCCTGGCTGTATTCCCAGGCATCTTCCACCGCCGCAGCGGCAACACCGACAGCAATGGCAGCGACTTCCAGTTTCTCAACATCGAGCCCCGGTCCGGCAAGCATGTTCCAGCCGTTATTCCAGCCGGCGTCACCACCCATCAGGGCGCTGGCGGGCACCCGGACGTTGGTAAAGGTAACGTCCGTGGTGGCGGCACCGTGCATGCCCATGGTGGCAATGCGTTCTATAGTGACACCCTCAGCCGTGGGTGGAATCATCACGAACGACAGGTTGTTGTAGCGGCTGCCTTCCCGGTCGCTACAGGCGAGGGTATAGATGTAGTCACAAATTTCTGCACCGCTACAGAAACGTTTGGAGCCGTTGATAATTAGCTCGTCGCCGTCTCGAACGACGGTCGTGCGCACGCTGGCCAGGTCGGCACCCACGTCCGGTTCCGTGAGGCCATAGGCAAATAGCAGGTCACCACTGGCCACACGAGGCAGTAATTCAGATTTCTGTTCGTTGCTGCCGCATTCCACCAGGTTCATGCCTGCATAGCAGGTACACATGATATAGGGCACCGCGATAGCCATGCTGCGTTTGGAAAGCTCTTCGATGACGACCATGGTGGCCTGAATATCCCGGCCGCTGCCGTCATACTCTTCGCCCATGACCATGCCGGTAACGCCCAGTTCGGCGAGTCTGGCAAAAATTTCAGCCGGGTACTCATTGGTCTGGTCCCATTCCCGGGCCAGTTCTCGGGGCATCTCCTTGTCGACAAATTTCTGCAGGGTTTCCCGCAACATGCGGATGTGATCCGGTTCGTCGTAGTTCAAGTTTCTCTCCTAATCAGGCATTATCGACGGTTAGTCAGCGCTTATCTGGATTCTGGATAAAACACAAAAACAAAACTCCGGCAGGTATTCTCGCTGAGACTAAAACCATAAAACTATCACAGGAGAGGAAGATGGCGGACTTTACCCGTAGTGAAGCAAAGAGCTGGGCCAACAAAACTATTCGTGGTTTTTACTCGGCACCGATTACGCCGATTACCGATAACAAAATTGACGAAGCTAAATTACGCGAAAACATCGATACCTATATCGACTGGGGCGTTGATGGCCTGGTGGTTGGCGGCTTTGCCGCGGAAACCTGGAACATGCAGCCTGAAGAGTGGTTCCGCTATCACGACATAGTGGCCGACGCGGTGGCCGGTCGCACCGATCTGTGGAGCATTATCCTCGACCCCTCCGCAGACTTCTGCCTGCGCAAGCTCGACCACATCGAAAAGTTGGGCTATAGCGGCGCCGAAGTGATGAACCCCATGACCCAGCTGCGGACCGATAGTGAAATTTTTGATTTTTTTAAATACCTGACGGATGCCTCTAATCTGGCCGTTTGCCTCTATCGAACACCGGTTTCCGGCAAGGTGTTAAGCCTGGATTTGATGAAACGACTGGTGGATCTGGAGACAGTGGTCTGCGTTAAACAGGGCCACCTGAATCGATCGGAGTCACTGCTGCTGCGTCGAGAATTGCGTGACGATTTCATTGTCTCTGATCCGATTGAACAGTTTTTCGTCGATGATCTGCGTCTCGGCGGTCAGGTCCTGTTTGCTGAGTTCTCCTACCTGCTTTACGGTAAAAAACGGGAAGTGCTGCGCAGTTATTACGAAGATGCACTGGCGGGTAGATGGGACGACGCGTTTAATAAATGGCTCAGCCTGCGGCCAATCTGGGAGCTGTATCTTATACACATCTGACGCTGCCGACGAAGAGGATAG
>CAJXVN010000201.1 GCA_913060775.1 uncultured Gammaproteobacteria bacterium | reverse complement strand
ACTATCCTCTTCGTCGGCAGCGTCAGATGTGTATAAGAGACAGCAGTTACCTCGTGGCGCACCCGTGCCGACAAAAATGGCATCAAAGCCCTGCTCTAGCAGCGCCTGCAAACTGGTGATCTCGGTGCCAAAATGGGTTTTTACACCCATATCAATGATGAGGTTGACCTCTTCATCCAACACTTCCGCCGGCAATCGAAAACTGGGGATCTGTACGCGCATGAAACCACCGCCCTTGCGCTCACGCTCGAACAGCTCAATTTCATACCCCAACGGCATCAGGTCACGAGCCACTGCCAACGAAGCAGGCCCCGCACCGATCAGCGCAATTCGCTTACCGTTTTTCTTTTTGGGTATCTCCGGCAGCCGCTGACTGATGTCGCCCTTATTGTCGGCCGCGACCCGCTTGAGTCGGCAGATAGCAACCGGCTTTTCCTCAACCCGACCACGGCGACAGGCCGGTTCGCACGGCCGATCGCAGGTACGCCCGAGCACGCCGGGGAAAACATTGCTGTGCCAGTTGAGCATGTAAGCATCGCTATAACGCTCAGCCGCTATCAACCGAATATATTCGGGCACGTTGGTGTGTGCCGGGCAGGCATGCTGACAATCCACCACCTTCTGGATGTAATCAGGATCTCTGATATCGCTTCGTTTCACTAGAATTTACTTTCAATTTTTATGGGCCGGGTTTGATACCGACATAGGTAGCCCCTGGCAAGAGAGACGCTTATCCAGAAATATCCTCGGCGTAACCCAGCTGCCCAGGACTCTCCATGTAATTATTACGACGCCTGATGAGCTGCGCCGTTGTAGTCTTTGATACCTAATAACAGACTGCCCTGTACGGCACACCAGCACCACAAACGACGCTTAGTTTTCGCAGAGATCACAGGGGGCAGATAAAGGCGAATAATTAACCGCGTAATGTAATTGTGTAGACCCTGTTGGGTCAACACGTAACCGGCTGATTAACGCCGATAAACCAAGGGTTTTGACAAATCAAACGACCCTGCCGGGACCCACTAGATCACCGCCTGACGCCAATCAACAAATTCCCGCAGTACCGCTGTCGCAAAGGAACCACTCGGCAATGAAAAATCGACCACCAGATCCCGGTCCAGCCAGCGCCATTTTAAATCGCTCATCTCGAGCCGGAACTGGCGGCGCTCCTGACGCAATCCCGCTCCAGCTAATCCATTAACCAGTTCTGGAAATTGCTGTGCAACCGCTTGCTCAAGGTCGCCGGACAGCCCCAGCGCCGGAGTATTGGTTTTCCCCCAGAGGGGGCCGCTGAGCAGCACATCACCACTGTCTAGGCGCTGCTGCACGGTGGCATCAATCTGTTCAGCGACGAAAAAGCTGCGGCTGCCCGCCAGCATCAGGGCTTCGCCATCGCTGGCCGTCCGCCAGTTCCCAGCCGTTACCCGTTCGCTTAGCACCTGATTAAACAAATGACTGCGGGCGGCGGAGACCAGCAACCCCCGCAACTGACGGTTTTTTACCCGCTTATTACCAGCAAACATTTCCAGGGCCTGATCGACGTTGTCGCCGTGGCGGCCAAATCGCTGCTCACCAAAGTAGTTGGGGCAACCAATCTGGCGTAGCTGCTGCAGACGCTTCTCAATCTGTTCAGGCTCACCGTCGATATTTCGCACCCGGATTTCGAATCGATTGGCCGCATGCAACCCTCGGCGCAGTTTTTTGCCGTGCCGGCTCTGTTCCAGGATCTGCCATCCCTTATCATCCGCAGCAGTCGGTGCTGACGGATCTTCCCGTCCCGGTAACGACAGACTGAACCACTGCTCGGTCTCTGCAAACTTGTCTTTTAATCCCGAGTAACCCACGGATACTGGCCGAACACTGGCCCACCGCGCTAACTCATCAGCCAGCTGGGGGGTGGTCAGGCCTTTTTTGCTCGCCCGCACCCATAGGTGCTCGCCCTGGCCATCCAGCGGCAGATCGAGCAATTCGATCACTCGAAAATCTTCCAGTTGCTGGCGCAATTCACCGCGACAGACCGGTCCGCCTAAACAATAGGCCAAATCAAAAAAAGGGTGCACTATAATCGCCTGCCGGTTGGGTATTTCAGAAAACAAAAAAAGGGCGCGGATTATAGCCCCCAGCAGCATCACCGACCGCTGCGTTAACGATCAAAAACCCGATCGCTCAGCCATCACCTTCTCCTCGCCTACCGGAGCCTGATCATCGCCCCACGCTCTACCGAAACCAACCTGGCGCTGGCACGGTTTATCGTTCCGTTTGCCAGCTTCATTACGCCCTTTCTTGGCAGCTCTATTAACGTCGCGCTACCGGCAGTGGCCGATGAGTTTCAACTCGATGCGGTGACTTCTGGCTGGTTCACCACCAGCTATTTTCTGGCCGCTGCCATGTTCATGTTGCAGGCAGCCAGGCTCGGCGACATTCACGGTAGACGTAAACTCTATGTAGCGGGTCAGTTACTGATCGTGCTCTCAAGCCTGTTTATGCTAGTCGCCACTTCATCCACTCAGTTACTGATATGGCGCTTCATTCAGGGTGTCGGGGGCGCGCTTATTTTTGGCACCAGCCACGCCATCATGGCGTCGATATTTCCTCCCGAATGGCGAGGCCGGGCCCTGGGCCTGAACGTCACCGCGATCTATTTAGGCATGACCTGCGGACCCTTTCTGGGGGGAATGCTCACCTACCATTTTGGCTGGCGCAGCCTGTTCATACTCGCCGGTGGCATGAGCCTGACAGCGGTTTTACTGTTCAACTGGTTTATTCATGGCGAGTGGCGCGAAGCGGTGGGTGAAAAGTTTGACTGGGTCGGCGGCATTCTGGTGGCCGTGGCACTCGGTGCACTGGTTGTCGGCAGTGGTCGGTTATCCCAGCCAGGGGCGGTTCCGCTGATCCTCAGCGGATTAATCTGCGGCGCGATTTTTCTGCGTCAGCAGGCGCGGGGACGGAGTCCCCTGCTCGACCTGACCCTGTTCACTGATAACCGTGGGGTAGCCACGGCCGCTGGCAGCGCTTTCCTGATGTACTGCGGCACCTTTGGTGTGGGCTTCATGCTCAGTCTTTATCTACAATATGGACGACAGATGAATCCCCAGCAGGCTGGGTTAATTCTGATGGCCCAGCCGGTGGCTCAGGTCCTGTTTGCGGGCTATGCCGGCAGGCTCTCGGACCGACTCGACCCGCGCTGGCTGACCAGCTTCGGGCTGGTCTGCTGTGCCATTGGCATCCTGCTGACCATGCTTATTAATGATTCAGGACTGCCGATAATGGTGCTGGTGGGGCTTGCATTAACGGGGATCGGTATTGCCGGCTATTCGGCGCCCAATACTCACGCGGCCATGAGTGCCGTGGAGAAACGGCAACTCGGGGTAACCGGCGGCATTTTGCAAACATCGCGGCTCTGCGGGCAGATGATTTCTTTGGGGATACCGATCATGTTATTCAGTCTACTGCTGGGCCAGCAGGCTAATCTTGCCGAGACCGACCCCGCGCAACTGAAACAGGCGCTCTACATCGCTTTTACTCTGTTTGCCGTACTTAATCTGCTCGCGGCGGCGGTCTCCTGGATGCGCCCGGCAACTCATTTATCGCCGTCCACCTAGCTGACAGCCACCTTGATCTGCGGCACCATGCCCTTATCGCAAACTCATCTTTCAGGAGAAAACCGCCATGCCTTCTTTTGACGCCGTGTCCAAAATTGATATGCACGAACTCACCAACGCGGTTGACCAGGCCAACCGTGAAATCGGCAATCGTTTTGACTTCAAAGGCACCAACGCTCGCGTGGAACAGGAGGAGCAACTGCTTACCCTCTATGCACCGAATGAATTTCAGGTGGATCAGGTGATGGAAATAGTCCGCGGGACCCTGGCAAAGCGCAAAATAGACATGAAATCACTTAAAGCCGGCGACAAGGAGAGTAATGTCGCTGAGTGTCGAATGCCGCTGACCATTCGAGAAGGCATCGATCAGGCCCTGGCGAAAAAAATCACCACCCAGATAAAAGCAGGAAAATTCAAAGTTCAGGCCGCCATACAGGGCGATCAGGTTAGGGTGACCGGAAAAAAACGTGACGACCTGCAGGCAGTGATGGCGATGCTGCGCGAGGCGGATCTGGAAATGCCCCTGCAGTTTATTAATTTTAGAGATTAGGCGGTTATTCGCCGCTGTACCAACAGGGAGGAGTACACCATGAACAAACCCCATCAGATCGATTATGACCACCTGGGCCCAGCCAGAGCTAACAGCAGTGTCGCCGCCAGTCAGGCTGTCGGCTACTGCGAGCGCGACTTTCTTAATGTTGCCAAAGTACCGCCACTGCACAAGGTGCTGCCACCGGCAATCATGATGCCGGAGTCCGGCCTTGTCGATTTCAGCAAGGAGCTGGGCCTGGACTGGCCCGCGACCATGCCCAACCTGTTGGCCGGAAACAACAAACTGGGCGCCGGCGAATCAACGCTCGTTGCTGAGACCGCAGGTGCCCTTGTGCTGCTGGTACTCGATGGTAGCGGCGCACTGGTTAGCCAGGACGAAACCGTGGAACTACATCCCGGCGATATCGCTTTAGTGCCCGGAGGCCAGGGTATTCGAGCCACCGCGGGAGACACCGGCCTGAGCTACTTTTTTGTTGATGACTCACCGCTGGTCAGCTACCTGGGCTGGAAAGTTAGTCCGACAGAGCGCTCTGCTTTCACCCATTTTCCCGCAGAGCTATTAAAGGAAAAACTGGACGAGTATGAAGCCGCTGGCATTACTGCATCCGGGGTCTTTCTCAGTCACGCTGGGTTACCCGAAGAAAAACTTGCCACGCCGCACCTGTTTGCCCACTTAAACCGGTTAATGCCCGGCGCAAGAAACACGGTCCACGCCCATGCCGCTCCCGCCCTTACCTACGTGATTCATGGCGGCAACAACTGCTTCTCACTGCTTGGGGAACCGCTGGTTGACGGGGAGATCCAGGACCCCGCGCGAGTCGACTGGGCCGACGGGCAGCTTTCCATTACGCCTCCGAACCTCTGGCATGGCCATTTTAACGACGGCGACGAACCAATATTGTCTCTGGTTATTCAGCCCGCCGGGCTTTACTACAACGACCGGACCATGAACTTTATCTTCGCCGATAAACAGTAGGGGGCCAAAACCGATGAACGCACCGCAAGCGCTACCGCAAATTGACCTGACCTGGCCCAAAGAGGGATTTACCCGGGTGCCTTATCAGGTCTACATGGACCAGGCTATCTACGATCGCGAGCAGCAGCTCATTTTTCGTGGCGCCACCTGGAACTACGTCGCACTCACCGTTGAGCTACCCAATCCAGGTGATTACAAAACCACCCAGATTGGTGATACGCCGGTGGTTGTAACCCACGGACTGGATGGGGAATTTCATGTCATGGTCAACCGCTGCGCCCATCGCGGGGCCAAAGTTTGCCGAGAAAACAGCGGCAATGCGGAGACCCTCACCTGCGTTTACCACCAGTGGGCTTTTGATACCTCGGGCAATCTCATCGGCGTACCCTTTCGACCTGTCTCTTATACACATCTCCGAGCCCACGAGACCTCTCTACATCTC
>CAJXVN010000200.1 GCA_913060775.1 uncultured Gammaproteobacteria bacterium | reverse complement strand
GAGATGTAGAGAGGTCTCGTGGGCTCGGAGATGTGTATAAGAGACAGGTAATGCACCGGTTTATTGTTTCCCAGTCGCGCCTGTTTAGCTCGCTGGCGGCCACCCCTGTTAGCGGATTGATGTCTTGAAAGAGACGCTGCTGACCAAGCTACAAACACTGCAGGAGCGGTTTGAAGAAATAACCGTGATGCTCGGTGATGCAGAAGTAATTGGCGATAATAATCGCTTTCGCGACCTTTCTCGGGAGCATTCTGAACTGCAACCGGTGGTCAGCTGTTTTCAGCAGTACGTGCAGGCGGAAGAGGATTTTCAGGCGGCGACGGAAATGGCCGAAGAAGATCCGGAGATGCGTGAGTTGGCAGTGGAAGAGCAGCAGCTGGCGCGTCAGCAGATAGCCGAAATCGAGCCAGTATTGCAGCGGCTGTTGTTACCCAAAGATGAGCGTGACCAGCGCAACGTATTTCTGGAAATTCGTGCCGGCACGGGTGGCGACGAGGCGGCACTGTTCGCCGGTGACCTGCTGCGTATGTATGTGAAGTATGCGGAGGGAAAACGCTGGGATGCCGAGGTGGTCACGGCTCAGAGCGGTGAGAAAGGGGGCTACAAGGAGGCGATTCTGCGCATCACCGGTAAGAACGTCTATGGCCAGCTCAAATTTGAGTCCGGCGGCCATCGGGTGCAGCGGGTACCGGAGACCGAATCCCAGGGGCGGGTACACACCTCCGCCTGTACCGTGGCGATCATGCCGGAAGTCGAGGCGATCGATGAGATCAAGATAGACCCTTCCGATCTGCGGGTCGATACCTTTCGTGCTTCCGGTGCGGGCGGCCAGCACGTCAACAAGACCGATTCAGCGATTCGCCTGACCCACCTGCCCACCGGGACAGTGGTGGAGTGTCAGGATGAACGCTCACAGCACAAGAACCGTGCCCGGGCCATGTCACTGTTGCAATCTCGTCTGCTGGAGGCCGAGCAGAGCCGGCAGGCCGGTGAGCAGGCTGAAAGCCGCCGTAACTTGATCGGTAGCGGGGATCGTTCGCAGCGTATTCGGACCTACAACTTTCCTCAGGGACGGCTCACCGAACACCGCATAAATCTCACGCTGTATAAGCTGGATGAGATTGTTCAGGGAGATCTTGATCAGGTGATCGAGCCATTGCTCCGGGAATATGAAGCCGACCAGTTACTGGCGCTGGAACAGTGATGTTGAGACATCGGCGCTGTCGAAATCGCCGATTTAACGGATGAATTCGCAGGCCGGTCCCGTGACTCTCCCAATCGGTGCAGTCAGCCAGCTGCGCATGGAACTGCGTCATCAACTCCAATCGGTTGCCGGTGAATCGGCGCAGGTCGAAGCGGATCTGTTGCTAATGACGGTCCTTGACTGCAATCGCGCGCAGTTATTTAGCGCCGGGGACGAGCCAATCACTGCAGCCCAGCACCGTCAGTTAACAACCCTGGTGGGGCGGCGTCTTCAGGGCGAACCGATGGCTTATATTCTTGGTAAACGAGAATTCTGGTCGCTGGATTTAACCGTTAACGGTGCGACCCTGATACCGCGCCCTGAAACTGAACAGCTGGTTGAAATCGCTCTGCAGGAGATTACCGGTGAGCAGGCCAGAGTGGCCGACCTGGGTACTGGCAGTGGCGCCATTGCGCTGGCGCTGGCCAGCGAAAGACCCCACTGGCAGCTGATTGCCACGGACGCAAGCCAGGCGGCACTGGAAGTGGCTAACGGCAACGCCAGGGCGTTGGCGCTCAGTAATGTTGAGTTTCGTCAGGGGGAATGGTTTGCACCATTGGCGGGGGAGCAGTTTGATCTGATTATCAGCAACCCACCTTATGTGGCGGACGACGATCCCTGCCTTGAGCAGGGCGATACCGCAATGGAACCGCGGATGGCCTTAGCCGCCGGGGACGATGGGCTTGATGATCTGCGTCAGCTGATTGGTGGGGCAGCTGAGTTTCTGCACACTGGCGGACAGCTGCTGCTGGAGCACGGTAACGACCAGCGGGCCGAGCTGACCAGGCTGTTAACCACTGCTGGCTGGCAGCAGATAAGATATTACGAAGATCTGGCCGGGCACGACCGCTGCTTGTTGGCGACGCGCGGCTAACTAAATTTAAAGAATGTTCAGGAGTAACTCGGGATGGAATGGCTTGCCGATAATGACCTGTTAATGCGTTACAGCCGGCAGGTACTGTTACCGCAGTTAGACGTTGAGGGACAGGACAAGCTGGTTAATGCCCGGGTGCTGGTGGTCGGCATGGGCGGACTGGGAACGCCCGTGGCCATGTACCTGGCCGGTGCCGGGATTGGCGAGCTGATTATTGCTGATTATGATCATGTTGAACTGAGTAACCTGCATCGCCAGGTGGTGCATAGCACGGCGGATATTGATCGTCCCAAGGTGGAGTCGGCCCGCGATCGAATGCTCGCAATCAATCCAGAGGTGACGGTGACGACCATCACTAGTGCACTCGATGCGGACACGCTGCTGGAATGGGTGCAGCAGGTTACGGTGGTGGTGGATGCCTGTGATAATTTCGCTACCCGTTTTGCCGTCAATGAAGCCTGCGTGCAGGCCGGGGTGCCGTTAGTCTCCGGTGCGGCAATCCGCATGGAAGGCCAGCTCAGCGTCTATGATTCTCGTGATGAGAATAGCCCCTGCTACCGCTGTCTGTTCAGTGATGAGTCCGCCGAAGAGGAGACCTGTAGTCAGACCGGCGTACTCGGCCCGGTGGTGGGAACCATCGGTAGCCTGCAGGCACTGGAGACAATCAAGTTGATCGCCGGAATTGGAAAGCCGCTGGTGGGTCGTTTGTTGCTGTTCGATGGTCTCCAGGGCGAGTGGCAGCGGGTGCAACTGAAACGGGACCCAGGCTGTCCAGTCTGCAGTCAACGCGGAGCCTGAACCCTTGAACCGAGCTCAGTCTGCCGCCTGGGGGCCACTGTTATTACTGATTATCCTTAGCACGGCGGCCTGGCTGGTGCCCGGCCAGTTCGCATCTTTGAAGAGCGGCATTGTGCCGGCGCTGGGGTTGATTATGTTCGGGATGGGAGTGGGGCTCTCTACCGAGCAACTGCTGGCAGTGGTTAAAAGTCCCCGGTTTTTGCTGATCGGTGTTGTTTTACAGTTCCTGCTAATGCCACTGCTGGCCTGGGGCATTGCTACCGCCATGGGATTACCGCTGCTGCTTGCCGCCGGTTTAATCATCACCGGAAGTTGTCCCGGTGGTACCGCGTCGAATGTCATGGTTTACCTGGCCGGGGGCAATCTGGCGCTGTCGGTGGCCATGACCACCTGCTCGACGCTTATCGCACCGCTGGTCACACCCTTGCTCGCCCAGTTTTATATTGGGGAGCGGCTGGAGCTGCCGGTGGGGCAGATGTATCTAAGCATTGTGCAAATAGTGGTGTTGCCAGTGGCCGCTGGTATGGCATTGCGTGGCTGGCTGCCGCAGGTGGGTGAGCGATTGCTACGGGTGATGCCGTGGGTGGCGATGACGCTGGTGGCGCTGATTGTGGCGACCATCGTTGGTTTGAATAAAGAGCGGCTGGTCGATATTGGCGGCTGGCTGTTATTAGCCGTGGCGCTCCACAATGGTGGTGGATTGTTACTGGGTTACCTGGGTAGCTGGTTACTGGGGGCGGACGAGAGTGACCGGCGTACGGTGGCGCTGGAGGTGGGTATGCAAAATTCCGGTCTGGCGACGGCGCTCGCAATCAAATTTCTGGCGCCGGCGGCCGCATTACCTGCGGCGCTGTTTTCACTCTGGCACAACTTGAGTGCACTGACCTGGATTGCATTGCGACCCGGTCTGTCGCCTCCAGACAGTGAGCCGCCCGCATGAGCAGTCGTCGTTTACCCACGGTTAAACAGCTAACCTATCTTGTTGCGCTGGAGGAACTCCGCCACTTCGGTCATGCCGCGGAGCAATGCTTTATCTCTCAATCAGCTTTCAGTGTGGCGATTCGTGAGCTGGAAAACCTGGTGGGAGTACAGCTGGTTGACCGCACTAACAAGAGTGTTGCCCTGACCGCCGAGGGTAGTCTGTTTGCTCGTCGCGCTCGCGCAGTGGTGGCCGAAATCGAGGCCATGAGCGACGCGGTGGCAAACGCGGGGGAGCCGCTTAGCGGGCGGCTTAAGCTAGGGGTCATTCCCACGATTGCGCCTTTCCTTTTACCCGCCCTTTTAACGCAGCTGCGCAGCCATTATCCCAAGTTACAGCTCTATATCCGCGAGGAGCAGACCGCCACTATCTATCAGGAGTTGCTGGCCGGTGAACTGGATTTGCTGCTGCTGGCCTTGCCCTGGCCACTGCGCCACGCACAGACACGCGAACTGTTTAGCGACCCGTTTCGCCTGGCTTACCGGCGGGGAACTAAAAAAATAGATACTGCTCATTACGACCCCGAGACCCTGCCGGCCGGCAGTGTGCTGTTGCTCGAAGATGGACACTGTTTGCGGGACCACGCGCTTTCTGCCTGTCAGATCGGGGCCTCCAGCGCGATTAACAGTTTTAAAGGCAGTAGTTTGCAAACCCTGGTGCAGATGGTGGATGCCGATCTTGGTGTCACTTACCTGCCGGAGATGGCCTGTCGGTCTAACCTGCTGGCGGCGACTGATCTGCAGACGCTGGTGCTGGATCGGGGGGCCAGCCGGGAAATTGGCCTCGCCTGGCGCAGTGGCACCGCGCGAGAACAGGATTTTGATCTGTTTGCTCAGCAGGTGATTGAGGTACACGGGCAGCAAATTTCTATCGATAAGAAAAATAGATCATAACGATAAAAACAATCAATTTTATTTAATATAGTTCCTCCCTTACCATCTCCTCGTTGCCTCGATTAAGGGGCGCAAAAATTCAATCTCTACGAGGAGTAAAACAATGAGTAATCACCCGAACCGAGAAGGTCAGGCCGTACCGGAAGCTACTTTCCGTTGTCGCGAGAACAATGACTGGCTCGATCTGAGTAGTGAAGAGCTGTTTGCTGGCAAGACCGTGGTGCTATTTGCGCTACCCGGCGCCTTTACCCCCACCTGTTCAGCCAGCCACCTGCCCCGTTATGAAGAACTGTATGGTCAGTTTCGCGATAACGGCGTCGACGAGGTGGTCTGCGTATCGGTGAACGACGGCTTTGTGATGGAAGCCTGGGCCCGCGACCAGCAGGTTACCCAGGTGCGGATGGTCGCCGATGGCAACGGTGTTTTCACCGCCGGCATGGGTATGTTGGTGGATAAAGATGATCTGGGCTTTGGTAAACGTTCCTGGCGTTATTCCATGCTGGTCAGGGATGGCATCATCGAAAAGATGTTCATCGAATCCGAAGAGCCGGGCGATCCCTTTTCAGTATCGGATGCTGATACCTTGCTACGCTATATTAATCCCGGTGCAACCATGCCCGAGGCGATTAGCCTGTTTACCAAGCCTGGGTGTGATCATTGCGCCCGCGCAAAGGAACTGTTGAAGTCAAAAGGTCTGGTCTACGACGAAATTTCCGTTGGCCGGGACGCAACCCAACGGGCACTACGCGCAGTCACCGGGCAGTCCACTGTGCCGCAGGTTTATATTGGTGGTGAGTCTGTCTCTTATACACATCTGACGCTGCCGACGAAGAGGATAG
>CAJXVN010000199.1 GCA_913060775.1 uncultured Gammaproteobacteria bacterium | reverse complement strand
CCTCTTCGTCGGCAGCGTCAGATGTGTATAAGAGACAGATCCTCACCGTACCGATTTTGACCTACCTCCTGGACCAGCCCGACAAGGTTGCCATTGCCAGCTCTCTGGCCATTGTCGGCACCATTAGTCTGGTCGGGTTGATTCCCTATGCGCTGCGCCGACAAACAGACTGGCGCAGTGTCTTGCTATTTGGTATCCCCGGCATGATCGGGACCTACGGCGGAGCCTGGCTAGCCGTCTGGGTACCGGGTGTGGGCCAGATGCTGTTGTTTGCGGTGGTTGTGTTGTGGTCATCGGTATTGATGTTGCGGCCATCCAGAACAGTGGCAACAGAAACTAACCGTCCGCCCCGCGCGGTCTGGAAAGTATCCGCCGATGGCCTTGCGGTCGGTGTGTTGACGGGATTAGTAGGGGTTGGCGGTGGCTTCTTGATTGTTCCGGCCCTGGTGTTGCTGGGCGGTCTGGATATGAAGCGCGCTGTTGCCACCAGCCTGCCGATCATCGCCATGAAGTCTTTCAGCGGTTTCTACAAATACCTGGATGTACTGGCAGACCTGCAGTTGAGCGTGGACTGGCAGTTGATCGCGCTTTTCTGTGGCGTGGGTGCGGTCGGCTCCCTGGTGGGTGTACAGGTATCGTCACGATTGCCCCGGGAACAGTTGCAACGAGTTTTCGGGGTTTTTCTGGTCGGCGTGGGACTCTTTGTGTTGTGGAAAAATATACCGATTTTAGTAACCGGAGTAGCATGATTAATATCCTTGAAGGGGTGACTATCAAAAACCTGCGCGGCCCTCTGTCGGTTCAACCGGTAATTTTTACCGCCGGTCAGCCGACCGAAGCGGAGATCGCCGATATGGGTCGCCGGGGCATTCGTACCGTCATTAACCTGAGGCCACCGAGTGAACAGGTCGGTTTCGACGAAGCCAGACTCGCTAGCGACTCGGGCATGGCTTATGTTGGGATCCCAGTTGCCGGAGCAGCGGACCTGACGATTGCCAATGCGGAACGACTGGCGAGCACCTTTGAAACTCACTCAGCCCCTTTCTTTTTGCATTGTGCCGGGGGTAACCGGGCGGGTGCCTTGTTGGCCGTTAAGGTTGCTCGAATCGATGGTTATACTGTCGAACAGGCGCTGAATCTGGGAGTTGAGGCTGGGATGACCGATTTATACGAAACCGTTGAGACACTCCTGAGGTAATTTCCGACGGGCCTCCGTTATGGTTGAAATCTATCGAGCTACCTCGCTGCTAGAAGCGCAGATGATTGTCGATTTACTTCGCCGGGCAGGGCTGTTCGCCGAGATTACTGGGGAAATGCTACCCGGCGGGGCAGGGGAACTACCGGCAGACGGACTGGTATCGGTAAGCGTTGATGCTCAGGATCAGCTTCGGGCGCAGGCCATCCTCAGCGAGTGGGAGTCGCAATCGGGTGAACTGCAGGGAGAGGTTTTTCCCGCTACTCAGCGCTATCGAGACCGGGGTTCTGATCACTCACCCACCCGGCGTGCCGGGGTCTGGGGCGGCGGTATAGCAATTTTTCTTGGCGGGTTTCTACTGGGGGCCGCGGTGATTGCAAACCACTACCGCACGCCGATAACCTACGACGGCATTGACCACAACCGAGACGGCCAGCTGGACGAACAGTTCGTCTACCAGAACGAACGCATAACCCAGCGATTACAGGACCGTAATTTTGATGGCCAGCCGGATCTATTAATTTTTTACGATCAGCGCGGCCTGATACTGAGTCGCCAGTGGGATGATAATTTTGATGGCACTTTCGAGCGCCAGCGCCGTTACCAACAGAACATTCCCCAGGTTGAATTGATCGACACCGACAATGACGGCGTGCCGGACCGGAGGATAGAGTTCCATCAGGGTGTGGCGACGCGCTAAACCTTTTCTATATCAACCCACCCGGAATCAAAAACAGGCTGCCGGTAGCTCAGCGGCAGTGTTACCCTTGTTGGTTACGTTTGTCGCTGACCGTCCGGTCAGGGCGCTAAGGGATTTGCTATACATTTTCGAGGAGTGAGATTTGTCCGCAGGCGACATAGACAGCGCCAGTAACGCCAGAAATACTCGAGTATTTCTGGCGATGGTCGCCGCCTGGTTTATTCCCCACGGTCTGCTGCTGGTGCTTTATCCCTGGTTGCTGGCCGTCTATCTTCACCTGCCTGCAGAGCAGGTGGGGTTTGGTCAGATGTTGCTACAGATCCCCGGCCTGTTTCTGGTGCTCTGGGCCGGATCAATTGCCGATCGTATTGACACGCGCAAACTACTCGGTCGTCTGCATCTGGCGGCCGCGGCCCCGCCGATAGTGCTGGCGCTGCTGATTCTCACCGGTCATTTTTCCTTTCTTATTCTGGCTTTGTTTGGTTTAAGCATGGGGGTGAGCATCGCTTTTTCCAATCCCAGTCGTGATGCCATGTTAGCCACCGTGGCGAAAGGCAACATCCAGCGGCTGGTGGTCAGCACCACCGGCGTGCAATTTGGGGTGCAGATCATCGGTTACGGTATCGCCATGCTCGCCGGGGTTACGGGTCCGGCCCTGCTGCTTGTTGTCCACGGCGTGCTAATGAGCAGCGGTTACTTCATTGCCCGGCGGTTGCCTGCGCGGCAGGCAGAACCGGGTTCGACGACCGAGGCGAATTCATCTAAGAAAGAAAAGGGAGCGATCTGGCAGGGATTGAAAGTCGTCAGAACCACGCCGGAGATTTTTTCGGTGCTGCTCGTCAGCCTTTCCGGATCCGTGCTCTATCTGGGCTCGTTTTTCGTCCTTATTCCGCTCTTAATTCGCGACTATTACGAAGGCGGGGCGGCCGAGATCGGCCTGGTCAATATGTGTTTTATGGCCGGCACCCTGCTGATGGTCTGGGTGCTATTACGCCGCCGCGGGATTCGCCGTCAGGGGCGGGCTTACATGCTCGCCAATATCTGGGGCGCCGCCTTTGCACTGGCTGTTATCTCAACCGGTATTTCGTTTCCCGTGCTGATGCTGGTGTTAGGTATCTGGGGCGCTGCCGCCGGTATCGGCATGAGTATGAGCC
The DNA here is from genome assembly GCA_913060775.1 of uncultured Gammaproteobacteria bacterium. GTDB lineage: Bacteria > Pseudomonadota > Gammaproteobacteria > Immundisolibacterales > Immundisolibacteraceae > QNFC01. Next base: position 2,631 of record CAJXVN010000199.1, on the reverse strand, counting down.
GCACCATCCTCCAGCAGTACGCTCCTGAGAGCCACCGGGCGCGAGTGTTTTCGGTCTACCAGCTCTGCTTTATGGCCGGTGGACCGGTAGGGTCATTGATGATGGGCTACCTGATCGGCGAATTTGGTCCGTTGAAGGCGGCGATGGTGCCACCCATTGGCATGGTGGTGGTGATGACGGCGGTTTACCTGATGACGGATCTCTGGAAACTGGAAGCGCCAGCGGTCAGCGCTCCCGGGTGATGGCTGGAATTAGAGCCATCAAACCCCTGTGCAGGAAGAAAGCGGCGGAGTGACCTTTTCTACACAGCAGGGCTTTCCGCCCTCAAAGTTGAGGCGGTGCTGGCAGCCGTTCGATTACCGCAGCGGAACTCACACTCGCCGACAAAAAAGCCCCGCCGGTTAACGAATCGCAATAAATAACGAGGAACCGTGGCGGTTAACCTGTAATAACAGTGAGTTTGCGCTTTTTTGTATGGCCCGTTGCAGAGACTCCAGGTTGTATACCCGTTGCCGGTTCGCCGCAACGATCAGGTCGCCCGGTCTCAGGCCACTGTAGGCCGCTCTGGAATTGGGGGCCAGATTAGCGACCTGCACACCCTGGCCATCCGGGCTATTGCGCAGTTGCACACCCTCCAGTAGGGGATGAGTCGGATGTCTGGACGCCACCAGGGCCTCGGGTTCGCCAATTTTTACCGTGAGTTGGCGGGTTTTACCGTTATTCAGAACCGTCAGCTCGACCTGTTCACCAATGGCTTTCATGCCGATCTGGCTGCGTAATTGAGCACCGGACGCGGTGGTCTGGCCGTTAACCTCAATGATAATGTCGCCCGCCGTCAGCCCCGCTTTGGCAGCGGGGGAACCCTCGACGACGTCGGTGATCAAAACACCGCGCTGTCCGTTTTCCAGTTCAAAGGCACGCCGTAAATCGGGCGTAATATCCTGAATATTGACACCAAGATGGCCCCGCCTGACCTCCCCGTGGCGAATAATCTGCGCCATGCTGGCCGCAGCCATATTGGCGGGGATGGCAAAGCCGATACCGACATTACCGCCGGCGGGGGAAATAATGGCGGTGTTGATGCCGACCAGCTCGCCGTTGAGGTTAACCAGCGCACCGCCGGAGTTACCTGGGTTGATCGAGGCGTCTGTTTGAATAAAGTTCTCGTAACCCTCAATTCCTAGCCCACTGCGACCAAGGGCGCTCACCACCCCGGTGGTCACTGTCTGACCCAGGCCAAAGGGGTTGCCGATGGCGACGACAAAATCGCCCACTTCTAACTGGTTAGAATCGGCGATAGGTATATCGAACAGGGCCTCTGCATTGATCTGCACCACGGCGATATCCAGATCGGGATCGGAGCCAAGCAATTCAGCGCGATAGCTTCGCCCATCAATCAGGGCAACCTGAATTTCATCCGCGCCTTTGATGACATGAAAATTAGTGATCACCACGCCTTTTTCTCGATCGACGATCACCCCCGACCCGGCGCTTTGCTGGCGTTTCTGTGGCTGCTCAAATTGCCGTTGATCAGGCAGGTTAAAGAAGTGGCGAAAAAAGGGGTCGTTTAATAGCGGGTTGTAGCGGTTGCGCTGGGTGGAATAGGTCGAGATGTTGACCACCGCTGGATTGACATTCTTTAGCATCGGCGCCAGCGACGGGAAGGGTTTTCCCCCCGTGTCCACCGCTGGTAATGCGGCGTAGGACACGGCTGACAAGGTTAATCCTGTCAGAAGGGCAATCAACCAGGATAGTGCGGTTTTCATCAACGGCTCCTCGGGGAAGGCTTTCCGATGCGGGTTTAAGGCGATGAAATGGCGATACGTTTCACGTCGCTCCGGGCGGCCGGGTCGCGCGGAATCATTAGCGTCAGGACGCCGTCCTTGAGGCTCGCCTTAATGTCGTCAGCGGTGGCGTCCGCAGGTAACGACAGCGTCCTCTGAAAAGCCCCGTAACTGCGCTCCACTCGGTAAAACTGTTTCATTTTCTGCTCAGTTTTTTCGCCTTTCTGACCGCTGATAACGAGTATGTCTTCCTTGAGTTCAATCGACAGATCGTTTTCAGACAGGCCCGGCACATCCAGGGTGATCTCATAGTGACTGTCGTCACCGGACACATCGATATGCGGTCGCCAGCCAATCCCGGGCGCGCTGCTCGGCCAGCCGGCCTGTACGGGGGTTAATCGTCGCGATGGCATGCCAAACGCGCTGAAAACATCATTAAACAGGCGGTCGATCTGTTGTTGCAGCTGCATAACCGGGTGCTGCTCCGGTTGTTGCCAGGTCGGCAGCGAGGAGCGCGACGCCTCTTCACGGTGCAGCGGGATCTGGACGCTATCATCCGTTTCGCTGTTTTCGTGTTTGAACCAGTTCCAGGGGTTAAGTTTTTGCAAGTTCATAACAAAACCTCCCATCAAACGTTATTAACTAAATTCTCCTGTGGACAGAAAGGGGGGCGGGCTATGGCACACCACAGCCCGCCGCTCCAGTTAGGCAGCTTTTACGCTTTTTTCTTTCTCTCGATGTTCCAGCACCGTGCCCGACTGATTAATGGCAATGTTTTTCGGTTTCATCGCTTCGGGAATTTCTCGAAGCAGACTGACCGCGAGCAGGCCATTGTTCAGGTCAGCGC
>CAJXVN010000198.1 GCA_913060775.1 uncultured Gammaproteobacteria bacterium | reverse complement strand
AAACAGGCCGCTAAAGCCAAGCCACAACGAGCAGCGGTGCTCGGTGGGCTGGCCAGTAAACGCCGCCGTTCCAAGACTCAACGATCGGCTAGCAAGTCCACCGAGCACGCCTTCGAGATGCCCACGGGCGTTCAGGTCAAAGAAGTCGCGATTGGCGAAACCATCACCGTTGCGGAACTGGCAAGTCGCCTTTCTGTTAAGGCGGGTGAGGTGATCAAAGCCCTGATGAAGATGGGTCAGATGGTCACGATTAATCAGGTGATTGATCAGGATATGGCTATTCTGGTGACCGAAGAAATGGGGCACCAGGCCAGAGTCGCTGACTCCGACAACCCCGAGGGTGATTTAACCAGTGGCCTGAGTGAGGCTTCTGCACGGCCACCGGTGATCACCGTGATGGGCCATGTCGATCACGGTAAAACCACCCTGCTGGATCACATCCGTGAAACCCGGGTGGCCGCAGGGGAAAGTGGCGGAATCACCCAGCATATCGGTGCTTATCACGTTGAAACACCGCAGGGTGCAATAACCTTTCTGGATACTCCCGGTCATGCGGCTTTTTCAGCCATGCGTGCTCGAGGAGCTCAATTGACCGATATCGTCGTGCTGGTGGTTGCGGCGGACGATGGCGTGAAGCCGCAAACCCTGGAAGCGATCAAGCACGCTCAGTCGACCGACGTTCCGATGGTGGTGGCGGTCAATAAAATGGATAAGGACGGTGCGGATCCGGACCGGGTGAAGCAGGAGCTGTCCTCCCACGGCGTGGCCCCGGACGACTGGGGTGGAGACGCACAGTTCGTTGAAATTTCTGCCAAAACCGGTGCGGGTGTAGACGATTTGCTCGACGCGTTGCTGGTCCAGGCTGAATTGCTGGAGTTGAAAGCCCCGGCGGAAGGACCTGCTCAGGGCCTGGTTATCGAGTCACGGCTGGATCGTGGGCGTGGACCTGTTGCGACGGTACTGATACAGCAGGGACTGCTTGAACAGGGCAATATCATTCTCGCCGGTTCTGAATTTGGTCGAGCGCGAGTGCTCACCAGTGAAAATGGTGAAAAACTGACTCAGGTAGGCCCCTCCATGCCGGTAGAAATCGTTGGCCTGTCAGGAGCGCCGGACGTAGGCGATGCCTTTAATGCCGTTCCCGATGAGAAAAAGGCACGAGAAATCGCGGAATTTCGCCGAACTCAGCGTCGCGAGAAGGAGCTGGCCGGTCAGGCGGTTACGTCAACTGAGGATATTTTCAGTCAGCTAACGTCCGACAAGGACAACACCCTCAATGTCATCATCAAGGCAGATGTTCGTGGCTCAGCGGAAGCGCTGGTGTCATCACTACTCGAACTGCCGAATGACGAGGTGATGGTTAAAGTGTTGAGCAGTGGTGTCGGCGCCATTACCGAAACCGATGTTAATTTGGCGATATCCGGTGGGGCTCTGATTGTCGGTTTTAATGTTCGCGCAGACGCAACTGCCCGGAAACTGATTCAGGATAGCGGTGTCGACCTGCGCTACCACAGTATTATTTACGAAGTGATCGACGATGTGAGGCAGGCGCTCACGGGTATGCTGGCGCCGGAATTTGCGCAGCAAATTATTGGGCTTGCGGAAGTTCGAGAAGTATTCAGGTCGCCCAAGTACGGCGACATTGCCGGATCAATGGTGACGGAAGGACGAGTTCGACGGGATGCCCCGATTCGGGTGTTACGGGACGATATCGTGGTTTTTGAGGGTGAACTGGAATCGTTACGGCGCTTTAAAGATGACGTCCAGGAAGTGAAGAGCGGTACCGAATGTGGTATCGGTGTGAGTGGCTACGACGATGTCCAGCCCGGAGACCAAATCGAATGTTTCGAGCGGGTACAGGTTGAACGCAAGCTTTAGAGAGGTCAGTCAGTGCAGGGCGTAGATCGTAGTCGCCGAGTCGGGCATGCGATTCAACGCGAGTTGCCGGAACTTTTACGCACCCTGAAAGATCCACGACTGGATGCCCTGATTAATTTTTCTTCAGTAGAAGTGACGCCGGACCTGTCTCTGGCGAAAATTTACTTCACTCGGATCGGCTCCGATGATGCGCAGGAAACGCTGGAAGGTTTGCAACACGCCAGTGGTTTTTTGCGCCGTGGAATCGCCCAGCGATTGAATACCCGTCGTGCACCGAAACTCGAGTTCGTCATTGACCATTTGCCTAGTCAGAGCAGCAGAATAGATCAGCTCCTAAGAGCGGCCGCGGATAAACATGGGCGCTTCTGAACCAATAACTCGAGTAAAACGCGAGCTGAACGGGCTGATGCTGCTGGATAAACCAGAAGGTATCAGTTCTAATCAGGCGTTGCAGCGGGTGAAGTGGTTGTTGCGGGCTAAAAAGGCCGGTCATACCGGAACGCTTGACCCGCTAGCGACCGGCCTGTTGCCGATCTGCCTGGGGGAAGCGACCAAGTTTTCCCGGTTTCAACTGGAAGCGGATAAGCGCTATCGGGTTAAGGCACAGTTTGGTGCGGTATCCGATACCGGCGATCGGGAAGGGGAAATTACCTCCACAGGCGTTCAGCCGATGCTCGATTCTCAATCCATTGAGGACGGCTTATCCGGGTTCAGAGGCGCGATCGACCAACGTCCGCCCGTTTATTCAGCGATTAAAAAAGACGGTCGCCGGTTGTGTGACTATGCCCGGGCTGGCATCGAAGTTGAGCCAGAGACGCGCCGGGTTAACGTGTCACAATTCGAATTGATCGAACTGGCCGGTGACCAGGCGACCTTTGAAATAAGCTGTAGCAAGGGGACTTACGTCCGCAGTTTGATTGTTGATCTTGGCGAAGCGGTTGGTTGCGGTGCCTATGTGACGGAATTACGCCGTTTGTCCTGCGGGGGGCTCGGTATTGACGATGCGATCTCCCTGACTGAGCTGGAGCAGATCGCGGATGATGATAATCGAATGGTGCCCTACTTGCGGCCTACCGAAATGCTGCTGGACGGCCTGGAACCGTTAAACGTTTCGCTAAATGAGGCAGCGCGATTGAAGTTAGGGCAATCGGTGGAAATGACGGCGACTCAGGAGCCGAGGCTGGTTGCTTTATCCACGGATGGCCGCTTTTTTGGCGTAGGTGAGCAGGAAATCGATGGCGTTGTAAGGCCTAAGCGCTTGTTGAGACATTAAGCTAAGCCGGCCCTGATGTTTTTAACGCGAAGGGTCGAATAGTTAATTTGTAATTGTTAAATTTGGAGTTGAATGAAATGGTATTAACCGCAGAAAATAAGTCAGACGTTGTGAGTAAATTTAAGCGAGGGGATGCTGATACGGGTTCCCCGGAAGTCCAGATCGGGCTCCTGTCCGCGAGGCTCGATTATTTGACCGAGCATTTTAAGACCCATAAACACGACCACCATTCCCGTCAGGGGCTGTTGAGGGTTGTTAATCAGCGGCGTAAATTGCTCGATTATCTTAAGAAGAAAGATTCAACTCGCTACCGGGAAGTTGTCAATTCACTGGGTCTGCGTAAGTAGTAAATAGCCGTCTGGCCCAGGTGGGTCAGGGGTGAGACAGCTGATAATGAAGTTTAATGAAGCAATCAATCTAAGAGAGAAGCCGTGACAGCCATCAGAAAAGAAATTCAGTTGGGACAGCACACACTGGTATTAGAGACCGGAGAAGTCGCCAGACAGGCCAACAGTGTCCTTGTCTCCCTGGGCGACACCGTCGTGCTGGTGGCAATGACCGGTCGCACCGAAGCCAAACCGGGGCAGGACTTTTTCCCCCTGACGGTGGACTTCATCGAGAAATATTACGCGGCCGGTAAGATACCCGGCGGGTTTTTCAAGCGGGAAGCGCGCCCCTCTGAAAACGCGATTCTCACCTCTCGATTGATCGATCGTTCCGTACGGCCTCTGTTTCCAGATGGGTTTTATAACGAAATTCAAATCGTCGCGACGGCTGTCTCGGCGGACGATAAGGTCAACCCGGATATCCCCGCACTTATCGGTGCATCTGCCGCACTGGCGCTTTCTGGTTGTCCCTACCAGGGGCCGGTGGCCGCAGTAAGAGTGGGTTATATCGATGGCCAGTATGTCGTCAACCCGGATATTGACCAGATGGATTCCAGTGGGCTCAATCTGGTGGTTGCCGGTATTGAGTCTGGCGTTGTCATGGTGGAATCTGAAGCGGATCAGTTGAGCGAAGAGATCATGCTCGATGCCGTGGTGTTTGGTCAGGCTGAATTACAGAAAGTGATTGTCGCCATTAATGAGTTTGTTGATCAGGCGCGGCAACCGGCCTGGGACTGGCAGCCACCAGTAGCTGACCAGGCGATAGTTGAGAAAGTCACCGCCAGTTACGCCGATGACGTTAAGGCGGCTTATAAAATTCAGGAAAAATCGGCTCGTCAGGATGCAGTGAAAGTGCTGCGGGGCAGAATCAAGGAAGAGTTCGGTGATGACGCCGACGCGCTAGAAGAAGCCCTGGAAGCACTGCACGACCTTGAAGGTGCCACGGTTCGCGGGGCCATATTGAGCGGCGAGACGCGGATCGATGGTCGTACGACGCGCGATGTGCGGCCAATTTCGATTCGCACCGGCGTATTACCTCGCACTCACGGTTCAGCCCTTTTTACCCGCGGTGAGACCCAGGCGCTGGTGGTCACCACGCTGGGTACCGAGCGCGATGCTCAGGTTATCGATGCACTGCAGGGCGAATATAAAGACAGCTTCATGCTGCATTACAACTTTCCTCCCTATTGTGTCGGTGAAACGGGTCGCATGGGCGTTACCAAACGCCGCGAACTGGGTCATGGGCGTCTCGCCAAGCGGGCATTGACGGCGCTGGTCCCGACCCGCGAAGAATTTCCCTACACCCTGCGGGTCGTGTCGGAGATTACTGAGTCCAACGGTTCCAGTTCAATGGCATCGGTTTGTGGTGGTAGCCTGGCAATGATGGACGCCGGTGTCCCACTGAAATCCGCAGTTGCCGGTATCGCGATGGGGCTGATCAAAGATCAGGATCGCTTCGCAGTGCTCAGCGATATTCTTGGGGATGAAGATCACCTTGGTGATATGGATTTCAAGGTTGCAGGTACGCGTAATGGCGTGACTGCCCTGCAGATGGATATCAAGGTAACGGGCATCACCGGCGAAATTATGGGTGTTGCGCTTGACCAGGCGCGCGAAGGCCGGCTGCACATCCTCGATTGTATGGATGCGGCGATCGCCTCCCCTCGTCAGGAAATGTCTGACTATGCACCTCGCATTATCTCGATCAAAATCAATCCTGAGAAAATTCGCGACGTCATCGGTAAGGGTGGTGCAACCATCCGGTCGATCACCGAAACCACCGGTGCCACCATTGACATAGACGATGACGGCAGCGTTCGTATTGCCAGTGTTGATCGGTCAGCCGGTGAAGAAGCTAAACGCCTGGTTGAACAGATCACCGCCGATGTTGAGGTGGGAACGGTTTACGAGGGTAAAGTTGTCAAGCTGATGGATTTTGGTGCGTTTGTCACCATCCTGCCCGGGCGCGATGGTTTACTGCATATCTCGCAGATATCCAACGAGCGGGTGGAGAAGGTTTCTGACAAGCTGTCTGAAGGCGACGTTGTCAAAGTGAAGGTGCTTGAGGTTGATCGTCAGGGACGCATCCGCTTAAGTGTCTGTCTCTTATACACATCTCCGAGCCCACGAGACCTCTCTACATCTC
>CAJXVN010000197.1 GCA_913060775.1 uncultured Gammaproteobacteria bacterium | reverse complement strand
AGATGTAGAGAGGTCTCGTGGGCTCGGAGATGTGTATAAGAGACAGAATACGAATAGCCCTTGCGGCGTCACTTTCACCCTTGGCACCGAGACAATAGATGGTCATTTCTGTCTTGCCGGGAGAGATTGGACGAATCACCCGCATCTGCAGAGAGGCATTTTCGGCAAACTGCACATTGGGGTAAATCGTAAGATTTCGGGTGGCCAGCATCCACTTGGTCTTGGTCTCACCACAACGCTCGACCGCTTCGTCGTAGTGCTGATACATGCCTCGTTCCTGCTCAGCCGGATTCGGCGAGTAAATCACCGCGTGGCCACGGGGCATACAGGCCGTACCGCCTGGCACCGTATTGAGCATATTGAAATCGATGGATTTAACCTGCTTGTTACCGCTCTCGCCGGCCTTGCGCCGACTAACAATATTCATAAAGCTCGGGTGGCAGGAGGTCAGGTGATAACCGTCGATGCAATTTTCTATCTGCATCTTCCAGTTGGCATCGTAGGTATAAGCGGAAGTACCGGGAATGGCCTCAATTCCCTCTGGCCCCTGATCCCAGACCAGGTCGAGCAGCGGTTTGGTCTCTCCCAGATGCTCATCGAGACTGGGCACATCGTCAGTCAAGCTGGCAAACAGAAAGCCGCGGTAACTATCGAGTTTGATCCTGTGCAGGCCGTGGTCGAGTTTATTGAAGGGTTCCGCGTACGCACCGGACTCTTCATCTTTTATATAGATACAGTCGCCGGCAGTGTTAAAGGTCCAGCCATGATAGGAGCAGACAAACTGCTTGGCGTTACCACTGCGATGGTGCGCTACCCGAGCTCCCTTATGCGGACAGGAGTTTATAAACGCACCCAGGTTACCATCCGCATCGCGCATCACCACGATAGGCTGACGACCCACATAGCTGCTGTAGTAGTCGTTGGGGTTCGGACACTGACTTTCCAGACCTACAAACACCCAGTTGCGCTCGAAGATGTATTTCATCTCCAGCTCAAATATCTGCTCGTCGGTAAAAATATCGCGGTGAACCATAAATTCACCGTCATCAACGTTATCAATAATCAGACGATCAATATCGCCATATTTAAGCTCATTCGGTTTCATCGAAAAGCTACCTCTTCAGTTTTTTTCAGACCATTGCGGCCCGAACATCCCAACCATATGTACTACAAATTATATTTTTTTAATCCCAGGCCTAACACTTCTGCCCGATGAGACACTTCTTTTCGGTGTCTTAAAACACGGAACACATTATAGCCACTGAGATGGCGGCTCAGCCTGGCGATTGTACGCGTTTATGCAGGCTACCGCACCTGTCGTGAGTGGCCCATAAAGGGCGACACCAAACGCGGAAAATCCCCCTCAGACCTTACAGGCCAGCGATGCCGGTCGAATCAGTCATTCCCGCGGCCGGCATTTTCAAGCTCAATACCCGCTTTTAAAAACTTACGCCATGCCCGGTAACCACCGTGGTAAACCGTCTCATCCTGCATTTTGAAAGGTCCGGTGGAGCTGGTCTGGGGCACAAACCCCAGCTCTTTGGCGTGGTCGTCGGGACCTTCAATTACGTTATTAATGCCGCGACTATAACCCTGGCTCCAGTTCATCGTTTTCGCCTGATACCCAAACTGACAGTCCTCGTAAGCAATGGTGTCATCCGGGGTCGCGAGGCCGGAGGTATTGAAGAAATCCTCATACTGGCGAATACGTATGGACCTGGCCTCATCGCTTTCACCTTTTGCGCCCAGGCAATAAATGGTCATTTCCGTTTTACCCGGCGCCAGCGGGCGAATGACCCGCATCTGCAGCGAGGCGTTCTCGGCAAACTGCACATTGGGATAGATGGTCAGATTGCGGGTTGACAACATCCATTTGGTTTTTGCCTCGCCACAACGTTCGACCAGCTCATCCTTGCTTAGATAGAGGCCCCGCTCCTGTTCAGCGGGGTTAACACCAAAGCCAAGCGCATGGCCACGGTCGAAGGTGTAACCACCCCCATCAATTTCCATCATCATGGTGAAATCAATGGATTTAACCTGCTTGTTACCGCTCTCCCCGGCCTTACGCCGACTAACAATATTCATAAAGCTTGGATGGCAGGAGGTCAGGTGATAACCGTCGATGCAATTTTCTACCTGCATCTTCCAGTTGGCATCGTAGGTGTACGCGGAGTTGCCGGGAATCGCCTCGATACCCTCGGGCCCCTGGTCCCAGACCACGTCCAGCAGCGCTCGGGTTTCGCCAAGATGCTCTTCCAGACTGGGCACATCATCGCTCAAACTGGCAAACAGAAAGCCGCGATAACTATCAAACTTGATTTTGTGTAATCCGTGATCCAGTTTATTGAAGGGCTCCGCGTAAGCACCGGACTCTTCATCTTTTATATAGATACAGTCGCCAGCAGTATTAAAGGTCCAGCCGTGATAGGAGCAGACAAACTGCTTGGCATTGCCCTTGCGATGATGGGCGAAACGGGCACCCTTGTGCGGACAGGAATTGATAAACGCTGCCAGCTCTCCATCCGCATCGCGCATCACGACGATGGGTTGCCGACCCACCCAACTGGTGAAGTAATCATTGGGGTTCGGACACTGACTATCCAGGCCCACAAACACCCAGTTACGCTCGAAGATGTATTTCATTTCGAGTTCAAATATCTGCTCATCGCGGAATACGTCGCGGTGTAAAAGATACTCGCCGGCTTCAGGGTCTTCCCTGAAGAGAAGATCAATATCACTAATTTTAAGCTGTTCGGGATCCATCCTTGCTCCTCCGGGAACGGGGTTGATACGGGTATGTTTTTTCCAGTAGGCTAGCGGCCCGATAATTATTTTTGCAGTTAGTTCAGGGGCTTTCCGAAAAATTTCGCTTTACCAGGAAGATGTCATCGACCGGCCCTGTTTTCGCGCGTCTTTTTTGCAGCGAGCCTACTCGTTAAAGTAATAATCAGAATAAAAAACAATGCACCGACCATCATATCACTCGATTCGACAAACTGGATATCGGCATCCTGGTCGCGCATACTGGCAATCAAAAACGGCCATGACACGCACGCCAACACAGCTGACAGGGGATGAGCCACGTGGTTAGTAGCGCGGAAAATAGTGCGCCTGAAGCAGTCCTGCCTCAAGTTTCGACACACTTAAACGAACCGACGATCAGTGATCGCCTGGCGCGATTTAGTCGCATCCGCCAGTTTTCAGGCAAGCAGGTCGCTCAGCTCTCAGTCGAGGACATGGGACTACAGGCCATGGATGATGCCAGCCCTCCCAAATGGCATCTTGCCCACACCACCTGGTTCTTCGAGACTTTTATCCTCGAAAATTTTGAACCTGAATTTAAACCCTTTAATCCCCTGTTCCGCCACCTGTTCAATTCCTATTACGAAACCGTTGGCACCTTTTACCCCCGTTCCCAGCGGGGACTGCTATCCCGCCCCTCGGTCTCCGAGGTATTCGAATACCGGGAAAATGTGGAACGCCGTCTGCAGCAGTTGGCTACGCAATGTGATGCCCAGACCTGGCAGCAACTGGAGCCACTCATCCTGCTGGGCACCCACCACGAACAGCAGCACCAGGAACTGCTTTTTACTGACACGCTCTACAACTTTAGCCAGAACCCACTCTGGCCCGCTTACCGTCCTGAACAACCTGGCGCGAAGGCACCGTTGACTGCGGTAAGTGAGCTAAATTTCATTGAGTTTGAGGGCGGCCTCTATGAGATGGGGGCCGATGGCAGCACCTTTGGTTTTGACAACGAATTCCCAGTCCATTCTGTTTACCTGCGTCCCTATCGCCTTGCCAATCGCCTGATCACCAACGACGAGTATCGACAGTTCATCGATGACGGGGGTTATCAAAACGCTGCTCTCTGGCTCTCCGACGGCTGGGCCACGATTCAGCAACAACAGTGGCAGCAGCCAATCTACTGGCAACGTAATGGTGATGGCTGGCAGGAATTCTCGCTACAGGGGCTACGACCGCTGGACCCGTTAGCTCCGGTTTGTCACCTGAGTTACTTTGAAGCGGACGCCTTCGCCACCTGGGCCGGCAAACGGCTACCCACGGAAGCGGAGTGGGAACAGGCTGCGGCTAACCAGCCGATCGTTGGCAATCTGCTCGAGTCCGATCAACTCAGACCACGGCCCTGTGCGGCAAAAAATGGCATGCAGCAGCTTTATGGCGATGTCTGGGAATGGACCTCCTCACCCTATAGCCCCTATCCTGGCTATAAACCGCCGGCGGGACCCGTGGGCGAGTACAACGGCAAATTCATGTGTAACCAGATGGTTCTCCGCGGTGGTTCCTGTGTCACCCCTGCTGACCATATCCGCGCCACCTACCGAAATTTCTTTCCCGCCGATGCCCGCTGGCAGTTCTCCGGGCTACGCCTCGCCGACGAGATCTAGATTAATCATTATGGATGCTAAAACCAATATTGCTCTCGAGTTGATCGACCTGGAACCAGAACTGGAGGATTTCCGCCAGGCGGTGGTCGAAGGCCTGTCAAGCAGCCCACAGAAGACGCTGCCCTGTAAGTTTTTTTACGACGCCACCGGTTCTGCGCTCTTTGACGAGATATGCGATCTCGACGAGTACTACCCCACCAGGACCGAGATCAACATACTGCGGGACTGCGTTAGTGAGCTGGGTACTTTAATTGGCGACAACCGTTTGCTGGTGGAGTATGGCAGCGGCAGCAGTGTAAAAATCCGGATACTGCTCGACCAGCTACCACTGGCCGCCTATATGCCCATTGATATATCCCGTGAGCACCTGCAACAGTCCGCTCAGCGTATCGCCGAGGATTATCCGGAGCTAGCGGTATTGCCGGTGTGTGCGGATTACAGCCAGCTAACGGATTTGCCGGTGTATCAGAAAAATCCTGGCCTCCGTAAGGTTGGGTTTTTCCCCGGGTCCAGCATCGGCAACTTTACCCCTGAAGAAGCTCAACATTTTTTACAGAACGTCGCCCGTCAATTGCAGCCCGGCGATGGATTCATAGTGGGTGTTGACCTGAAAAAGGACCCTGAAATCCTGCATGCGGCCTATAACGATGCCAAGGGTGTCACCGCGGCGTTTAACCTGAATCTACTTTCTCGTATTAATCAGGAACTTGACGCAGAAATCGACCCCACGGCCTTTAACCACGAAGCCGCCTACAACGACAGCCACGGCCGAGTCGAAATGCATCTGGTGAGCAAGACGGATCAGCAGATCAGGCTCGGCGATGACCAGTTCGAACTGGCAACCGACGAAAGCATCCACACTGAAAACTCGCATAAATATGACGTGGATGAGTTTCAGCAACTGGCCGATGCAGCCGGACTAAAACCGGTCAAGGTGTGGACGGATGAAAACCACTGGTTCAGCATTCACTACCTGGAACGTTAAAACCTTTTCAGATCCGCCCGGGGCGCGCCTGGCACGCGGACCCGACCGTCCCCCAACCACCCGGCCGGGTGACAACGACCCGGCAAGCGACCCCACCGAACGACACCTGCCAGCCATTTACTGCCGTGCCTGCCGCAACTCGGTCAGCGGACAAGAGTACCGTATCGCCATGGCCGGTCGGCACGGTCATCGGGTCATCAATCCACACGGAACTGAATTCGTGATCGGCTGTTTTAGCCGGGCCGATGGCTGTCTCTTATACACATCTCCGAGCCCACGAGACCTCTCTACATCT
>CAJXVN010000196.1 GCA_913060775.1 uncultured Gammaproteobacteria bacterium | reverse complement strand
GAGATGTAGAGAGGTCTCGTGGGCTCGGAGATGTGTATAAGAGACAGGGGTGAATCTGCACGTTGCTGACCATGTGGCGGGTGCGGGATGCGGGTTCTTCGGCCCAGGCCATGCCGGTGTGCAGGCGGCGGATGCGAGTCAGCATGCTCTGTTTGTCTTCATCAAACAGTGCGACCTCATCGTGGCTGGAGAATTCCTGCCCGGCGGCCCGTTTGGTGCGGGTGTAGCGAGTCGGCATGTAGTAATGCAGATCATCAGCGAGGAGTTCGAACCACTGATCAAACTCCTGGTTATCGAGGAGTTGTGCCTCCACGTAGAGAAACTGCTCGATCTCCTGCTGGAGTTCTGGCGTGGTGGGTGCGTGGTTGGCGAGGGCGACGGATGGCAGGTGGCTAAGCATGGTTAGTCTCCGAGTCGGTAGCGGGTATTGCCAGCTCAGACCAATCGCGGGCGGTCATCATTTCCAGCCAGCGTTTGTAGAGTCCGCGGGCGGCCATTTCGCCGTAGACATAATTGGTTTTACCGGGTAACTCCGGATGATCCTCACGCTCGTTGCCGAGGCCCATCTGCATATTGAAGGTGGTGTTACGAGCCTGGTAACCGCGCAACCCTTTCTGGATCTGCGTCCAGTTCTCGCCGTCGTCCTGTTCGAGCATACCGCCGGCGCTGAAGGTGCGTAATACCGCTTTTCGGTAGGCTTCCTTGATGTTGTCCGGGGCCTTTTTGTCGACCAGGGTAAAACCCCAGACTTCGATTTCGTTGGGGCCGCGGGGATGCCAGACGCGCAGGGTGTTGATTCCGGGCAGAAAGGAGAGGGTTGGGAATACGGTCATGTGGGCGCCGTTCATGCGGCGGCCGCGAATTTCACCGAGTCGCTCAATCGCCTCCGCACTGCTGGTATTGACGTAATAATTAGCTGCCTCTTCGCCGAGCAATGGAAACAGGAACTCGGGCGTATCGAGGAAAAACCCGGTGCCGTGACCTTCCGGGGCGCTGAACTGCTGCCCTTCTTCGGGCCAGCCTGCCTGGCTCAGGTCAACGTCCGGCGGCATGCTCGCCAGCACCGGCGAGGCATGACTAAAGGGTGCGTGGTACATGTCACTAGCAAACTGTTCGGCAGCGAACTTCCAGTTACAGGGAATGACCCATTTGTGCATGCCACCGATGACTTCGGTACCGCCTTCGACACGATCTAAAAACAGGTCTATGTACCATTTCATCTGGCCGAGGTAGCTATCGAGGTCCGGCACCTCCGGGTCCCAGCAGCCGAAAATCAGACCTTTGTATTGTTCAACCCGGGGGACTTTAAGCGCGCTCCATTTTTCGGTGTCAACTTTGCCGTAGGCGCGTTCCTCAAACGGAACCTGAGCCAGGTTGCCGCCGATGTCATACGACCAGCCGTGATAGCTACAGGTGAAGGCTTTGGCGTTACCCGAGTCGGCCCGGCAGAGTTTCATGCCTCGATGACGGCACTGGTTTAAAAAAGCGGCCACTGAGCCATCGGCCTGGCGCACCACCAGAATGGGATCTTCGCCCATATAGGTGCTGAAAAAATCACCTTTTTCGGGGATTTGGCTCTCGTGGGCCAGGAACAACCAGGAGCGGTTGAATAGACGTTCCAGTTCCAGTTGGTAGATGGCCTCGTCCTGGTATATCAACGGACTCACCAGACCCTGTTCGCTATCGACCAGCGATTCCAGCCACTCGTTACTGAGGGGGCTTCCATCGCCCAGGGATTGAACTGGATTGCCAGTAGTCGGAATATTCATTCTGCACTCCTCAGCGATGGTTAACTAAACGATCATTTAGAAAAAATAATAGCATCTTCAACTCAATTACTCGCGGGTGTTGCATCAATAAACACCCTGAAACAACTGTTCTTGGCCGCTCTCCGGTCACGGAGGCTTCCTGTTCAGGCCAGGTAGATCTCCCGGCGGGTCACGTCAGGCTTACCCGGTGAAGCTATTCGCCACTGCCGCCCCGGCCAGGACCGCCACCAGACAGCCCACCAAATTGAGGGTTACGTTGCCCAGTACCGCCCCCCAACGAAGCTGCTGCATCATCGTTAATGTCTCCAGCGAGAAGGACGAGAAGGTGGTGAACCCCCCGAGCAACCCCACGATTAACAGTGCTCTCCAGGGGGTCTCCAGCATGGATTTATGTTCAAGCAGCGCCCAGATCAGGCCAATCAAAAAAGAACCACTGACGTTAGCAATCAGGGTTGCCCAGGGAAAGCCGGTGAAACCGAGTCGGGAAACCACGAGCACCAGCCCGTAACGGCTCAGGGCACCGACGGCCCCGCCGGCGGCAACGGCGAGCAGGTTAATCATCTTCATCTCCATTACCCGCCACCGGGTTTAGGCCCGCCTCACGATTCTGTCGGCGTAATTCGGTTAATTTTTGACCAATCTGCCCCTCCAGCCCACGATCCGTTGGGTGGTAAAGGTGATGTTCACCAAGCGCCTCCGGAAAGTAGCATTCGCCGGCGGCAAAGGCTGCTTCCTCGTTGTGGGCATAGCGATAACCGTCGCCGTAACCGAGCTCTTTCATCAGTTTGGTGGGGGCATTACGGATGGTGAGCGGGGGTTCCAGCGAACCGCTCTGTTTGGCCAACTGCATGGCCGCTTTATAGGCAGTGTAGCTGGCGTTGCTCTTGGCGGCGCAAGCCAGGTAGATGACCGCCTGACCCAGGGCCAGCTCCCCTTCTGGTGAGCCGAGTCGCTCATAGGTTTCAACCGCATCCAGCACCAGTCGCAGCGCCCGGGGATCGGCGTTGCCGATATCCTCGCTGGCCATGCGAATCATCCGCCGCCCAACGTAAAGCGGATCACAGCCGCCATCTATCATGCGGGCAAACCAGTAAAGCGCGGCATCGGGGGAGGAACCGCGCACCGCTTTGTGCAGGGCCGATATCTGGTCATAAAAGGCTTCGCCCTGTTTATCAAACCGGCGCAGACTGCCACCCGCCAGTTCGGCCAGTATCTCGGTAGTGACCGCACCGCCGCTGGCATCGGCCATATCGACCGCCAGTTCGAGCAGATTCAGCGTGCGGCGGGCGTCGCCATCCGCCATTTGCGCAAGGGTTTCGCACAGGGGTCTGTCGATGGTTACTGAACGACTGCCCAGGCCCCGTTCTTTGTCGGCAAGCGCAGACTCGATGAGCCCCACCAGGTCTTCTACCTGTAGCGCTTTAAGCACGTAAACCCGCGCCCGGGAAAGCAGCGCGTTATTGAGTTCGAACGAGGGGTTCTCGGTGGTGGCGCCGATAAAAGTAACCGTGCCATCCTCCACGTGGGGCAGAAAGGCATCCTGCTGGGCCTTGTTAAACCGGTGCACCTCGTCGACGAATAGCAGGGTTGGTTTACCGAGGGCGGCGCGACGATCTTTAGCCGTCTGAACGGCCGCGCGAATCTCTTTAACGCCGGCAAGCACGGCGGAGACACTCACGAATTCGGCCTCGCTGGCGTGAGCAATGATTTTGGCCAGGGTTGTCTTACCGGTACCGGGTGGCCCCCAGAACACCAGCGAGTGGAGTGCATCCTGCTCGATCAGCCTACGCAGCGGTGCATCGGCCCCCAACAGGTGTTGCTGACCGACAAACTGCTGGAGATTAGTTGGCCGCATCCGGTCGGCGAGCGGGCGACCGACGAGTTTATCGACATCCTCACCGGGCGGGTTCGGACTGGCAAACAGGTCTCCGCTGGAGCTGGCCATCGGGCGCTACTGGATCACAATATCCACCCCATTCGGCGGAATGAAATGAAACCGCTCAGGGTCGATATCACTGTTTGATTGCAGATTAAGAAACTCAAACCGGGAAGTCACGCCCAGTTTGTCGCGCACCTCCAGGCTGACAATCAGTTGTTGCTGAAACTCAATGATCACCTGCTCGATGACCGATTCGGTGGCCAGTGGCAGCAGCCGATAACGATTTTCTCCCAGCGCGTTAATGGCAAACCGCTGGGCTAAATCATCACCACTACCAAGTAATAATCCGGCGACATCGTCGCTATCGGGTTTTAGTTCTCGAACCAGCACCTGCTCCAGGTCCGGGTCAAAAAGCCAGACGTTGGTGCCGTCAGCCACAATCAGCTGTTCGTAGGGCTGGCGATAGTGCCAGCGGATTTTATCGGGTCGTTCTACCCAGAAATCACCGCTACGGGACTCCTCGTCCGACAGGCCGTTACCCTCGATAATCAGTTGCTGAAACTGTCCCCGCAGTGATTGCGTCTGGGCCTGAAACTGGCGCAGACGGTCAGTGGCCTCTGCCGAGGCATCGATGCCCGCCATACCCGATGCATCGCTTGCGGCGTCTTCCGCCGAGACCGGCAGGCCCACAAATTGTGCGGTAACCAGCAGCAGCATGGTCACGGTTCTTATCAAGGCAGCGCTCCTCAAACAGTGGCTCCTAGAGTGGCTCATTAGGTCCTCAAATCTCTGGCGGTGGTTCGGCAAGCACTTCGCGTTGGCCATTGTTTTTCAATGGTCCCACTACCCCCTGGCGCTCCATCTCCTCAACGAGCCGGGCAGCCCGGTTGTAACCGACCCGCAACTGTCGCTGCACGCTGGATATCGAGGCTCGTCCAGAGCTGGTCACCAGGTACACGGCCTGGTCATAGAGTTCATCTTCCGGCGCCCCTTCTTCGCTGCCGTCCATGCTTTCAAAACCCGACTGGTCGGGTGGTCCCTGGGTGATTGCTTCGATGTAATTGGGTTGGCCCTGCTTTTTTAGTTCCTTAACGACCTTGTGCACCTCTTCGTCTGACACAAAAGCCCCGTGAACCCGTTCCAGAAAACTGGTGCCCGGTGCCAGGTAGAGCATATCCCCATGACCCAGCAGCGCCTCAGCACCGGACTGGTCAAGAATGGTCCGCGAATCGATTTTTGATGAGACCTGAAAGGCGATACGGCTGGGAATGTTGGCCTTGATCAGGCCGGTGATCACGTCCACCGAAGGCCGCTGGGTGGCTAATACCAGATGAATACCGGACGCTCGCGCTTTCTGTGCCAGCCGCGCAATCAGCTGTTCCACCTTTTTACCGACCAGCATCATCATGTCGGCCAGTTCATCGACAATGATGACGATAAACGGCAGCTCTTCGCAGTAGACCACTTCGACCTCAGCCGGTTCTTCGTCGATTACCAATGGCGGCGGAGTCGGCGGTGGGTATGGATCGGGTATCGGTTCTCCGCGGGCGGCCGCTTCTCTGACTTTGCGGTTGTAGCCGGCAATGTTACGAACACCCAATGCGGACATCAGCCGATACCGGCGGTCCATCTCAAACACGGCCCACTGCAGCGAGCTGAAGGCCTCGTTCATGTCGGTGACCACGGGGGCAAGCAGATGGGGAATACCGTCGTAAACCGACAGCTCCAGCATCTTCGGGTCAATCATGATCATCCTCACCTGCTCAGGCGTGGCTTTGTAGAGCAGACTTAAAATCATTGCATTAATGGCAACGGACTTACCGGAACCGGTGGTGCCCGATACCAGCAGGTGCGGCATTTTGCCGATGTCGGCGACTGAGACCACGCCCTGAATATCTTTACCCAGGGCCAGGGTGAGGACGGAATCACTCTGGTCAAAGACCCGGGACCGCAATACCTCACTAAGGCGCACCATTTCCCGACGCTCGTTGGGAATCTCCAGCCCGACGGTGGGCTTGCCCGGCAGCACCTGTCTCTTATACACATCTGACGCTGCCGACGAAGAGGATA
>CAJXVN010000195.1 GCA_913060775.1 uncultured Gammaproteobacteria bacterium | reverse complement strand
ACGAGATGTAGAGAGGTCTCGTGGGCTCGGAGATGTGTATAAGAGACAGGATCTGCGGCCGTTGAGCGTAAATAGTGCAGCGCAGGGTGTTGCGGTCCAGGGCTGCACACCAGCCATCGTCAAGCCGAGCCATTACCTGACTACCCCACTGGTTTTCGGCGATAAAGCGTTCCGGGACACCGGTCTCTGAAATCAGCATCACTTCCAGACGACAGCAACACGCGTCGCACCGGCTGCAGTGAACCTTGTCGCGAGTCATTTTCGGTTACCCCGTTAACACTGTTGCAATCTGCTGCTTAAGGGCGGGCAGCAGGTTGCGTTCAAACCAGGGGTTTTTGCTCAACCAGGCGTTATTTCTAGGACTGGGGTGGGGTAATGGCACTTTATCCGGCCACCAGGTTTGCCAGGATTTAACCCGGTCGGTTAGGGTCGAGCCGGTTGCGCCGAAATGATAGCGCTGGGCATATTGACCCAGTACGAGGATCATTTTCAGGTGGGGTAACTGGGCTAGCAGCTCTGTTCGCCAGGCCGGTTCGCATTCGGATCTTGGTGGCAGGTCGCCGCTTTTGCCCCGGCCTGGATAACAAAACCCCATGGGTAGCAGGGCAATCTGGTTGGGGTCATAAAAAACCGCCGGTGAAACGCCTAGCCATTCTCGCAATCGATCACCGCTGGGGTCGTGGAAGGGGATGCCTGATTCATGGGCTCTGCTGCCGGGTGCCTGACCGGCGATCAGAATTTTGGCGGAGGGTGCAAGCTGAACAAGCGGACGGGCACCGTGGGGCAGGTGCGTTTCGCAAAGGCGACACTGGGTAACGCTTGTTAACAAGTCATCGATGGCGGGCATGGCTACTGGCGAGGCACTCGTGTCTTGCCACAACGCTGGCAAACGTAACGAGTAACCAGGTTGCCCTGCTGGCTATCAAACCGGGTTTCTTTGTCCGCTTTCCACTGGTGAAACCCACGGCTACAGAGTGTTTTTCCGCGGTTTTTCTGCGCAGCAGTGGGCTTTTTAAAAGGAAGAATATCGGCCATGGTCAGGAGATCTCAGGCATTCAATACTTGCACAGAGAGGGTTTTGCTCTGTCACAGGGGCTGGTGATTCCGTCCATTATGGCTCATCGTCGATGGTGGTCGGAATGAAAACTTCCATTGCTAAAATTACCAGTGCCGCGCTCGACAGGGCAGCCAAAGACGTTTTCTGGGCAAGCTTCGTCATTCGGGGTATCGCGGTGCGGGGCATCGTATTTAAAGTCAGGATTTAGATAGAGGCTAAACACTCAATCTGGAGTGGGATGTTAGTCTGGCCGAGAAAGGAGTTGGAATGAAAATATGGGTGGATGCCGACGCCTGTCCGGTTGTGATCAAAGAGATATTGTTCCGGGCCGCTGAGCGTAAGGCCCTGGAGCTAACTCTGGTGGCGAACCAGGTTTTATCGGTACCCAGGTCTCGCTATATCAGCACGCTGAAGGTAAAGGCCGGATTCGACGTGGCGGACAACGAAATAGTCAGCCGAGTCAGCGCCGGCGATCTGGTGATCACCAGCGACATTCCGTTGGCTGCCGAGGTGATTGAAAAGGGAGCTGTGGCCCTGAGCGGTCGCGGTGAGCTGTTCACTGCCGAAAATATCCGTGCCCGGCTCAACATGCGCGACTTCATGGATACCCTGCGCTCAAGTGGTATCCAGACTGGTGGCCCGCCACCGTTGAGCAAGCAGGACCGCAAGTCTTTTGCCGACCACCTTGACCGCCTACTTGAAAAGGCGTGATAGTTATTCGCGCAGGGTGATCTCTAGAGGGTCATTCACCCGTAACCACTGGGAGTTTAATGATGAGCGATAAACGAATTTTGCCGGCTTTCCTGCTCTGCTTTTTCCTTGGAATGTTCGGTGCGCACCGTTTCTACGTCGGCAAAATCGGTACTGGCATTTTGATGATTGTGACCCTGGGTGGGCTAGGCATCTGGGCGCTTATTGACTTCATTATCATCATTGTGGGTTCGTTCACCGATAAAGACGGTAACAAACTCACTGAATGGACCTGACCGGGTCACAGCGACTGGCCCGCATCCTGGATTAAACGACGCCCGGCGCTGCCCAGCGAAGGCCGGGGCTTCTTGTCTCTCTCGCCTGCCGGACTGATCGACTACCAATCGGCCAGCGTCGATCTCAGCTTTGCAGTGGTCGGGTGAGTCGAACCTGGCATTCGGAGAATCCTTGTGGTTGTTAGCTTGGTATGCGGGTTCCTCGCAAATGGCCCGGTGCGGCACGTTGCCGTACTGTTGCCTGTCAGCGGCCCCGCTATTCCCTATCCGATTGCGATCTCCGTGAAGTGCGGTCACAGTTCAACCGGTTCAGTGGCTGGATCTCATGATGTTTTCAGTCTGTTTAAGCCCAACGTCGAAACTCACCCGCAGACGGGCGATGCGGACGCCGGCTAACCCTGGTTATATGGGTGTGCAGAATCCATTAATCGGCGGCAATTGCTTTCAAGTTACGTAGCGATCAGACGACATATACGGTTAGTACGCATTACCCCTGTCTCTTCCGGGGTTTATTCCAGACGGATAAAACGCTATGTCAGATCTCACCTATGTCGGTCGACAGCCAATTTATGCTGCGGATGACACGGTTTTTGCTTATGAGTTGCTTTATCGAAATAGCAAGGAAAACTGGGCCGATATCGATGACGATAACCACGCGACTGCTGAACTGCTCAGCAACGTATTTACGTCGATTGGACTGGATACGCTGGTGGGTGACAGACGCGCGTTTATCAATATGCCACGGGAATTTCTGCTGGGGGAGTATCCGCTCCCCGAAATTAAGCAGCAGGTGGTCATCGAAATTCTGGAACACGTCAAACCCGATGCGGATGTGCTTGACGCGTTGCGGAGCCTGAAGCAACAGGGCTACACCCTGGCGTTGGACGATTACGTATTTGAGGAACACCTCGAGCCGTTTCTCGAGCTGGCCGACATTATCAAAATTGACATCATGGCCAGTGGAGTCGACCAGCTGGCAGATCGAGTCAGCAAGCTGGCTCAGTACAAGGTCGAATTACTGGCCGAAAAAGTCGAGACAGAAGATGAAGTACGAATCTGTCGAGAGCTCGGGTTTGCTTATTTTCAGGGATACCATTTTGCAAAACCCAAGGTGGTCAGCGGTAAAAAGATAACCGGGAATCAGCTGGCGACCATGCAACTGCTTTCCGAGTTAAACCGTGCGGACGTGACTATCGACGAGCTGACAGACTTAATTCAGCAGGATATCGCCATCAGTTACAAGCTACTGCGGTATGTCAATTCCGCCATGTACAGCTTCAATCGCGAAATTGATTCTATTCGTGATGCCATCGTCGTTCTCGGGATGAATACGTTGGTGAAACTGGTAAATATGGTCGCCATCGGCAGCATGGGTGCGGTGAACGGCGACGATTATCGATCGGCGATGTTTCGTGCCCGAATGTGTGAGCGACTGGCCATTGCGACCGGTAAAAAAGATGAGGGCGCCAGCTATTTTTTAGTGGGTCTGTTTTCCAGTCTTGATCGCCTGTTAGGGGTGCCGATGGAAGAGGTGCTGGTCATGCTGCCGCTGGCCGACGAAATTAAACTGGCGATTAGCGATCTGAGTGGTAAGTACGGCGAAATTCTGGCGGCAGTTGTGGCCTATGAGCGCGACGACTTTGAGAGCCTGAGGAACAGTTCCCTCGATCCCCAGCAGGTCGTTGACTGTTATGTAGAGGCGATTGCCTGGGCCGATGAGAGTTCAAGCCTGGTGACTTGAATAGAGACTTAAGATTGATCCCATTGGCCAATAATTTCTGACAGTTTGTTGACCCCGTCGAGTAAAGCCGCCGGTCCCGGTTGCAGGATAATGGGTGATTTCACTTCGTAGAGCGAGCCGGTCTGAACCGCAGGGATGGCTTCCCAGCCAGGACGAGCGGCGACCCTGGCCGGTTGAAATTTTTTGCCGCACCAGGAACCAATAATAATGTCTGGCTGGCGTTCGATGACGGACGACGGGTCGGCAATGATTCTGTTTTTGGCCAGAGACTCACTGGCTAGTTCCGGAAAGCAGTCCTCGCCACCGGCGATCTCGATCAGCTCGGATACCCAGCGAATGCCGCTGATAAGGGGTTCATCCCACTCTTCAAAAAATACTTTAGGTTTGTTTTCTAACTTGCTGGTGTTAATAGTAATAATTTCAATATTTTTCTGTAAATCCGCGACGAGTCTATCGCCTTTTTCAGGCTCGCCGATCATGCCAGCCAACACGTTAATCATGCGTAAAATTTCGCTAACACTGCGCTGGTTGAACAGGTGAACTTCAATACCAAGGCGCACTAGATCGGCAGCGATGTCGGCCTGCAGGTCACTAAACCCGAGTACCAGGTCAGGTTGCAGTGCCATGATTTTATCGATTTTGGCACTGGTGAAGGCTGAGACTTTCGGTTTTTCCTTGCGGGCCCGGGGCGGTCGCACGGTAAAGCCGGATATCCCCACGATGCGATCTTGCTCGCCCATCAGGTAGAGCGCTTCGGTGGTCTCTTCGGTCAGGCAGACAATGCGTTGGGGGTAGGGCATTGATTAATCAAACTGCTCAAGCAGGGAGTGGGCTGCGCTGACCGGGCTGCGTTCGCCGGCGGCGACCGCTTTAACGGTTTCCTGCAGTTTCAACTTTTGATCATTGTTGCGTTCAAGCAATTGCCGCAGACCACTATCGATGATCGACCAGAACCATTCCACGGCCTGGCGCTGCCGGCGGTTATGCAATTCACCGTTATCGGTGACCAGCTGGCGGAAGTTAGTCACCTGCTGCCAGAATTCAATGATGCCGTCATTCTTAAGGCCGCTGCAGGGGATGACCGGCGTCGTCCAGCCGGGTGCCGATGGCTGCAGCAGGTGCAGACCACTGCGGAACTGGGCGATAGCCAGCTGGGTTGCCTCGGGATTGATGTCTGCCTTGTTGATCGCAATCAGATCGGCAATTTCCATAATGCCTTTCTTGATGGCCTGCAGGTCATCGCCGGCATTGGGGAGTTGCAACAGAGCAAAACAGTCGACCATGCCCGCTACCATGGTCTCGGACTGACCCACGCCAACCGTCTCAACCAGAATCACGTCGTATCCCGCCGCCTCGCACAGCAGCATGGTTTCGCGAGTCTGAGCCGCCACGCCGCCGAGGGCGCCACTGGTAGGGGAGGGTCGAATAAAGGCCTCCAGCCGTTGACTGAGACGCTCCATGCGGGTTTTGTCGCCCATGATCGAGCCACCGGTGCGCTGGCTGCTGGGGTCAACCGCGAGTACCGCCAGTTTGTAACCCTGTTCAATCAGGTAGAGCCCGAGCGCTTCGATGAAAGTTGATTTGCCGACACCGGGAACACCACTAATGCCCAGCCGAATCGCCCGGCCGGTATCCGGTAACAGCGACTGGACGATTCCGGCGGCCTGGCGCCGATGGTCGTTGCGAGTCGACTCGATCAGAGTAATGGTTTTAGCCAGCGCCCGACGATCACCCTGACGCAGGGCATCGATTTGCCCGGTCAGTTCGTTATCTCCGTTGAGTGCGCGTTCATTTTTTGCGTTCATTGATCTAGATATTACTTTAAAAATAAATAATAACTTATTGAAATTATTGATATATTTAATTTATTTTCTGGCGTCACGAATGGCTTGCAGGACTTCCCGAGCGGCATCGGGAATAACGGCTGTCTCTTATACACATCTCCGAGCCCACGAGACCTCTCTACATCTC
>CAJXVN010000194.1 GCA_913060775.1 uncultured Gammaproteobacteria bacterium | reverse complement strand
TCGTCGGCAGCGTCAGATGTGTATAAGAGACAGGTGCCGGTAAAACCATGCTCGCTTCCCGAATGATCGGACTACTGCCACCCCTGACTGATCACGAGGCACTCGAGACGGCGGTTGTCCAGTCAGTAAGCCACGCCGGCATGAACCCTGAGACCTGGAGCCAACGCCCCTTTCATGCCCCGCACCACACCGCATCGGCGGTCGCTCTGGTCGGGGGTGGGCAACCACCGGGACCCGGCGAAATTTCCCTGGCACACAACGGTGTACTGTTTTTAGATGAGCTGCCGGAATTTAATCGAGCGGTGCTGGAATCGCTGCGCGAACCGCTGGAGTCCGGTACGATTCGCATATCGCGCGCAGGCCACCAGGCTGAGTTCCCGGCGCGCTTTCAACTGATAGCGGCGATGAATCCGTGCCCCTGTGGCCACGCGGGCAACCCATCGGGGAACTGCCGCTGTACACCGGACCAGATCCACCGTTACCGTAATCGTCTGTCTGGCCCGCTACTCGACCGTATTGATATGCATGTCGAGTTACCCCCCATCAGTTACGATGAACTGGCCATAGATCAGCCGCCCACCGAAACCAGTCAGCAGGTAGCGATCCGCGTTGCCACTACGCAGCAGCGGCAAATCGCTCGCGGCAACAAACTTAACGCCCACCTGGGAACCCGGGAAATTGAGCTCCATTGCCAAACTGAAACGGCTGGCCAACAACTGCTAGCAACCGCGGTCGACAAACTCGGACTCTCTGCTCGCGCCTATCACCGCATATTGAAACTGGCCCGAACAATCGCCGACCTCGACAACCAGTCAACCATTGCGGAGCGACATCTGGCCGAGGCAATCGGCTTTCGCGTGCTCGACCGACACCGACATTGACCGCCGATTAACCGACCCAAAAATTGAATAAAAAAACGGGTCAATATGTTAGTTGACTTGCCGATACATTGGTTTAGAATGCCAGACCAACACGATATTTTTCGTACGAAGCCAGTAGCTTCAACGGTGCAGTCGGTCACTCAGACATTGACAGCACAAACCATAACAAAATCAAAACCTCCCGCTTGATCGACACCCTTACTTTATTCAACTTTAACCGTTGCCGTTTGTATGGCACTCCACACATAGAGCAAATCAAATTATGAGTTCAGGGATTGGGCACGTTTCAGACGACACCTTCGAAACCGATGTATTAAAAGCAACCAAACCCGTACTGGTTGATTACTGGGCAGAATGGTGCGGCCCCTGCAAAATGATCGCTCCGGTGCTGGAAGAAATTTCCACTGAATACGGCGACAAGATTGATGTGGTCAAATTAAATATTGACGAAAACCCACAAACCCCTCCCAAATACGGTATTCGGGGTATTCCCACACTAATGATTTTCAAAAATGGCCAGGTAGAGGCCACCAAAGTCGGTGCAGTCACAAAATCTCAGCTGGCCGCTTTTATCGACAGCAATACCTGAGATACCTGCCGCTGGTCTTGCCTGAAAAACGGCACCCCTGTACTGACCAGATAGCCATCGATACTAATTAGCTGTAATTAATTTTTCGCCCAGACTGGGCAACACCAACCTCCTCGGCCAGCCGGCCACCTCCAGCGCTCCGATCACTCCGCCTGTCTAAATTCGACCAGGCTTCATTCCAGGCAATCGCCTACCCAAATCGAAATATCTATGAATATAAATGAACTAAAAGAAAAGCCGGTCTCACAGCTAGTAGAGATTGCGCAACAAAACAAAATTGATAATGTTGCACGGCTTCCCAAAGAAGAGATCATCTTTGCTCTGCTCAAAGCCCACGCCAAAAAAGGCGAGGACATCTACGGCGAGGGAGTGCTCGAAGTGCTCCAGGATGGCTTTGGATTTTTGCGCTCGCCGCGCAGCTCCTATGTCGCCGGGGTGGACGATATTTATGTCTCTCCCAGCCAGATTCGGCGCTTTGGACTTCGTACCGGCGACACCATCGCCGGAAAAATTCGGCCACCCAAGGACAGCGAGCGCTATTTTGCCCTGTTAAAAGTCGCCGAAATAAACTTTGAAGTCCCCGAAAACACCCGCAATAAAATACTTTTTCAGAACCTCACCCCACTCTTTGCCGATGACCAGCTCACCCTGGAAACCGGTAACGGCACCACCGCCGACATCACTCCCCGAATGATCGACATGATTGCCCCCATCGGCAAGGGACAACGCGGGCTGATCGTTTCGTCCCCGAAGTCGGGTAAAACCATGATGCTACAGAGCATCGCCCACTCGATCGCCACCAACCACCCGGAGTGTTACCTGATAGTGCTGCTTATCGACGAGCGGCCTGAAGAGGTCACCGAAATGTCGCGTTCGGTCAACGGGGAAGTCATTTCCAGCACCTTTGATGAGCCCGCCACCCGCCACGTTCAGGTGGCAGAAATGGTTATCGAGAAGGCCAAACGGCTTGTCGAGCATAAGCGTGACGTGGTCATTTTGCTGGATTCAATCACCCGTTTGGCGCGAGCTTATAACACCACCGTGCCTTCCTCCGGCAAAGTCCTCACCGGTGGGGTAGATGCCAACGCCCTCGACCGGCCCAAAAAATTCTTTGGGGCAGCCCGTAACGTCGAAGAGGGCGGTAGTCTGACCATTATTGCCACCGCTCTGGTGGAAACTGGCTCGCGCATGGACGACGTGATCTACGAAGAGTTCAAGGGCACCGGCAACATGGAGATTCACCTGGAACGGAAGATGGCCGAAAAGCGCATCTATCCGGCCATGAACATTAATCGCTCGGGAACTCGTCGCGAAGAACTGATGATACCCACCGAAGAACTGCAGAAAATCTGGATCCTGCGCAAACTACTCCACCCCATGGATGAACTGGCCGCCGCCGATTTTCTGCTTGATCGAATCAAAGCATCCAAGTCCAATGCCGAGTTTTTTGCGTCAATGAAGAGCACTTAACTCGCCCATTTTTCGGTTCCATTTTTATTTTTAAATCACTTACCGACCTGCTTTCATCCCGACTTAAGCCGCCACTTTAGCTGGCCAGTCTGGTCGAAAAAGCAGATTTTATAACCAGCGTTTCTGATCCAAAACCCTACTGGAGACATCCATGAAATCACCCGTACGCGTCGCCGTTACCGGCAGTGCTGGCCAAATCGCCTACTCACTTCTGTTTCGCATCGCTGCCGGCGACATGCTTGGCCGGGACCAGCCCGTCATTCTGCAGTTACTGGAAATTACGCCAGCATTGAAGGCCCTTGAGGGGGTGATCATGGAACTCAACGACTGCGCCTTTCCCCTGCTACACGACATAGTCGCGACTGACGATGCCAGGGTTGCATTCAAGGACGTTGATTACGCGCTCTTGGTCGGTGCACGACCGCGTGGTCCGGGAATGGAGCGTAAGGACCTGCTCGCCGCCAACGGACAAATTTTCAGCCCGCAGGGCGAAGCCATCAACGCCCACGCCAGTCGCGATGTCCGAGTGCTGGTTGTGGGCAATCCGGCCAATACTAACGCCCTGATCGCCCAGTCTCACGCACCGGATCTAGATCCCGGCCGGTTCACCGCCATGACTCGGCTTGACCACAACCGAGCACTTAGCCAGATCGGAGCGCGCACCCAAACGGCGGTCACCGACATTACCCGGATGACCATCTGGGGCAATCACTCCTCGACCCAATACCCTGATGTAAGCCACCTGCAGGTGGGTGGCACCGCACCCGACCTGCCACAGGACTGGCTCGAAAATGACTTTATCCCCACCGTTCAAAAACGCGGTGCCGCCATCATCGATGCTCGGGGAGCTTCCAGCGCCGCCTCGGCTGCCTCGGCCGCCATTGATCATATGCGCGACTGGACTTTTGGCACTGCCGATGGCGACTGGGTAAGCATGGCGATCCCCAGCGATGGCAGCTACGGCATACCGGAAGGCATTATTTACTCCTTCCCGGTCACCATCAAAGACGGTCAATATTCGATCGTTCAGGGATTATCCATCAGCGATTTCAGCCGTAGCCGTATGGATGCCACCGCAGCGGAACTACTCGAAGAGCGGGCCGCCGTCGCTGACCTGCTCGGGTAACTCTGGAGTCTGCACCCTAATCGCCATCTCATTCACCCTTAAGTCGCTTGTCGGCACGAGTGTGATGGCGTATGATGCGCCGCCCGTACGAGACCATACCGAGTAACACCGGTCTCGGCACCTTACTCAACAAGTACCGGAAAACCCGTACCATGAAACCTGATATCCATCCCGAATACCGGGAAATAACCGCCAGCTGCAGCTGTGGCCACAGTTTCAAAACCTTCTCCACCCTGGGCAAGGACGAACTTAAGCTAGATGTTTGCGCTGAGTGCCATCCGTTTTACACCGGCAAACAGAAAATTTCGGATACAGCCGGTCGAGTCGAGCGGTTTCGTCGCCGCTACCAGCAGTAATTACTGCTGGTTATCGCCGCTAAGTCGGCGGTGTCTCCATTGCTAAAAAAGGCGCTTCTTCGGAGCGCCTTTTTTATTGCCTGGCTATCCACTCTACCCACTGAAGGGTGGGCAGAAACTCGCCACTGCCCCGACCTGCCAATCGCCGGTCAGGGCCAGGTTCGGCAGGTGTACGACGGCGACACTATCGAGTTACACGATGGTCGCAAGGTTCGCCTACTCGGCATTAACACGCCGGAAATCAACCACCAGCACGGGCACTCAGAACCCTTCGCTATCCAGGCTCGTGACCGGCTCAAACAGCTTGTTCGCCCGGGCACCTCGGTGGGGCTGCGCACCGACGTAGAAAAGACAGATCGTTACGGTAGAGTGCTGGCCCACCTACTCCTGCCCGACGGTAGTAACCCGGCTGTCGTTCTACTGCAGGAAGGTTTAGCCACCCTGTTAATCCTTCCGCCGAATATTGCCGCGGCTAATTGTTTTGCCGCCTACGAACGCGACGCCAGAAATCGTTCGATGGGTATCTGGAACCATTCCCGATACCAGCCGATGGCTGTCACCCAACTGACTCGTGGTGAGCCCCGGACCGGCTATCAGGTCCTCGAGGGACGGATTACTCAGGTCACGGCCAGCAGAAAATTCCATTATTTCATCGTCGATAATCGCTTGAGTGTCCGTGTCAGCAAACGGGACTGGACCGACTATTTTGGCCACCCCTTCGCCCCTACCTGGCCCGGTGCCATTCCCCCACAGCAGCTCCTTGGTGGACAGGTAACCATTCGTGGCTGGCTTCGCGCCGGTCGCCCGGAACGAAAGCTGCATTACGCTCTGCCGCAGATGCGCCTGTACCACCCTGCGGGGTTAGAATGGATGCCATGAACCCAATCCTGAAGTTCGCCGCATTTAACAAGGTTTTTGCGCGCATACTGTTAGCCGCCTCGCTAACGATATTGCTCGCCACCGGGTGCTCGGTGAATCCGGTCAGTGGCCGTAACGAAGTGGTACTGATGTCGGAATCGCAGGAAATTGCGATTGGCCGCCAGAATCATTCCAAAATCATTGCCAGTTATGGCAAGTACGATAACTCCTCTTTACAGCAATATATTGGCGAAGTCGGCGCACGACTGGCCGAGCAGAGCCACCGGTCCGAGCTGATTTATCGATTTACCCTGCTGGACTCCACCGACATCAATGCTTTTGCTTTGCCGGGCGGATACATCTATATCACCCGAGGACTATTAGCCTATCTCAACAGCGAAGCAGAACTGGCGGCCGTGCTAGGTCACGAAATTGGCCATGTCACTGCTCGCCACGGTGTCCGCCAGCTGTCTCTTATACACATCTCCGAGCCCACGAGACCTCTCTACATCTCGT
>CAJXVN010000193.1 GCA_913060775.1 uncultured Gammaproteobacteria bacterium | reverse complement strand
ACGAGATGTAGAGAGGTCTCGTGGGCTCGGAGATGTGTATAAGAGACAGGAACCTTAAAAAGCGGGTTTCCAGCTATTTTTCGAAAGATCATGGCAACAGCAAAACGGCTGCCCTGGTCGCGCAGATTAGCGACATCGATGTCACCGTCACGCACACCGAAAACGAAGCGCTGATTCTAGAGAGCAATCTCATTAAGCAGCTGCAGCCGCGCTACAACATTTTATTGCGCGACGATAAAAGCTACCCCTACGTGCGCCTGTCCATAGAGCATGAATTTCCGTCGCTGAGCATTCATCGCGGTAAAAAAAACGGTAAGAGCCGCTATTTTGGCCCCTATCCCAGCGCCGGCGCCGTTCGCGATAGCCTCTATTTGATGCAAAAAATATTGCCCGTGCGCCAGTGCAGTGAAAGCTACTACAGCAACCGTTCGCGACCCTGCCTGCAGTACCAGATTAAACGCTGCACCGCGCCCTGCGTGGGCATGGTTAGTACGGAGGATTATGCCGCCGACGTGGAGGCAGCCACCCTGTTCCTGACCGGGCGGAGCCAGGTGTTGCTCGATCAGATGAATCAACAGATGGAGGCGGCGGCGGCCCAGCTGGATTTTGAGCGTGCTGCTGGCTACCGCGACAAGATCGTCAGCCTGCGACGGGTGCAGGAGAAACAGCTGATTGAGGGCGGTGATAAGGATGTTGATGTGATCGCGGCGGTTAGTCGCCACGGCATCGCCTGCATTCAGCTGTTCATGATTCGTGACGGACGCAATCTCGGTAATCGCAGTTTTTTCCCAAAATTTGAAGGCGAAGAAAATGCCGACCAGGTGCTCTCTGCCTTCATTGCGCAGCACTATCTGGAATGGCAGTTGCCCAGTGAGCTATTAGTCAATGTCCCGCTGGAAGATTCCCAGTTGCTGGCCGATGCTCTGAGTGAAAGTGCGGGGCGGAAAATTAAAATTCGGCGGCCGCAGCGGGGTGACCGTCGGCGGTTGATCGAACTGGCAGAGTCCAACGCTGACGAAGCGCTAAACCGTAAACTGGTCAATCGTGCCAGCATCGCTCAGCGTTATGAACGCCTGCGGCAGCTGCTGAAACTCGAAGAAATCCCCTCGCGCCTGGAGTGTTTTGACATTTCCCACACCATGGGCGAGGCGACGGTGGCCTCCTGCGTGGTGTTTGACCTGCAGGGACCGCTGAAATCGGATTATCGCCGTTTTAATATTACGGGGATTACTCCCGGGGACGATTACGCGGCCATGGAACAGGCAATACGGCGTCGTTACAGTCGCGTTAAACAGGGAGAGGCCCCGATGCCTGACATCTTGTTTATTGACGGGGGTAAAGGTCAGCTCTCGAGCGCCGGAGCGGTGCTGGCGGACCTGGGTATTACGGATTTGCTGGTGGTTGGCGTATCGAAAGGTCCGGAGCGCCGGGCGGGGGAGGAGGTCCTGCATCGCCTCGACAACGGCGAGTCATTTGCGGTCGAGGCGGACTCTCCGGCGTTACACCTGATTCAGCATATTCGCGATGAGTCACACCGTTTTGCCATCGCCGGTCATCGCCATCGTCGGCAGAAAAAACGTGGTCGCTCCGTGCTGGAGGAAATCCCCGGTCTCGGTCCAAAAAAACGCCAGAGCCTGATTAGCCACTTTGGCGGCCTGCAGGAAGTTCAACGCGCGGGTAAAAACGAACTGTTAAGAGTGCCCGGTATCAACCAGCGACTGGCCGAACTGGTTTATGATAGGTTCCACGCTATCGAATAATAACCCTCCTTACCTTCCGAAAAATGCCGCCCCCGATGAGTTTGCCTGTCAATATTCCTAACCTGCTCACCCTGTTTCGTATAGCGCTGCTGCCACCTCTGGTGGTGCTGTTTCTGCTGCCTTACGAATGGGGCCGTCCCGCCGCTGGCTGGGTGTTCCTCATCGGCGCGCTGACCGATATATTTGATGGGGTGCTGGCACGGCGATTGAATCAATCGTCAGATTTTGGTCGTTTCCTTGACCCGGTGGCTGACAAATTGCAGGTGACCATTGCCCTGATATTGCTGACTTATGCCGACAGTTCCCTGTTTGTCGTGGTACCAGCAGTGTTAATAATCGGGCGTGAGATTGTCGTTTCCGCGTTACGCGAATGGATGGCTGAACGAAACGTGGAGGGGGTGTTGGCAGTCAGTGGATGGGGCAAGTTAAAAACCGTTATGCAGATGTGGGCCCTGACGATGATGATCTACTTTCATGACCTTTTTGGGGTTATTCCGACCTACTTCATCGGGCTGTTGTTATTGCAGGGCGCAGTGCTGTTAACTCTTTGGTCTTTATGGGGTTATTTGCGCGGTGCGTGGCCCTACTTACGCAGTGGTGCCGTTGATAGCGAATGACGGTGCTTGACACGTCTTTTGCGGTCACTACAATACGCCTCCCTAGCGATGCGGGAATAGCTCAGTTGGTAGAGCGCAACCTTGCCAAGGTTGAGGTCGCGAGTTCGAATCTCGTTTCCCGCTCCAGATTTTCTTCTATCAATCGCATTCAGGAATACACCCAGAGGCTGGGTGGCAGAGTGGTCATGCTGCGGCCTGCAAAGCCGTCTACGCCGGTTCGATTCCGACCCCAGCCTCCATTTCTTGGTGATACTTCCATCGTCAGGCATCTTCTTTGCCCGACCTGTCAAACTCCGAAAAATAGCGCTCGAATGTGAAAGTTTGCGGGTGCGACCGGGCGTTCAAGTCGATATAATGCGCGCCCAGCACCAGGCCAGTTCGTCTTCTCCTAGCAACTGGTTCCCGCCTAGAAATGCCCGGGTGGCGAAATTGGTAGACGCAAGGGACTTAAAATCCCTCGGTGGCAACACCGTGCCGGTTCGATTCCGGCCCCGGGCACCATTAAAATCAATGAGTTATGGAAATAATTTAATTGATCTTATGTATTTGTTTTTTATTTAGTAGACGGATAGTAGACCAAAACTCAACTGCCTACTTTAGCTGGGAATCTTCCAATATTGCGTGCTTATATTGGAATTTGATCGCAGTACTAGGGCGCTCTTAACGTCAAGATATCTTTAGGCAGGTGGTGGGTCGGGTGCTGGTAAATCAGGCGCGACCTAGCAGCTGCGCCAATGGTCCTTGAAAAGCCAGTTTCCAGCCCCGGTCGCGTGCAGTGACCAATATGTCAAAAAAATTTACAGTTTTGTCAGTAGGTTTTACAGATATCTTGAGGTTTACCCCGCTTCCTCCAGTCTCTTCCTTTCTCGTCAATAAATAACCCCTTTATAATCAACTGGTTATAAATACGGCATGGGTTTTGCTGTCAATTTTCTTGGCTAAATTTATTTTGCCAGGGTTAAACGGCTTAATAAAAATTAAGAATAATTCCCCAACCTGGAAAAAACATGCTGCTTCTTCAACGGGAAAAAACGCGCCTGTCAGTGCTTATCGCCATAACTGGAGCACTCCTAGGGATCTCGTTTGGTGCAAAGGCAGAATTCGGACTGGAAAGAAGGAATACCGGGGCGCACGTACCGGGTCAATCAACCGTAGTAATTACACACGGTGTTCAGAAAGCATCTGATTTCCAGTTGGAAATACCCTCTTGGGTGCGCAGCATGGCTAAAAAAATGATAGATGTTCAGGACGGCGCTGGCGCGCTGCCGTCATTTAACATCAATAGTTTTAGCTGGGAAGAGGCTTATCAATGCAGTGATGGCTGTGGGCTGCCCGAACTCTATGTAATCGCACGTGCCATAGATGAGCGGACTGCAACGGCCGGATTCAGACTAGCCCGCGAACTCCTTCATCAGACTAATGGCACCCCTGATGGCCTTCATCTCATTGGGCATAGTGCGGGAACTCATGTAAATGCTTTTGCAGCGCTAGGGTTGACTGCAGTGGGCGGGTCAATTGAACAGTTCACCTTATTGGATAGGCCTTTTGGGTTAGCCGAAATTCCAGAATCCACGGATACCGACTTGTTTAAGTATGCATTGGAGGCAACAACAGGCGCGGAAAAGAACGTGCAGTGGGTGGATAACTACTACGGTGGCGCAATTGGCCATGTAGGAGCCCCTTTACCTCATCAAAACGAACCAGGTAGCGCTGATTTTGAACTTGGGACGGACCATGATGACGTCCATGAAGCTTATACAGGTACTATCCAGAAATCTGGTTCCACCGAAGGATGGGGGTATTCCAGGGAGTCTGGATTCCAGGCAGCTATACCTGGAGATCAGCCATCTGAATGGCTACCCGAGAATATCGAATCGTCATTGACAGAAAACACGTGGACTGGGGGCGATGGCAGCTGGGAAGACTCCACTTGGAGTGAAGCACCGTTTGCTCTGGGTGGAGCTGTCGTCATCCCAAATGGCGAGATGTGGGATGCGCGAGTTATGGATGGATTGGTAACCATTGATTCCGACATCACCCTGGGCAGGCTTGAAATTGGATCATCTGCGGATATCGTTGTTGAAAATGGTAATGCCCTCACGCTGGACAGCAAGGCTAACGGCGGTGTCAGCGTTAGCGTCATCCAAAACGATGATCACCTGCTGCTTCATTCGACCGGAGACAACACCCAACTCCGCGTGGACGGCGTAGTCTCATTACGTGGCGCTGGCACATTGCTTATGAGTAATCATGCCGAAAACCAGATTGTCGGTGTTGGTAGTGCAGACGATTGGCTAGTCAACAAAGTGGGGCACACCATCAGCGGTGCCGGTCAGCTAGGTATGGGTACGTTGGGCATCATCAACGGCGGCACTATTGAAGCGACCCGGAGCAGCCCACTAACCATCATGCCGGATGCCGGCTTGTGGCTGCTGAACGCTGGGACACTTTTGGCAAGCGATGGCGCGACTCTTCAGCTAAATAGCGGCTTGTACGACAATGCCTTTGGCACCATTAAAGCGTCGAACGGATCATTCGTTGAATTCGGAAGTGGTGCAGTCGTTGAAGGCGGAGTTATTAGCACCAGCGGCACCGGAGAACTTTTGTTTAATGGGGGGGAGATTCGAAATACCTTATTTGATAGCTCAAGTAGTGCTTCGATCAATATTGGCAGCCCTAGCACAACATTCGATGGCATCGGTTCGACAAGTGGTACAACGTTATTAGTAGATAACGGCCAAAGTGTCACTCTTATCGGTGATATTAGGAATCATGGTGAGATTGCTTTGAACTCAACCGGTGCAATGACGACGATGATTGTAGGGACGCATACGGATGACATAGTGACATTGTCCGGTGGCGGTGAAGTTACCCTGTCGGAAACAGGCCAGAATCTTATTTTGGGCCGCTCTTGTATAAGGTGTACTTCGGAAACTCAGGGTTCACTGATCAACGAAGACAACGTTATCCGGGGAGCAGGGGAAATCGGTGGCATTGGCCGTTTTGACCAACTGGCGCTGGTCAATCGAGGGTTAATTGATGCCATAGGGGCACTAGAGGTTAACTTTGCCTCATTGGGTGGTTCGAAGAATGAGGGGGTTATGCAGGCCAGTGACGGCGGCACATTGACGTTATCCCGTGGACATGTTGATAACACTGGCGGGACTATTCAAGCGCTTCAGGGCTCAGCTGTTGAAATTGCAGGTGCAACGGTTTCAGGGGGTGAGCTGGAAGCGAGCGGAGGAGGGCAGGTGATTCTTCGAGATGGTGTTTATGAAAATGGTATTGTGTGGTCTCGGACAGGCTCTAATGTTGAAATGTTGGGCGGTACGTTCCGGGACACATTGTTAGTGAGTGAGGGCGGTGGTTTTAGTGCTGCCCACAGCGGCGCCAGATTGGAAGATGTGATAATAGCGGAAGATACCCGGTTTGAAGGTAAAACCGA
Source organism: uncultured Gammaproteobacteria bacterium (assembly GCA_913060775.1). Taxonomy (GTDB): domain Bacteria; phylum Pseudomonadota; class Gammaproteobacteria; order Immundisolibacterales; family Immundisolibacteraceae; genus QNFC01. Next base: position 41 of record CAJXVN010000193.1, on the reverse strand, counting down.
TGGTGGCTTCACTCTTATCGGTGATATTAGGAATCATGGTG
>CAJXVN010000192.1 GCA_913060775.1 uncultured Gammaproteobacteria bacterium | reverse complement strand
CGAGATGTAGAGAGGTCTCGTGGGCTCGGAGATGTGTATAAGAGACAGGGGTGGCAACGTGGAAATCACCGCCAGTTTTCCTGCTGAGCAGGTGGGCAGCACGCTGGAAAATCTTGCAGCCGCTGCCGCCGGGGAAAATGAAGAGTGGAGTGATATGTATCCGGAATTTGCCCGGGTTGCCCGTGAGGAAGGGTTTACTGCGGTGGCGCTCGCGTTCGAGGCTATCTGCGTGGCCGAGAAACAGCATGAAAAGCGGTATCTGGACCTGGCTGAGAACCTTAAGGCTGGCCGGGTATTCGAGCGCAACGGCGTGGTTACCTGGCGCTGCATCAACTGTGGGTATCTGCACGAGGCCGAGTCTGCCCCCGATGTTTGTCCCGCCTGTCTGCACCCCCAGGCTCATTTTGAGCTGCTGGGTGAGAACTGGTAGCCCCCTGTTATCGCGGAGGCTAACTCTCTAATCAGGACGCCTGATCGTTGGGCCAACGGCAGCGATGCGCAGCCTGAAATGCACGGGTTCGCGGTCAGGCGTTAGTCGGTTCAGGGTAAGCGGGGGTTAATGGCAATAACGGGCCGGTTCCAGCCACCCGGCAGCCAGTCGTAACGGCAGGGGGAAACCTCGGTTGGGGCAGCCCGCTTCACTGATTACCGAATCTGGATATTTTTGTTAGTCTGAGCAGAAGGCGTTTTTGGTAAACCATGGGTTAGAGGCGCGAACATGGGTATACGGCTGACACAGTGGAATATATGACGGACGTTATCATCCTGTTGACGGCGGCCGTCATTGCCGTGCCACTGTGCCAGTCTGCAGGCCTTGGTGCCTTACCCGGGTTTATGATTGCCGGTGTCGTGTTAGGTCCATCGGGCCTGGGTCACATCGACAACTACAGTGAAATTGCCCACCTCTCCGAGCTGGGTGTCGTCCTGCTGTTATTCGTGATCGGCGTGGAAATTAATCCCACCCGATTGTGGCGAATGAAAGGCCTGGTGCTGGGGCTGGGTTCACTTCAGGTGGTCTTAACCGGTGGCCTGATAACGATTGTCGCCCACCAGTTTCTCGGTTCTCCCTGGGAAGTATCGGTGCTGATCGGCATGTCGCTGGCGCTTTCTTCCACGGCCTTTGTCCTGCAGTTGTTAACTCAACGCAAGGTGCTTTCGTCTGAGTACGGCAGAGCGACCGTTGCGGTGTTGTTGTTACAGGATCTCTCAGTTGTCCCGCTGCTGGCGTTGGTCTCGCTGATCGATTCGTCGGAATTAACGATGGCGGGCGACGTATTCCTGGCAGTGGCAGAGGCAGTCGCTATTCTGTTGCTGATCGTGGTGATCACTCGATACGTTTTAAATCCCCTGCTCAACTGGCTCGCCAGGCTGGGTTCCCCGGAAATATTCACCGCGTCGGCTTTGCTGCTTGTGCTGGGGGCGGCGCAAGCGATGGAGAGTGTTGGCCTGTCCATGGCGCTGGGAGCGTTTATCGCCGGTTTACTGATCGCTGATTCATCTTATCGTCATCAGATTATTGCCGAGATTCAGCCGTTTCGAGGGTTGCTACTTGGGCTGTTTTTTATGTCCATGGGGATGTCCCTGAACCTTTCGGTTTTCATCGATAACCCCTTCTTTTTTCTGGCCATTACCCTCGGCCTGATGGGAATCAAATTATTGACACTCTGGCCCCTGGCACGTCTGTTCGGGGTGCCGTCAAAGGTGGCGCTTTCGCTCGCCAGTGTGCTGGCTCAAAGTGGGGAATTTGCGCTGGTCATTTTTGCCCTGGCAAATGGTCTGGGGTTAATCGAACCGGCGTTGTTCCAGCAACTGCTGGTGGTGGTCATGTTGAGCATGCTCGCTACCCCGGTCCTCGAATATTTTGCTTATCGGACCTATTCCGCTTCTCGGGATCAGATGGTGCCAGCCTTTGAACTGACGGCCGGAGTTGCTGACGGCAGTGTCCCGCCAGTCATTCTCGTCGGATTTGGCCGTATGGGCCAACGAATTGGTTCGATCCTGGATCTAATGCAGATTGCCTATCTTGCGATTGATAACAATGTGGCCGTGGTCAACCGAGAGGGGGGTGGCAGTCGATCGGTTTACTTCGGCGACGCTCGGCAGCCGGAAGTTTTACGCGCAGCAGGCGTTGCTGATACGCCGCTAATGGTCGTATCTATTGATAATTCCGAAGTGACCGAAAAAGTTATCGCTACTGCCTGTAGTGCTTTTCCGGGTGTGCCGGTGTTTGCTCGAGGTCATGATCTTGCGGGCTGTCAGAAACTGCGGGCATCGGGTGCCAGCTTCACTGTTTCCGAGACCTTCGAAGCAAGTGTTGAACTAGCACGCGAAACGCTGCTTCACCTGGGTGAAGATAATGCCGAGGTTGAGGCGGTGCTGGAGAATTTCCGGAAAAAGTACTATCGACCGATTGAAGAGATCGGCGGAGGCGAAGCAGTCGATTAAGGATCAGGCCGCCGATCACCTCCTGCCGGATGACTATCCCATTTTGTAGCGCTGATCGGATATGCTGTCTTTCCAGCAACTCGCCGGTGACATCCAGGTCACATGGAGTGTCGGCACAGTCTTTTGCACGAACCTGCGCGGCTAATGTCAAAATACGCCCGGACAACCGGCGCTGCAGTTCGTTGCGATATCCCGGATAACAACCATAGAGTTTAATGAAGGAACAGGAACCATGGCACTAATCAGTTTGCGACAACTCCTCGATCATGCCGCTGAGAACAGCTACGGCGTGCCCGCATTTAACGTCAATAACCTGGAGCAGGTTCGCGCCATTATGGAAGGTGCCCAGCAGACTAATAGCCCGGTGATTCTGCAGGCTTCGGCTGGTGCCCGGAAATACGCGGGCCCCACCTTTTTGCGTCACCTGATTCTGGCCGCGCTTGAGGAATTTCCAGAAATCCCGGTCTGCATGCACCAGGATCACGGCGGTTCGCCGGCGGATTGCCAGCGGTCGATTCAACAGAATTTTAGTTCGGTGATGATGGATGGCTCCTTGCTGGAGGATCAGAAAACCCCGGCTGACTACCAGTACAACGTGGATGTGACCCGGCGTGTGGTTGACATGGCCCACGCCTGCGGTGTCTCTGTTGAAGGTGAGCTCGGGTGTCTGGGGTCGCTTGAAACCGGTGAAGCCGGTGAAGAGGATGGCGTTGGCGCGGCCGGGAAGTTAAGTCACGATCAACTGCTCACCGACCCGGAAGAAGCGGCCGATTTTGTCAAAGCCACCGGCGTGGATGCTTTGGCAATTGCGATTGGCACCAGCCACGGTGCCTATAAATTTACCCGGCCGCCAACCGGTGACGTGCTGGCCATTGAGCGGATTAAGGAAATTCATCGTCGTATTCCGGATACCCACCTGGTGATGCATGGATCCTCTTCGGTGCCTCAGGAGTGGTTGAAGATCATCAATGAGTTTGGCGGCGAAATTCCGGAAACTTATGGGGTACCCGTTGAAGAAATTCAGGAGGGGATCAAGCACGGGGTCCGTAAGGTCAATATCGATACCGACCTGCGGCTGGCCTCTACCGGATCGATCAGGCAATTTCTGGCGGGTAATCGTGGTGAATTTGACCCGCGTAAGTATCTGTCCAAATCCCTGGAGGCGATGAAAAGCATTGTGGTTGACCGTTACGAGGCCTTTGGCAGCGCCGGACAGGCCGATAAAATCAAGGTAATTCCGCTGGGCGACATGGTGACCCGGTATCAAAGTGGCGAGTTGAATCCGCGGGTCAGTTAATTCTCCGTTTTGCAGCGATTAAAACCAGAAACGCCGGGAATAATCCCGGCGTTTCTGGTTTCGATACCCCTGATCAATGTTTAATCGAGGTTAAAAAACCGCCGAGCGTTGTCGCCGAGGAAGGCTGATTTTTGCTGATCGTTCATGAAGGTCAACTCTTTGGTCTCGCTGATTTGCTTGCGCACGGCAGCGAAATCGACCTCGTGGGGATAGTCGGTGGAGAAGGCAAAGGGTTCGATACCGACCCGCTGGATCAGGTGCTCAAGGGTAGGTTCTTCACCTTCGCAACCAATCAGGATTTGCCCACCGGTTAAATAGTCTTCAAACGACTTATCAAAACTGAGCATGTCGGCGTCGAGTTCAGCATTACGGGCCATGCGATCGAGGAAAATGGTGCACCAGGCGGAGCCCCCCTCAGTGTAGGTCACCTTCAGGTCCGGTTGCTGTTCAAATATCCCTGAATGGACCATGCTGGCGCAGGCAATCATCAGCCCCATGGGGTGATGGATAACGTGCGATGCGGCCAGTGAGTCCAGAGCATCGAGCCCCATGCCGCCGTTGGGTCCACCGTGCACACCGAGCACACAGCCCAGGCGCGCGGCTTCTTCGTAGACCGGGAAGTAGTATTCGTGGCCCAGCGGCAGCGGCAGGCCGCTGGAGGGGAGCATGGCACCGGGTAACCTGAGATCGTTGACTGCCCGGCGCAGCTCGACAACCGCGTCCTTAGGACTTTGCATCGGGATCAATGCCATCGGCCGGAGCTTGTCGCTGACGTTGCGATAACGATCACCGACGTAATCGTTGTAGGCCTGACACACGGCGATTGAGTACTCGACCGAACGCAACGCACCGACGGTTAGGCCTTCGCTGGTGTACATGATCGAGTATTCGACGTCGGCCTTTTCGAGAAATTCGAGCCAGTCTTCAGCACCGCCTTTGCGGTTGCCAGAAGCCACCTCCTGGTCGCCCATAATGCCGTACTCTTCCCGGTAGGTTTTGGGGTTGGGCCAGTGAACACCGTCCAGCGTAGGGAAGGGGGTGCGAAAAAAATTCTGCGGGTTGACGCACAGCTCTCTAACCGCCGGATGGGCGTATTCGGCCATCTCTGCCAGTGATTCCATGATGTGGCCGTCTGCGTCCACTGCTTTAGCGATGGTATTACTCATTATTCCTCTCCATTAGTTGATTCTTTTCGATTCTACTTTTTTAGTCGGGTTGGTGGGTTGATCCTGTGTTGTGAAGGTGCAGTTGTTAAACTGTTAGTCTAAGCCAGTGTTTCTCATCGCGGGAAGATCTAGAGTAGCTTTTAATGCAGCAACGGTCAGACAATATAGACGAGAACTCGGTTCTTGCCCCTGTGGCGATAACCCTCTGCTGTCTGCTAATCACCGGGCTCTACGCTTATGCTCGTTATGTCTATTTTGGCCCGGTGGTCGAGTCTAAAATACCGCTTTATATCAGCAACAAGGCGATTAGCTGGAGTAGCGTGGTGGTGTTAAGCAGCAGTTTTGCGATAGGCCCGCTGGTCACGTTTAGCAGCCGATTCGAACCCTGGTTAAGATATCGTCGGCCGCTGGGGTTGATCGGTTTGTGGTTAGCGACGCTGCATATTCTGGTTTCAATACCGATTTTTAATCTGTTTTACTACACCGGTTTTTTTAATCTGGATGGCACCCTTAAAATGACAACCGAGCTGTCCATGCTAGCCGGTGCCCTGGCATGGATGGTGCTGCTGATACCCGCCGTGGCGTCAGTGCCGTCCGTTGCTGAGTCGCTTGCTGGCCGAAGCTGGCGGCAGTTGCAGCATCTGGGCCTGCTGGCGTTGGTGATTACTTTTGGTCACGTTGCCTGGCTCGGCTGGCACGGCTGGTTTGTGCCGGCAGACTGGTTTGGGGGCATGCCTCCGATTACGCTACTGAGTTGCGGGATAATTGCCGTATTAATGCTGCTGCGCCTCTGTGCTCGGCTGGCAGGAAAGGGGAAACAATGAATTATCGGTTGACCGTGCCATTGTTCCTGGCGGCAAGCACGACGGGCGCCGTTGAACCCGGTTCGTTTCATGTCGCCTTCGCTCATGACTATGAACAGCCGGGGGATCCCGGGAAACTGCACCGGGTCTGTCTCTTATACACATCTGACGCTGCCGACGAAGAGGATAGTGTAGATC